>NZ_JAKVPY010000010.1:0-155704 GCF_022487945.1 Halomonas flagellata
TCAGCCGCTTCCTCGACGCGGTGGGCGAGCGTTACGACCTGGTGATCGTCGACACCCCGCCGGTGCTGGCGGTGACGGATGCCGCGGTGATCGGCGCGCAGTGTGGTACCACGCTGCTGGTGGCGCGCTTCCAGGTGAACCCGCTGCGGGAGGTGCAGCTGGCGGTCAGGCGGCTGGAGACGGCGGGGGTGACGGTGAAGGGGGCGATTCTCAATGCCATGGTGCGCAAGGCAGCCACCCGGTATGGCTATGGGTATTACCACTACTCCTACAAGTGAGGGGCCATTGGGGATCGCCGTCGAGGCACCGGCCGACCCGAGGAGGGCTCGGCATAGCGCTGCTGGACAGGCCGGTGCCTGGGGGCCGGATACCTTTTCCGAATGGCTACGTAAGGTCATCGGTTTGCCACCGGGGAACTCGGGTATGAAAAATATGGACCGCCGAGCTGATTGAATTGCCGGGCGGCCTATATTATTTCTTTATTCGGGATTCGGGAGCGAGAGAGCGGCCGGAGAGGTGGCATATGCCTTCATGTGGAGGCTTGGTGCCGCATGGAGGTTCCATGCTTTTGCAATGTCCACGATGCAGGGGATTTGGTGTCTACAAGGTCAAGCAACGTTGGTGGGAGCGCGCCTTGCATATCGAGCGATTCTACTTCTGTGTCGACTGCGAAGCACATCTGCCGCGCTCCAGGATGCGCGAGGTAGTGTAATGGCTCCTCGCGCCATTTTCTTTCGGTATTGCCCCCATTTCTGCCCCATCTGCTGGGCGTAGTCGCTTACTACCTGATTTGTCCCTTGAAGCACGGCGGCGAGGTGAGTTCGCGCTCCTCGGCGTCCTCGGCCTCGAGCGCCTGGAGCAGCGCTTCGCGCAGGATGGGCAGATGGGAGTCGTCCAGCTCCCTGGCGGCCGAGAGCAGGGTCAGCCGCCCGCGCCGGGCGTGGCGCATCAGCGGGATCAGGCAGTCGGGGTCGTCACGCAGTTCGCCGCGATAGCGGGCGGCGAAGACGGCATGACTGATCTCTCCCAGGTGGTACTGGCGGCGTAGTGCCGGTGATGGCGAGGCGTCCCGATACCAGTCGGTCAGTGCCAGGCTCTCGCGCCGCTTGCCACGCGGCCAGAGGCGGTCGACCAGGACCCGGGCGCCATCCTCCGGCTCGGCGGGGCGGTAGATGCGCTTGAGGACGATATCGTAGCTCATGACAGGGTTTCCTCCTCCAGGCCGGTCAACGCCTCCCGGGCACGGGGCTGCCAGTGGCCGGGCAGGGCGGCGGCGCGGCGCAGGGCATGGCGGGCGGCATTCCTGTCACCCTGGTCGCGAAGCACCAGGCCCAGGTTGAGCCAGGCCACGGCGAGCTCCGGCTGGACCGCCACGGCGCGCTGGAAGGCCCGGATGGCCCCCTGGGCATCGCCCGTGGCATGCCGCGCATTGCCCAGGGCGAAGTGGCCCAGGGCGGCCCGGGGAAAGCGCTCGACCAGGGCCTCCCAGGCGGGCCGGGTGGCCTCCGCGCCATGCAGTCGTTCGTAGGCGGAGATCGCCTCCATGGCGCGGTCTTCGGCGACCCCCGCGGGGAGTGTGCCGGGGGGCAGGGCGACGAAGGCCCAGCGGTCACTGCGCGCCCAGGTGGCATCGAAACGACGGAAGGACTCGATCCGCTCGGGTTCTTCGCCACTGTGCAGGATCAGCTCTTTGGCGTCCAGGTCATAGCCGATGGCCACGGCATAGTGCCACATCGGCCAGGCCGGCAGGGCGAGGTTCTGCATCACCAGCACGGGGTGGCCGGCATCGATCTCGGTCAGCAGCGCATCGAGGCGATTGTCGATGACGAAGGGGATGCGACCGTGTCGGCGCACGGTGGCGAGCATCTCGGGCTGGACGCTTCCCTCCCGACGGGGCGTGAAGACCTGGGGAATCAGGGTGTCGACCCCCACCTCCACACCCTCGGCATTGAGGACCATGGCCAGGGAGGCGGGACCGCACTGGTAGTCGCGCTGGGCATGGAAGGGAACCGTTTCGACTGACGCCTGACGCGGCAGTCGCTCCCGGGTGGACTCGGCCAACTGCGGCGTACCGGCACAGCCGGCCAGCAGGAGTGTCAGCAGCACCAAGGCGAGAACGCCCGCAGGGCGGGCGTTCCTTGAGGCGTCATGCAAGTGCTGCCGTGAACGGCGTGGTGTCATGGGACTCCCCGGTCAGCGAGTGAAGGGGAAGACGTTGGTCAGGCCGAGGATATCGGTGACCAGCAGGATCACGAAGACGGCGAACAGCGCTCCGACGACACTTCCGACGCCGGCGCCGGCTGGGAGCTGCTCGAGTTGTTCGGCCATCTGGGCGGCTTCCTCGTCGGACAGGGCGGCGACGCGCGCTTCCACCTCCGCGAGGTCCACGCCCTGGGCGACGAGCTGTTGCTGGACCTCCTCGCGGGCGAGGATCTCGTGGATCCGCTCGCGGTCGGTCTGGGGTCGCTCGGCGTTCAGGGCCGCCTGGGTGGAGATCAGGTCGCTGCCCGGCGTGGCCTGGGGAGCCGCGGCAACGGGGAGACTGCCCAGCACCAGGGCGGCGATGAGCAGCGGGCTGAGGTAACGGCAGATCTTCTTCATCATCGTGGTGTTCCTTCTTCTTGGGTTTGGCTTCCGGCTCCTTGATGATCCACGCGTCGCGTCCAAGCGAGGCAGCGGTCGAGACGTGCATGCAACGATGCGTCACCAGTATAGGCAAAAATGGCCTGGAGTTTCATGCCGTTGGCATCAACGGATGGCGTCGGGGCAAGGGCAGTGTGCCCTCCGGCGTACGCATCGTCAGGCGATACGGTAGGAGGAGGGCAGTTCGGCGAGCAACCCGCGCCCTCCGGCGAGGGTCAGGGCGAGGTCGTGCAGGCCGTCCTGGACCGGCAGTCGCGAGGCGCCCTTGATGGCGAGATCGAGGCGCTGGGCGAACAGCAGTAGCTTGTGCAGGCGCTTCACCGGCAGGCGAGCCAGGGCCTGCTGATAGGCGGGGCGGCGCTTTTCGAAGATCGCCGGCTTCTGCGACTTGCAGGCGTGCTCGAAGCTCTGTCCCTGGTCCAGGTGCTGGTGCAGCGAGAGCAGGGTGCGCAGTTCGCGGGTCAGGGCCCAGAGGATGATGGGCGTCTCGACGCCTTCGCCGCGCAGTCCGGCCATGATGCGGGAGACCCTCGCTCTTTCGCCCCTGAGGCAGGCATCGACCAGGGTGAAGACGTCGTAGCGGGCGCTGTCCTCCACCCCGCCGGCGATCTCCCGGGGCGAGACGCGAGTGCCGGGAGGCACCAGCAGCGCCAGCTTCTGCAGCTCCTGGTCGGCGGCCAGCAGATTGCCCTCGGTGCGTTCGCCGAGCAGGCGGGCGGCGTCCAGCTCGAGGGTCAGGCCGTGGCGGCTGGCCCGGTCGCGTAGCCAGAAGCCCAGCCGCGAGGCATCCACCGGCCACACCGGCACGAACAGCCCGGCCTTGTCGAGGGCCTGGAACCAGGCGCTCTTCTGCTGGCGGAAGTCGAGCTTGCCCATGGCGATCAGCAGCACGTTGTCGCTGTCCCCGAGCCCGTCCACGTACTCCTTCAGTGCCTTGCCGCCCTCCTGGCCCAGGTTGCTGCCGGCCAGGCGCAGTTCGATCAGCTTGCGCGAGGCGAACAGCGACAGGCTGGCGGACGCCTCCCGCAGTCGTCCCCAGGCGAAATTGGCTTCCACAGGCAGGATCTCTCGCTCCTCGATGCCGGCGTCTCGTGCCGCGCCACGCACCGCATCACAGGCTTCCATATGCTGCAGGGGTTCGTCGCCGGCGACGATCACCACCGGCGGCAACTTCTTCGTCAGCGCCTCGGGCAGCTTGTCGGCATAGATCTTCATGCGTCGGTCATCGCCCGGAGCCGGTCGAGGAGACGGGTCACTGCCTCCCGGCGAAGCCGGTCGCGCGTCTCCGCGCGGATGTCATCCTGGGCCAGCAGGTTGTCGTCGGTCACCGTGAAGCGGGTGCTGACCTCGAGCCGCTGCTGGTCGAGCAGGTAGGCGCCGTCGCTGCGGCGCTGCACCGAAAAGGGCGCCGTCAGTTCCATTTCCAGCTCGCGGGGGCCACTCTCGAGCACGCCCAGGCGCCGTTCACGGAAGGTCTCGTCGCCCAGGTTGAGGGCCAGGGGGGCGCCATCGTGGACCCGGGTGCCGGCGGACGCGAGGCGTTCGACCGTCAGCCGCGCGAGGTCGCTGTCGGGGCCGGCGAGCGCGAGCTCGGGGAGCACCGCCTCGGGGGTGGCCAGGCCGCGCAGGTGGAAGCCGCAGCCGGCCAGCGCCAGGGAAGTGCCGGCGGCCAGTCCGAGGTGTAGAAAGGTTCGGCGCTGCATGGGTCTCTCCCTGTCTCGCTGCTCAGCCCACCACGACATTGACCAGCTTGCCGGGCACCACGATCACCTTGCGGATCGTCTTGCCCTCGGTATGGCGCTGCACGTTCTCGGCGGCGAGCGCCCGGGCCTCGACGGCGGCCTTGTCGGCATCCGCGGCCACCTCGATACGGGCGCGCAGCTTGCCGTTGACCTGGACCACCAGTTCGATGCTGTCGCGGGCCAGGGCCGACTCGTCGTGCACCGGCCAGGCGGCATCGATGACCGGCTCGTCATGGCCGAGCTCGCGCCACAGGGCGTGGCAGGCGTGCGGGGTGATCGGTGCCAGCAGCAGCACGCAGGCCTCCACGGCCTCGCGGGCCACGGCCAGGCCCTGGGGCGAGGCGTCGTCGTCGCCGTCGTTGTGGAAGCGCGACAGGGCGTTGGAGAGCTCCATCACCGCGGCGATGGCGGTATTGAAGGTGGTCCGTCGGCCGATGTCGTCGCTCGCCTTCCTGATGGTCTCGTGGGTCTTGCGCCGCAGCTCGCGCTGGGCGTCGGTCAGGGCGTTGACGTCGAGCGTGCCGGGACTACCGGCGTCGAGGTGCTCGCTGACCAGTCGCCACAGGCGCTTGAGGAAGCGGTTGGCACCCTCGACACCGGAGTCGGACCACTCGAGCGACTGCTCGGGGGGGGCGGCGAACATCATGAACAGGCGCACGGTGTCGGCACCGAAGCGGTCGATCATCGACTGGGGGTCGACGCCGTTGTTCTTCGATTTGGACATCTTCTCGATGCCGCCCATCTCCACCGGCTGGCCGTCGGCGATCAGGACGGCACTGATCGGGCGGCCCTTGTCGTCGCGCCTGACCTCGACGTCGGCGGGGTTGAACCACTCCTTGCCGCCGTTCTCGGTGGTGCGGTAGAAGGTCTCGGCGATCACCATGCCCTGGGTCAGCAGTTGCTGGAAGGGCTCGTCGGAATCGACCAGGGCGAAGTCGCGCATCAGCTTGTGGAAGAAGCGTGCGTAGAGCAGGTGGAGGATGGCGTGCTCGATGCCGCCGATGTAGAGGTCCACCGGCAGCCAGTAGTTGGCGCGCTCGTCGAGCATCGCTTCCGGGTTGTCGGCGCAGCAGAAGCGCGCGTAGTACCAGGAGGACTCCATGAAGGTGTCGAAGGTATCGGTCTCGCGAACCCAGCCGTCGCCGAGGTCCGAGAATTCCGGCATCTTTTTCAGCGGCGAGCCGGAGGCGTCGACGGTGACCTCCATGGGCAGGGCGACGGGCAGCTCGTCGTCGGTGAGCGGCACGGTCTGGCCTTCCGGGCCGTACTTGACCGGGATCGGCGCGCCCCAGTAGCGCTGGCGCGCCACGCCCCAGTCGCGCAGGCGGAAGTTGGTTTTCACCTCGCCGCGACCGAGCGACTCGAGCTTGGCGGCGATGGCGTCGAAGGCGGCCTGGAAGTCGAGGCCGTCGAACTCGCCGGAATTGATCAGGATGCCGTAGTCGTCATGGGCACCCACGGAAAGGTCCGGGGCCTGCCCGCTCTCGTCGGCGATCACCGCCTCGATGGGCAGGCCGTACTTGCTGGCGAACTCCCAGTCGCGCTGGTCGTGGCCGGGCACCGCCATCACCGCGCCGGTGCCGTATTCCATGAGCACGAAGTTGGCCACGAAGACCGGGAGCTCGCGGCCGGTGAGGGGATGCACCGCCACATGGCCGGTGGGCATGCCCTTCTTCTCCATGGTGGCGAGCTCGGCTTCCGAGGTGCCGCCGTGGGAGCACTCCTCGAGGAAGGCCGCGAGTTCGGCATTGCCCTCGGCGGCCGCCTTGGCCAGCGGATGGCCGGCGGCCACGGCCACATAGGTCACCCCCAGCAGGGTGTCGGGGCGCGTGGTGTAGACACGCAGCGGCTCGAAGGCGTCGCCGTCGTGGTCGGCGATGTCGAAGGCCATCTCTACGCCCCGCGACTTGCCGATCCAGTTGCGCTGCATGGTCTTGACCTGCTCGGGCCACTCCACCTTGTCGAGATCGGCCAGCAGCTCCTCGGCGTAGTCGGTGATCTTGAGGAACCACAGCGGGATTTCCTTGCGCTCCACCGGGGCGCCGGAGCGCCAGCCGCAGCCGTCGATCACCTGCTCGTTGGCCAGCACGGTCTGGTCGACCGGGTCCCAGTTGACGGTGGACATCTTCTTGTAGACCAGGCCCTTCTCCAGCAGCTTGGTGAAGAACCACTGCTCCCAGCGGTAGTAGTCGCTGTCACAGGTGGCGAACTCGCGGCTCCAGTCGTAGGCGAAGCCCAGCGCCTTCAGCTGGCGGCGCATGTAGTCGATGTTGTCGTAGGTCCACTTGGCCGGCGGCACCCGGTTCTGGATGGCGGCGTTCTCGGCGGGCATCCCGAAGGCGTCCCAGCCCATGGGCTGCATGACGTTCCTGCCCTGCATGCGCTGGAAGCGCGAGACCACGTCACCGATGGTGTAGTTGCGCACATGCCCCATGTGCAGCTTGCCGCTGGGGTAGGGGAACATCGACAGGCAATAGAACTTCTCGCGGCTGGCATCCTCCACCGCCTTGAAGCACTGGTGCTGGTCCCAGAACTGCTGGGCATCGCGTTCGATATCGAAGGGCTTGTACTGTGCGTCCATCGCTGTCTAGGGGTACCTTGCAAGTCAGGCGCACCGCTTGCGGGCGCTGCGCGGGTCAAAACGGGCATTGTCCGGTGTCATGGTCCCGTCGCCAAGATGCGTCAAGACATTGAACTGCCGGCAGGATGTCGTCTAAATGGTAGGCAAGGATACCCCAGCACGGCAGGGTCCGGCTATGCCCGGGCCCATCGCCTCGAGAACGGAAGGAGCAGATCATGAGCGAGCAGAAGGATCCCCGTCACGACCGCCGCCTGCGCGAAGGCTACGAGCGCATGCTGGGCCGCATCAAGGAGGGCGCCCACGAGCTGACCTGGGAGAACCTGCAGCAGGAGCTCGACGACGCGGTGGAGTTCGAGGCCGAGCTGGAGGAGTTCACCAAGGACGAGCTGTCGCTGCTGCGTGCCTGGGTCGAGCGCGACCTCAAGGAGATGCGCCGCTACCTGGGGGCCGGCGGCGAGAGCGTGGCGACCTGGCTCGGCATCGATCTCTCCATGCTGTCACGCAAGGTGGTGGAGTCGCTGTTCTCCATCGCCGATCGCAGCCGGATCGAGCGCGAGCGGTTCGAGGAGGACCTGGAGGCCGCCCGCGCCGACTACTGCGAGGGCGAGATGGCGGCCCCCGGGCGCATGGCCTGCGTGCACTGCGGTGCCGTGGTCAACCTGGAGGGGGTGGCGCGCATCGGGCCCTGCCACCAGTGTGGCCACCGTTACTTTGCGCGTGCGCCGCTGGAGTGACCGCAAACCCCCTATAGCCAGGCGTCCAGCCCCAGGATGGCCGCGACGACCAGCACGGCCATCGCCGCCGCATAGCCGAGATTCTGGCGCATCATCCGCGAGCCGCTGACGCCATAGCGCCCCTGGAGGGAGAGGTTGATGCCCGACAGGGGGCCGACGCTGGTGCCCACCGCCCAGGACGCCAGCGCCACGAAGGCGAACAGCGTCTGGCGGCCGGCATCGAGCTCCAGCATCGAGGCCAGTACCGAGACGCCGATGATGGGATGCAGGCCGAGGACCGCGCTGGCGACGATGGCGAGGAAGCTCGCCACTGCCTCGAGGGGGCCGAAACGGACGAAGAGCGTCCACTCGCTGCCGGTGGTGGCGGCGATGAAGGTGGAGAGCCCCTGGGTCAGCAGCCCCGCACAGAGGAACAGCGAGATCTCCCCGCGCATCGCCGGCAGCCGATGCAGGCTGTGCAGCCGCACCCGTCGCAGCGTCCAGCGCGGCCCCTTCGGCAGGTTGGAGGCGAGCGCCACGGCGGGCAGCAGGAAGGTGATGATGCTGACGATGCTGAGTCCCGGCGTCAGCCCGTAGTGGAAGAGCATCACCAGGGCGGCCATCGAGACCGGCATCAGCAGGCTCGACGGCGACAGCGAGAAGCCCGCGGTCTCCGCGAGGTCGAAGCGGCGCGACAGGTCCACCAGGCTGAGCCCCCCCGCGCACAGCGCCAGTGGTAGCCCGAAGGCGACCACGGTCGAGAAGCGCATCTCGGGCGCGAGGGTCATCACCACCCCCATGGAGGCGAAGAAGGGCGACCAGAGCGCGGCGCTCGACAGCCCGCGGTTGAGGGCCAGCAGCTGGGGCGTGGTCAGCGGGCCGTTGCGCTGCAGCCGGTCGCCGATCATGAAGACCGTGGAGAGGTTGAGGATCGCCCCGAGCAGGTGCACGCCCAGCCAGGTGCCGGCGATGCCACGCCCACCGGTCACCGGGTGCCCCAGGGGGCGGACGTTGCCGCGGCGGTTGCCGATCAGTCCGATGAAGCTCACGCCCACCAGCATCGCCACCACATAGCTGTTGCCGTCGAGCGTGCGCGGCCAGGCGACATAGGCGCCATACCGCCACTGCGCCACGATCAGCAGCCCCAGCCCGATGCCCGCCAGGGCGCCGGCCTGACGGCGCGTGCGCCGCGGCAGGTCGGGCCAGAGCAGCAGCACCGCCAGCCAGAAGCCGTAGCTCACCGGTTGGGGGGCGATCGGCAGCCCGGCGAAGCGCAGCACCTGCAGCACCAGCCCGGCGAGGATCAGGCCGCCGGCCAGGGCATGGCGGAACGGGGGAGGGCTGGCGTCGCTGTCGGTCACGGTGGCGGGGCTCCGGAAGATATGCTGAGCAGCCTAAACAATTCAGCGCCTGTCCCGCCACTCGCTGGCGCCGGGCTCGCGGGCGGCCTCCAGCTCGTCGATCATGGCCCGGGCGGCGTTGGAGAGGGTACGGCTCTGGTGCACCAGATAGCCCAGGGGGCGGTGGATGGGTGGATGGTCGACCGTCAGCACCCGCAGCTCGCTGGTCACCAGGCCCTCGGGAAGCAGGCTCCAGCCCAGGCCGATGGCGCTCATCATCCTCAGGGTCTCGAGGTAGTTGGTGGAGAGCGCCACGGGCAGGGTGAGGCCGACAGCGGCGAAGCGTGCCTCGATCAGGGTGCGGGTGAACGTCAGCGGACCGGGCAGTACGGCATCGAACTCGCAGAGCTCGTGGAGCGTCAGGCGCTCACGGCCGGCCAGGGGGTGGTCGGGGGCACAGACGAAGCAGAGCCGGTCGATCCAGATCGGCACCACCTCGAGATGCTCGTCGGGGTGCGGGGCGAGGGTCACTACGGCGATCTCCAGCTCGCCGTCCAGCACCCCCTGGTAGGCCTGCTCGGAATCCAGGAAGTGCAGGTCAAGGCGCACCCCGGGATGCCGGCGGGTATAGGCCTTGAGTAGCGGCGGCAGTCGGTGCAGCCCGATATGGTGGCTGGTGGCGAGCGTCAGGCTGCCGCCCACGTCGCCGGCGAGGTTGCCCAGGGCCCGGCGGCTGTCGTCCACCATCACCAGGATCTGCCGGGCCCGGGGCAGCAGGAGCCGGCCGGCCTCGGTGAGGGTGACGCGCCGGCCAATGCGGTCGAACAGCCGGGCATCGATCTGGCCCTCGAGCACGGCGATGCGCTTGCTCACCGCCGGCTGGGTCAGGTGAAGCTGTTCGGCGGCCCGGGAAAAGCTGCCACTGTCGGCCACGGCGAGAAAGGCCTGAAGGCTCTGGGTATCCATGGTTCGGCTCCGGCATGGCGCTGAGATTCCAATGTGGAATCCATTCAATAAATAACATGAATTGATTTTATGGGCGAGTCGCAGGACACTGCATGCATACGCTGAGGCTGCCCCTATGGGGTCAGACCCCAGCCGAGTCACGAAGCCTGCCGTGATGCAGGTTTCGAGCGTACACGACACCGCCGGGGTCTGACCCCATAGGGACCCGCGGGCCAAGCCCGAGCGGCGCCGGGGACAGAGCGAAGCGGAGGTCATTCTTCATGGATGAAGAATGTAGCGCCCAGGGATGGGTTTACAGCGCCTCCGCGACGCCCTGTCGACGGAAGAGCCGCGAAAGGCAGCAAACGACCGGATTCAGCTAAGAGGGCCGAAGGCCCGGGAGAACGACATGGCAGGCCAGACACTCTACGACAAGCTGTGGTCGCAGCACCTCGTCAAGGAGCGCGACGACGGTACCGCGCTGATCTATATCGACCGCCAGCTGCTCCACGAGGTGACCTCGCCCCAGGCCTTCGAGGGGCTGCGCCTGGCCGGCCGCAAGCCGTGGCGCCTCGATGCCAACCTGGCGACCCCGGACCATAACGTGCCGACCACCGTGATCGAGCGCGCCGAAGGCAATGCCGGCATCAAGGATCCGGTCTCGCTGATCCAGGTGCAGACCCTGGACGACAACTGCGAAGCCTTCGGCATCGAGGAATTCCGCATCAACGACGCGCGCCAGGGCATCGTGCACGTGGTGGGCCCCGAGCAGGGCGCCACCCTGCCGGGCATGACGGTGGTGTGCGGCGACTCCCACACCGCCACCCATGGCGCCTTTGCGGCGCTCGCCCATGGTATCGGCACTTCCGAGGTCGAGCACGTGCTGGCGACCCAGTGTCTGCTGGCCCAGAAGATGAAGAACATGCAGGTACGGGTGGAGGGCAGGCTCGGCACCGGTGTCACCGCCAAGGACATCGTGCTGGCCGTCATCGGCCGCATCGGCACCGCCGGCGGCACCGGCTATGCCATCGAGTTCGCCGGCAGCGCCATCCGCGATCTCACCATGGAGGGACGGATGACGGTATGCAACATGGCCATCGAAGCCGGTGCCCGGGTGGGCCTGATCGGCGTCGACGACACCACCATCGAGTATCTGCGCGAACGGCCCTTTGCCCCGACCGCCGAGCAGTGGGATGCCGCCGTGGCCGACTGGCGCCACCTGGTCTCCGATGACGACGCCGCCTTCGACAAGGTGGTGGAGCTCGACGCCGCGGCGATCGAGCCACAGGTGAGCTGGGGCACCAGCCCCGAGATGGTCACCGGGGTCTCCGGCGAGGTGCCCGATCCGGCCGAGGCCCCCGATGAGACCGTCCAGCGTAGCTATGTGCGGGCCCTGGAGTATATGGGGCTGGCGCCGAAGCAGAGGATCACCGATATCCGCCTCGACAAGGTGTTCATCGGCTCCTGTACCAACGGGCGCATCGAGGACCTGCGCGAGGCGGCCAAGGTGGCCAAGGGCAAGAAGGTGGCCGACTCCATCATGCTGGCCATGGTGGTGCCGGGCTCCGGCCTGGTGAAGCGCCAGGCCGAGGCCGAGGGGCTCGACAAGATCTTCACCGAGGCGGGCTTCGAGTGGCGCGAGCCGGGCTGCTCCATGTGCCTGGCCATGAATGCCGACAAGCTCGGCACCGGCGAGCACTGCGCCTCCACCTCGAACCGCAACTTCGAGGGGCGCCAGGGCTACGGTGGGCGCACCCATCTGGTCAGCCCGGCGATGGCCGCCGCGGCGGCCATCGCCGGCCACTTCGTCGATGTGCGGAGCATCGACGACTCTCAATCATCCGTGCAGGAGGCCTGAGCCATGCAGAAGTTCGAACGTCTCGAAGGCCTCGTTGCGCCGCTCGACCGGGCCAACGTCGACACCGACCTGATCATCCCCAAGCAGTTCCTGAAGTCGATCAAGCGCACCGGCTTCGGCGTCAACCTGTTCGACGAGCTGCGCTATCTCGACGAGGGCCAGCCCGGCCAGGACTGCTCGAAGCGCCCGCTGAATCCCGACTTCGTGCTCAACCAGGCGCGCTACCAGGGCGCGAGCGTCCTGCTGACCCGGCGCAACTTCGGCTGCGGCAGCTCGCGGGAGCATGCTCCCTGGGCGCTGGAGGACTTCGGCTTCCGGGTGGTGATCGCCCCGAGCTTCGCCGACATCTTCTACAACAACGCCTTCAAGAACGGCATCCTGCTGATCCCCCTCCCCGAGGAGACGGTGGATCGCCTGTTCAAGGAGGTCGAGGCCAGCGAGGGTTATCGGCTCGACGTGGACCTCGAGAACCAGCGGGTCGTCACGCCCACGAGCGAGGTTCTCGAGTTCGAGGTCGATGCCTTCCGCAAGCACTGCCTGCTCGAGGGGCTCGACGACATCGGCCTGACCCTGAAGGACGAGGAGGCGATTCGCGCCTTCGAAGAGAAGCATCGGCAGGCGCGCCCCTGGTTGTTCCGCGATACCGCTCAGGCTTGATACAAACTCGTTGCATCGGCCGGGTGACGGGGCTGATCCGGCGGCAGGCCTGCGAGGAGGCGCTGTGAACCCTTCCTTGGGCGCTACATTTGCCATCCATGGCAAATGACCTCCTCTTCGGCCTGCCCCCGGCGCCCCTCCTGTTGCCCTGCTGGCTGTGACGGCACAAGGACGAAACCATGACACAGAAGATTCTGGTACTGCCGGGCGATGGCATCGGTCCCGAGATCACCGCCCAGGCCAGCCGCGTGCTGGCCGCCTGCCAGGCCCGCGGCCTCGACGTCGAGGTCGAAGAGGCCCTGGTCGGCGGCAGCGCCTACGACGCCCATGGCGAGCCGCTGCCGGCCGCGACCCTGGAGAAGGCCAGGGGTGCCGACGCCATCCTGCTGGGCGCCGTGGGCGGCCCGAAGTGGGACACCATCGAGGACCTGGCCAAGCGCCCCGAGAAGGGCCTGCTCGGCCTGCGCAAGAACCTCGGCCTGTTCGGCAACCTGCGTCCGGCGATCCTCTACCCGCAGCTCGCCGACGCCTCGAGCCTCAAGCCCGAGGTGGTGTCGGGGCTGGACATCATGATCGTGCGCGAGCTGACCGGCGGCATCTATTTCGGCCAGCCCCGCGGCATCGAGGAGCGCGACGGCGAGCGGGTGGGCTTCAACACCTATGTCTACGCCGAGTCCGAGATCGAGCGTATCGGTCGCGTGGCCTTCGAGATGGCTCGCAAGCGCCACAAGAAGCTCTGCAGCGTCGACAAGGCCAACGTGCTCGAGGTCACCATCCTGTGGCGCGAGGTAATGGAGCGCCTGGCACCGGAGTATCCCGACGTCGAGCTCTCGCACCTGTATGTCGACAACGCCGCCATGCAACTGGTGCGGGCCCCCAAGCAGTTCGACGTGATCGTCACCGGCAACATGTTCGGCGACATCCTCTCGGACGCCGCGGCGATGCTCACCGGCTCCATCGGCATGCTGCCCTCGGCCTCGCTCAACGAGTCCGGCCAGGGCATGTACGAGCCCTGCCACGGCAGCGCTCCGGACATCGCCGGCCAGAATGTCGCCAACCCGCTGGCGACCATCCTCTCGGTGGCCATGATGCTGCGCTATTCGCTGAACGAGCCCGTGCTCGCCGAGCGCATCGAGGCCGCCGTGGGCAGGGTGCTGGACGACGGTCTGCGAACCGCGGATATTGCCTCGGCAGGCACTCGCACCGTCTCCACCACGGAGATGGGTGACGCCGTGCTGGCGGCCTTCGAGGCCCAATAGGCTCAAGGGTTATCGCATTTCGCAGGCTTGCCGCCAGATCAGCCCCGAGCGGTCTGTCCATCGGCACTAGTCCTGCCTTGGCGTGAGCCTGCGATCCCTTCCGGCTTCCTGTATAATATGGACCACATTCAATTTCAGGAGGACTTCACATGTTGAAAGTCGGTTTCGTCGGTTGGCGCGGCATGGTGGGCTCGGTGCTCATGCAGCGCATGGTGGAAGACGGGGATTTCAATGGCATCGAGCCGGTCTTCTTCACCACCTCCCAGGTCGGCCAGGCCGGCCCCGACGTCGGCGTCGACGTGCCTCCGCTCAAGGACGCCTTCGACCTCGAGGCCCTCAAGGCGCTGGACGTGGTGATCACCTGCCAGGGCGGCGACTACACCAAGGAGGTCTACGCCGACCTGCGTGGCGCCGGCTGGAAAGGCTACTGGATCGACGCCGCCAGCACCCTGCGCATGGTGGACGAGGCGACCATCATCCTCGACCCGGTCAACCGTCACGTCATCGATGCCCAGCTGGCCAAAGGGGCGAAGACCTTCGTCGGCGGCAACTGCACCGTCAGCCTGATGCTGATGGGCCTCGGCGGCCTGTTCGAGGCCGACCTGATCGAGTGGATGACCTCCATGACCTATCAGGCCGCCTCCGGCTCCGGCGCCAAGCACATGCGCGAACTGCTCAACCAGATGGGCGCGCTGCGTGACAGCGCGGCCGCCGAACTGGCCGATCCGTCCAGCGCGATCCTCGACATCGACCGCAAGGTCACCGCGGCCATGCGCAGCGGCGACTTCCCCACCGACAACTTCGGTGCGCCGTTGGCCGGCAGCCTGCTGCCCTGGATCGACGTCAAGCGCGACAATGGCCAGAGCAAGGAGGAGTGGAAGGGGAGTGTCGAGACCAACAAGATCCTCGGCCTGCAGGACAACCCGATCCCCATCGATGGGCTCTGCGTGCGCATCGGTGCCATGCGCTCCCACAGCCAGGCCTTCACCATCAAGCTGAAGAAGGACGTACCGATCGATGAGATCGAGGACCGCCTGGCCAGGCACAACGACTGGGTCAAGGTGATTCCCAACGACAAGGACGCCACCATCGCCGGCCTGACGCCGGCGGCCGCCACCGGCACCCTGAGCGTGCCCGTGGGCCGGCTGCGCAAGCTGGCCATGGGCGGCGAGTACCTCTCCGCCTTCAGCGTCGGCGACCAGCTGCTGTGGGGCGCGGCCGAGCCGCTCAAGCGGATGCTGAAGATCCTGCGCGAGCAATAAGCCTTGCCGGCATGGCCACCACGGGGCGCCTCCTTCGGGAGACGCCCCGTTTTTTCTCGTGGAATGGCGGATTCGCGGGAACGCCTCGTTCTGGCTTACGTTGAAAGGCACGGCATCAAGCATGATCCGGAACAGGCGCACGGGGCCAGGTTTGTGATACATAAAGATCATAACGAGACTAATCATTTCACCCGCTGCCCGACGACCCGGCCAGCCGGGAGAAGCAAGGGAACGCCATGAAACGCAAGCTGACTCTCGCCATGCTGCTCTCGCTCTCTGCCACCAGCCCCCTGGCGCTGGGGTTGGGGCTGGGCGAGACCGACGTGCGCTCTACGCTCAATGCCCCGTTGCGTGCCAGTATCCCCCTGACGGATACCGCCGGGATGCAGGCGGGACTGCTCAACGTCTCGGTGGCCGATGAGCGGGCCTTCTCGGCTGCCGGCCTGGCTCGTACGCCGCTAGCGGCCAGCGTGCGGCTGGCCGTCGAGCAGCGCGAGGGCCGGCTGGTGCTGGTCCTGACCACCGACCGTCCCGTGCGCGAGCCCTGGCTCGATCTGCTGCTGCGCTTCGACTGGCCGGACGGCCAGCAGCTGCGCGAGGTGACCCTGTTGCTCGATCCGCCCGACTATGACCAGATGCCGGCGCTGATCACCCCGACACGGCCGGCGGCGCCCTCCGTCGCCGCTGCGTCGCCGGGCCAGGAGCCATCGGCGACGTCACGCCCCGTCGTCCGTCCGGCGGCCCGGGCCGGTAGCGACGATCCGGCCTGGGTGCGCAGTGGCGACACCCTCTGGTCGGTGGCCGGCCGCCTGCGACCGGACAGCGGCATCAGCATGAACCAGATGATGGTGGCACTGGTGGAAGCCAACCCCGAGGTGTTTCCCTCGGGCAACATCAACGCCATGCGTGCCGGCTTCACCCTGGTGGTGCCGGGCCGGGACACCATCGCCGCGCGTTCCGCCGGTGACGCCGCACGCGTCGTCCAGGCCATGAACCAGGCCTGGGCCAATCGTGGCAGCGGGGCACCGGCCCGTGTGCCGCTGGGCGGCAGCGAGGAGGTCTCGCCGGAAGCCGCCGTCGCGGCGGCCGGCACCGCCGAGACCCCGACCCCGGCCGAGCCAGCGGCCGCGACGGAGGGCGAGGAGGCCGAGCCGGCGACGCCTCCAGTCGTCGAGGCTCCCGCGGAGATCGGCGGGGAGGAGGGGCCACACCTGACGCTGCTCACCGATGCCGAGGTGGCTGCCGAAGCGGCGCGGGCCGCCGACTCGGTGGAGGGGGCGGCGCCCGGAGAGGGGGGGGCAGACGAGGAGGGTGCCGCGACCCCCGGCGGGGAACGGCTCGACATCGACCCGACGGTGCTCCAGGCTCTCCAGGGCGGTGGCGACCTGACCAGCGACGAGCGTTTGCTGCGCCTCGAGGCCCGCTGGCTCGAGAGCCAGCAGTCCCTGGAAGCGGTACGCAACGAGCGCGACGAACTGCAGGACGAACTCGGCCAGATGCGTGAGGAGCTGGACGCCCTGCGCGAGGAGCTGGCCGCCCTGAGTGCCGGGGGGCAGGGGGGCGACGGCCCCGGGACGGGCGGGGTGGTGCTGCCGGGAGAGAGCGGGCAGCCGGCCGAGACCCCCTGGTGGAGCGCCCTCTACCGGGGGGCGCTGGATCGTAGCCTGATGCTGGGGGGCGCCGCCCTCGCCGCGTTGCTGGCGCTCTGGGTGCTGGTGCGACGCCGGCGCCGGGAGGAGACGGCGACCACCTTCGGCCTGCAGGCGGTGGCGCCGGACGGTGGCGGGGCCGGCTCCACGGTGGGTACCCCTTCGGCGGCCGACGCGGGCGAGGCCGCGCCGGCACGGACCGCCATGCCCCAGGCCGAGGCGATCAACGAGGCCGATATCTTCATCGCCTATGGCCGCTACGATCAGGCGCGTGAGCTGCTCGAGGCCAGCCTGGAGCGTGAGCCCGAGCGCGACGACCTGAGGGTGAAGCTGTTGATGGTCCACCTGGAGCAGGGTGACCATGAAAAGGCCGATCGCGAGGCCATGCGCCTGCGGGCCGGCGGCGACCCGGCGGTGCTGGCCGAGGTGGAGAGCCTGATGAACCGGCACCCCGCGCCGCAGGACGCTTCGGCTGCGCCGGCGGGAGGCGACCGTGCCGTCTTTGCCGAGCCGGCGGAGCTGCCGCCGCGGCGTTTCGACGAGCCCGACGAGGAGCCGTCCCCATCGGCATCCGAGCCTGGTGGGGAGCCAGCGGAACGAGTCGCCGACGACGCCGCCGAGCCGGAAGTGCTCGAGGATCCTGCCGCCCGCTACCGTCGGCCCGAGTCCGAGTCCGTGTCGGAGCCCGAGCCCGAAAGCGATGTCCGGCCAACCCCGGCCTCGCCGGAAGCCGCGCGCCCCGAGGCGAGCGAAGACGAGCCGCCCCCTGCCCCCGAGCCGCCCCCTGCCCCCGAGCCGCCTCCTGCTGCCGAGCCGCCGCCCGCACCGATGCTGTCCCATCGGGTCGACGACCTCGGTCGCGACATCATCGATTACCGGCCGCCCGCCCTGGACCCCAGCCCGGCGCCACGCGAGGAGACGCCGATGCAGCCCAGCGTGGAGTTCAGTCCGGCCGCTCCCGCTGGCCCCTCGGACGAGGAGCCGAAGCCGCCCGGCGACGAGCGTCGCGGTCCCGCCGGGGCGCCCGACGACTGGGAGGTCGAAGAGGTGGCATTCCCGCCGCTGGATCGGGATAATGAGTGGCTTTCCGCCGGCGCTTCCTCCGCGTCAAGGCTGGCCGAGGCTCGCCGCCTGCTGGATGCGGGCGAGCGCGATCGGGCTCGGCCCTTGCTGCACGAGCTGGTCGATCTCTCCGACGATCCGTCGGCACGGGAGGAAGCCCGGGAGTTGATCACCCGCCACGACCTCTGAAGGCCGCATGACCCTGTTCCGACCCCTCGACGATCGCCATCCCCTCTCCGGCCGCCTGGTCATGGGGGTGGAATATGACGGCAGCGCCTACTGCGGCTGGCAGCGTCTCAAGCATGCCGCCTCGGTGCAGGCCGAACTGGAGAAGGCATTGGCGAAGGTGGCCAGCCACCCGGTGACGGTGCATGCCAGCGGGCGGACCGATTCCGGCGTCCATGCCACCCGCCAGATCGTGCATTTCGACCCCCCCGCGCCGCGCTCGCAGAAGGCCTGGGTCTTCGGCGTCAACGCCAACCTGCCGCGGGATATCGCGGTGCGCTGGGTGAAGGCGGTGCCCGACGCCTTCCATGCGCGCTTCAAGGCGCTGGCGCGGCGCTACCGCTACGTGATCCTCAACCAGCCGAGCCGGCCGGTGCTGGAGCGGGCCAACGCCACCTGGTGTCGCGACCCCCTGGATGCCGAGGCCATGCACCTGGCCGCCCAGGCCCTGGTGGGGGAGCACGACTTCTCGAGCTTCCGTGCGGCGGGCTGCCAGTCGAAGACCGCCTGGCGCCACCTGCACTTCATCGAGGTGCATCGCCACGGTCCCCTGGTGGTGATCGACGTCCAGGGCAACGCCTTCCTGCACCACATGATCCGCAATATCGTCGGCGCCCTGGTCACCGTGGGGCGCGGAGAGCGAGGCAGCGACTACCTGGTCGAGCTGCTGGCCCTCAAGGATCGTACCCTGGCCGACGTCACCGCGCCGGCCTGTGGCCTGCACTTCGTCGACTCGCTCTACGACGAGGCCTGGGGGCTGCCGCGGGAGCCGCTGGGGCCCAACCTGCTGGCCTTTCTCGGCGAGTGGACCGGCGAGCGCGAACTGCCCGACTGCCCCATGGTCGAATTCCGGCGCGGCAAGCCGATGGCCGTCGAAAAGGAGGGCTGATGCACTCAACGCTGCCGCTCCCTATGGGGCCATGCCACCGACATGGTTAGCGAAAGGGCCAACATCGAGAAATACGCGGTCATGGAGAGTTTCACTTGTCGAATGCCGATCAAATCCCTTCCCGCACCCGGGTCAAGCTCTGTGGCATGACCCGCGAGCAGGACGTCGATGCCGCCGTGGCGGCGGGGGCCGATGCCCTGGGCTTCGTGCTCTGGCCCGGCAGCAAGCGGGCCATCGACGAGGCGCGCCTGGCCGAACTCACGGCGCGGGTGCCGGCCTTCGTCACCCGGGTGGGGCTCTTCGTCGACCAGGATCCCGGGCTGATCCACCGCTGTGCGGCGCATCTCGACCTGCTGCAGTTCCACGGCGACGAGTCCCCCGAGGCCTGCGCCGCTTTCGCCCGGCCCTGGATCAAGGCGCTGCGCATGCGCGACGGCCTCGACCTGCACGCCCTCGCCGCTGCCCATGACGGCGCCCGGGCCCTGCTGCTGGACGCCTACCGACCCGGGGTGCCGGGCGGCACCGGCGCCACCTTCGACTGGTCGCGAATCCCCGCAGGCCTGGCAAAACCTGTTATTCTCGCGGGGGGCCTGACCCCCGACAACGTGGCCGAGGCGGTCGCCCGTGTGCAGCCCTTCGCGGTCGACGTCTCGGGCGGCGTGGAGGCCGCCCCCGGGGTCAAGGATGCCGGGCGCATCGCGGCCTTCCTGCAGGCCGTTCGGCGAGGTGACGCGCTCCGCGCCGCGGGTAATGCCCAGTGTCCCGGCACGCCTGATCCTTGAAGCAAGAGTTTTCAACCACCAGCCCCTTTCTGGCGACCTGTGAGGTGTCTTTCGTGAGCAAGTTCAGTGACCTGACCCGACTGCCGGATGCCCGTGGCCACTTCGGCCCCTACGGCGGCCGGTTCGTCTCGGAGACCCTGAGCTTCGCCCTGGACGATCTGGCCAAGACCTACCTGAGTCTTCGCGACGATCCGGCGTTCCAGGCGGAATTCGACTATGACCTGGCTCATTACGTGGGCCGTCCTTCGCCGCTCTATCACGCCGAGCGGTGGTCGAAGCAGCTCGGCGGGGCGCAGATCTGGCTCAAGCGCGAGGACCTGAACCACACCGGCGCCCACAAGGTGAACAACACCATCGGCCAGGCGCTGCTCGCCAAGAAGAGCGGCAAGCCGCGGGTGATCGCCGAGACCGGCGCCGGCCAGCACGGCGTGGCCACCGCCACCGTGGCGGCACGCCTGGGGCTGTCGTGCGACGTCTACATGGGGGCCGAGGACGTGGAGCGCCAGAAGCTCAATGTCTATCGCATGCGCCTGCTCGGGGCCAACGTCATTCCGGTGACGTCCGGCACTCGCACCCTGAAGGACGCCATGAACGAGGCGCTGCGCGACTGGGTCACCAATGTCGACGACACCTTCTACATCATCGGTACCGTGGCGGGCCCGCATCCCTATCCGATGCTGGTGCGCGACTTCAACGCCGTGGTCGGCCGCGAGGCGCGCCGCCAGTCGCTGGAGGAGTTCGGCAAGCTGCCCGATGCGCTGATCGCCTGCGTCGGCGGCGGTTCCAACGCCATGGGGCTCTTCTACCCCTTCGTCGAGGACGACGAGGTGGCGATGTACGGCGTCGAGGCCGGCGGCGACGGCGTCGAGACCGGTCGCCATGCCGCCCCGCTGGCCTCCAATGCCCCCCGCGGCGTGCTGCACGGCAACCGGACCTACCTGATGTCCGACGAGGGTGGCCAGGTCTCCGATACCCACTCGATCTCCGCCGGGCTCGACTATCCGGGCGTCGGCCCCGAACACGCCCTGTGGAAGGACGTGGGTCGCGTCAACTACGTGGCCGCCAACGACGAGGCGGTGCTCGAGGCCTTCCGCGAGCTGACCCGGATCGAGGGCATCATGCCGGCGCTGGAGTCCGCCCATGCCCTGGCCCATGCCAAGGTGCTGGCGCCCTCCATGCGGCCCGACCAGCAGATCGTGGTCAACCTCTCCGGCCGTGGTGACAAGGACATCATGACCGTGGCAAAGATCGACGGGATCGAATTCTAGATGACGGCCCATACCATGAATCGTATCGACCAACGCTTCGCCGCGCTCAAGGCCCAGGGCCGACGCGCGCTGATTCCCTACATCACCGCCGGCGATCCGGCGCCCGAGCACACCGTGACCTTCATGCACGCCCTGGTGGAGGCGGGGGCCGATGTCATCGAGCTCGGCGTGCCGTTCTCCGATCCCATGGCCGACGGCCCGGTGATCCAGAAGGCCTGCGAGCGGGCCCTCAGGCACGGCGTGCGCCTCGCCCACCTGTTCGAGATGGTGCGCGAGTTCCGCCAGACCGACAGCACCACCCCGGTGGTACTGATGGGCTACCTCAACCCCATGGAGCGGATCGGCCTCGAGGCCTTCGCCGAGCAGGCCGCGACGGCCGGCGTCGACGGCGTGCTGACCGTCGACATGCCGCCGGAGGAGGCCGAGGAGTTCGGCCCCGTGCTCAAGGCCCGGGGGCTGGCCTCGATCTTCCTGGTGGCCCCTACCACTTCCAGCGCCCGGGCCGCTACAATATGCGCCCACGGTGAAGGTTACCTCTACTATGTGTCGCTGAAGGGCGTGACGGGCTCGGCGACCCTCGATGCCGAGGACGTGGCCAGTCACCTGGCGCCGCTGCGCGAGATGACCGAGCTGCCGCTCTGCGTCGGCTTCGGCATTCGTGACGGTGCCTCGGCGGCGGAAGTGGGCAGGGTAGCCGACGGGGTGATCGTGGGCTCGGCCCTGGTCAGCCGCATCGCTGCCAACGCCGAGACGCCGGAGGCGATTCCCGCCGAGCTCAAGGCGGTGCTGGGCGAGATGCGCCAGGCCCTGGACGCCTCGAGCGGCGCCTGACAACGGCCCTCGACAGATTCGATCCACGCGCCCGGGATGCCGGGCGCCGACCAGATGACGGAACCCTTTCTGACATGAGCTGGCTAGACAAGATCGTGCCCTCCAGGGGGCGCATTCAGCGCAAGGATCGCCGGGCGAGCGTGCCCGACGGCCTGTGGCGCAAGTGCCCCAAGTGCGAGGCGGTGCTCTATCTCCCCGAACTCGAGAAGCACCACAACGTCTGCCCCAAGTGCGACCATCACCTGCGCCTGACCGCGCGCAAGCGGCTCGACTGGTTCCTCGACAAGGAGGGGCGCGAGGAACTGGCCGCCGGGGTGGAGCCGGTGGATCGCCTCAAGTTCCGCGACTCCAAGAAGTACAAGGACCGCCTGGCGGCGGCCCAGAAGGAGACCGGCGAGAAGGACGCCCTGATCGCCATGCGGGGCACCCTCGATGGCCTGCCTGTGGTGGTGGTCTCCTTCGAGTTCACCTTCATGGGCGGTTCCATGGGCGGCGTGGTGGGCGAGAAGTTCGTGCGTGCCGCCACCGTGGCCCTGGAGGAGGGCATCCCGCTGATCTGCTTCTCCGCCTCCGGCGGGGCCCGCATGCAGGAGGCGCTGTTCTCGCTGATGCAGATGGCCAAGACCTCGGCGGCGCTCGAGAAGCTCAAGCAGGCCGGCGTGCCCTATATCTCGGTGCTCACCGACCCGGTGTTCGGCGGTGTCTCGGCATCGCTGGCCATGCTCGGCGACCTCAATGTGGCCGAGCCCAATGCCCTGATCGGCTTCGCCGGTCCCCGGGTCATCGAGCAGACCGTGCGCGAGAAGCTTCCCGAGGGCTTCCAGCGCAGCGAGTTCCTGCTCGAGCATGGCACCGTGGACATGATCGTCCACCGCCGCGAGATGCGCGATCGCCTCGGCGGCGTGCTGCGCAAGCTGACCCATCAGCCGGCCATCGGCCTGGCCGAGGAGGGGGAGCCTGAGCTCGACCTGGTGGATGCCGCCGAACAGGCCCAGGCCGCCGCCAATTATACCCTGACCCTTCCCGAGCATGAGGCCCCCGCGCGCGCCGAAGGCGAGGAAGTGGGACGTGACGACCGCGCCGATGGCCCGCGCTGACCGCTATCGCCATGAGTGATGCCGCCCTGCCCACTTCCCTCGACGCCTGGCTGGCCCGGCTGGAAGCGGCCCATCCGGTGGGCATCGACCTCGGCCTCGAGCGCGTGGCCGAGGTCGCCCGGCGCATGGGCCTGCTCGAGGCGCCGATCGCCGGGCGGGTGATCACCGTGGCGGGGACCAATGGCAAGGGCTCCACGGTGGCCATGCTCGAGGCGCTGGCCCGGGCCCATGGCGTCTCCACGGCCGCCTATACCTCCCCCCATCTGCTGCGCTACAACGAGCGTCTGCGCCTGGACGGGAAGGAGGCCGGCGATGCCCTCCTGATCGCCGGTTTCGAGGCCGTCGAGGCCGCGCGCCTCGACGGCGAGCCGGTGAGCCTGACCTATTTCGAGGTCGGCACCCTCGGCGCGCTCTGGGCCATTGCCCGTCGGCCTCCCGACCTGGCGATCCTCGAGGTGGGGCTCGGGGGGCGGCTCGATGCGGTGAACGTGATCGACCCCGACGTCGCGGTGGTGACCACCGTGGCCCGGGACCATGCCGCCTTCCTCGGCGACGACCTGCAGGGCATCGGCCGCGAGAAGGCCGGCATCCTGCGCGCCGGACGCCCGGCCGTGCTGGGCAGCACGACGCTGCCGGCGAGCGTCAAGGCGGTGGCGAGCGAGCTGGGCGCCCGGGTCTACGCCCTGGACGAAGCGTTCTGGCGCCAGGGTGATGGTGAGGGCTGGGGGTTCTCTGGACGTGTTGCCGAGGTGGCGCCTTTGGGGTCTGACCCCCTCGATGAAAAGGGTCCGCAACAGCGGCTATCCATGAGGGCGTCAGAACCCATGGGGTCAGACCCCAAAGGCTACCCACCTTCCGAGCGGAACTGCCCGCCGCCGGTGTCTGACCCCACAGGCGAGGTCGCTCATCAGGCCCGTCCCGACTCCAGGGGAGTCCTTGCCCTTGGCGGGTTACCCGACCCCGGCCTGCCGCTGGACAACGCGGCCACGGCCCTGCAGGCCCTGGCGCTCGCCGGCGTGCCCCTGGAACTGGGCGCCTGCCGCCGGGCCCTGTGCCGGGTCGCGTTGCCCGGTCGCATGCAGTGGCTGGGCCGATGGTGCCTGGACGTGGGGCACAACCCCCATGCGGCGACCTATCTTGCCGAGCGGCTACTGGTGCGCCCCTGCGACGGCCGCACCATCGCCCTGCTCGGCATGCTCGGTGACAAGGATGCCGACGGCGTGATGGCGGCGCTGGCCCCGGCAGTGGACGCCTGGGTGCCGGTCGGTCTGGCCGGCGAGCGGGCCCGCACCGCCGATGACCTCGCCGAGCGACTCGTCGCCCGCGGCGAGGAAGTATGGCACCGCGCCGCGTCCCCCGCCGAAGGGGCCGCCTGGCTGGCCGCCCGCCTTGCCCCCGAGGACCGGGTGCTGGTGTGCGGTTCCTTCTTCACCGTGGGCGAGGTACTGGCATGGTGGCAGTCGTCGGCGCAGACTGAAGCGGATGAGACGACCATCGAGGGAGCCCCATGAAGTACGGAATGCGAGAACGCCTCAGTGGAGCCGTGATCCTGATCGCCCTGGCGGTGATCTTCGTCCCCATGCTGTTCGACGAGCCTGCCCCGCGCAGCGAGCGCCCCCAGCCGGTGCTGACCATCGAGCAGCCCGTCGACGTCGAGCGCCATGACGTACCGGATCCGCAGCCTCCCGCGAGCCTGGGGCAGATCGAGTCGCCTTCGGTCCTCACGCCCCGGACAGCGGAGGAGGGCGAGCCAGCCTCCGTCGACGAGCCAGCCATGGCCGAGGTGCCGCCCGAGGAAACGCCGGACGAGGCATCCGAGGAGGTCTTGACGGAGGCCGTCGAGGCGGTCGCGTCGCCCGAGTCCGAGCCGGCGCGCGAGGACGCCGACCCCATCGCGGAACTGGCCCGGGCCGCCGACCAGCGCCTCGCCGAGAGTTCGCGCCGCACCGAGAGCGAAGCGGCAGCGCCCACGCCGGCGGCCTCTACCGGCGAGTGGGCGGTGCAAGTGGGCAGCTTCGGCGAACCGGCCAATGCCGAGCGTCTCGAGGCGCGGCTCGGGGAGCAGGGCTTCACGGTCTTCAGCCGCCCACGTGACAACCTGACCACCGTCTACGTGGGACCCTATGACTCCTCGGAGGATGGGGAGCGCGCCATGGGCGAGCTCAAGGAACGGGCCAACCTGCAGGGCCTGCTGGTGCGAGTGAGAGAGTGAGCATGGCGCTGACCTGGTTCGACTGGAGCTTTCTCGCCGTGCTGGCCGTGACCACCGTGACCGGTTTCCTGCGCGGGCTGATCCGCGAGGCGCTGGGCCTGGCGGCGTGGATCATCGCGCTGCTCGCGGCGCGGCTGCTGGCCGAGCCGGTGGCGGACCTGATGACGGGCCTGATCGACAACCCCGATGCTCGCCTGGTGCTGGCCTTCATCCTGGTGATCTTCGGCGTCATCCTGCTGGGCGGTATCGTCATTCGCCTGGTGCATGCCGCCGTCGAGTGGGTGGGCATGGGGCTGTTCAATCGCGTGATGGGGGCCGCCTTCGGTACCGCCAAGGGGGCGGCGATCCTGGTGCTGGGCACCATCCTGATCACCCTCACGCCATTGGCCCAGCTCGAGGCGTGGCAGGAGGCCGAGCTGCGTCCGGCCTTCGAGCAACTGCGCGACTGGGCGGTGAGCCAGCTCGAGGCGTGGGAGGGGCGCATTCCCGAGACGCCCGAGTCCCTGGGCGAGATGTCCCTGCCCGGCAACGATCGCCAGGCCGACATCGAGCCGGAGGCCGACCCGGCGACGACGATCCCCTGACATATGAATTCGGGACGGGCTACGGTCACGTCTCATCAAGGCAAGCGAGGTAAGGTGGTATGTGCGGTATCGTGGGCCTGATGGCCAAGCAGGCGGTGAACCAGGGCATCTATGACGCCCTGACGGTGCTCCAGCATCGCGGACAGGATGCCGCCGGCATGATGACCTGGCATGAGGGCCGTTTCCTGTTGCGCAAGAGCAACGGCCTGGTGCGGGACGTCTTCCATACTCGCCACATGACGCGCCTCAAGGGCAACGTGGGCATCGGCCATGTGCGCTACCCGACCGCCGGTTCCGCCAGCGAGGCAGAGTCGCAGCCCTTCTACGTCAATTCGCCCTACGGCATCTCGCTGGCCCACAACGGCAATCTGACCAACTCCGACCAGCTCAAGCAGGAGCTGTTCTCCTCCGACCTGCGTCATATCAACACCAGCTCCGACTCCGAGGTGCTGCTCAACGTCTTCGCCCACGAGCTGGGCAAGCAGGGGCTGCACCTCGAGCCCGGCGACATCTTCGACTCGGTACGGCGCGTGTACCGCCGCTGCAAGGGCGGCTATGCCGCGGTGGCGATCATCAACGGCGTCGGCATGGTCGCCTTCCGCGACCCCCACGGCATTCGCCCGGTGGTGTTCGGTACCCGCGACGAGGGCCAGGGGCAGGAGGTGATGATCGCCTCCGAGTCGGTGGCGCTCGACGTGGGTGGCTTCGAGCTGCACCGCGACCTGGACCCGGGCGAGGCGATCTTCGTCGACATGACCGGCACCATTCATACCCAGCAGTGTGCCGACCGGCCGCGGCTCGCGCCCTGCATCTTCGAGCACGTCTACCTGGCGCGCCCCGACTCCATCCTCGACGGCGCCTATGTCTACGGCACCCGCATGCAGATGGGGCGCAAGCTCGGCGATCGCATCCAGAGCGAGTGGCCGGAGCACGACATCGACGTGGTGATCCCGATTCCCGATACCTCGCGCACCTCGGCCCTCGAGCTCGCCCAGCACCTGGGGGTGACCTACCGTGAAGGCTTCATGAAGAATCGCTATATCGGGCGGACCTTCATCATGCCCGGCCAGACCCAGCGCAAGAAGTCGGTGCGCCAGAAGCTCAATGCCATCGACATCGAGTTCAAGGGCAAGAACGTGCTGCTGGTGGACGACTCCATCGTGCGCGGCACCACCTGCAAGCAGATCATCCAGATGGCCCGGGAAGCCGGCGCCAAAAGGGTCTACTTCGCCTCGGCCGCGCCGCCGGTGCGCTACCCCAACGTCTACGGCATCGACATGCCGGCGGCCAGCGAGCTGATCGCCCATGGCCGTAGCGAGGCCGAGGTGGGCGAGCTGATCGGTGCCGACCGCATCTTCTACCAGGATCTCGAGGACCTGAAGGCCGCCTGCCGTGAGGTCAATCCGACCCTCGAGCAGTTCGACTGCTCGGTGTTCGACGGCAACTACGTCACCGGCGACATCGACGAGGCCTATCTCTCGGACCTGGAGGCCTCGCGCAACGACGCCGCCAAGCAGGAGCAGAGTGCCGGCGACCATGCCCTGGTGGGGATGCACAACCAGGACGACGACATCGATGACTGAGGGGCCGACCATGCACGACGACCAGACACCGGACTGGGACCTGGAAACCCTGGCGATACGCGCCGGCCACCAGCGTACCCACGAGCAGGAGCACGGCGAGCCGATCTTCCCGACCTCGAGCTTCGTCTATGGCAGTGCGGCCGAGGCCGCGCGCAAGTTCGGTGGCGAGGAACCGGGCAACATCTACTCGCGTTTCACCAACCCCACGGTGCGCACCTTCGAGCAACGCCTGGCGGCCATGGAAGGGGGCGAGCGTTGCGTGGCCACCAGCTCCGGCATGGCGGCGATACTGGCCACCGCCCTGGCGCTGCTGCAGGCCGGCGACGAGATCGTCGCCTCGCGCTCGCTGTTCGGCTCCACCGTCAGCCTGTTCGACAAGTACCTGGGCAAGCTCGGCATCACCACCCGCTACGTGGAGCTGTCGAACCTCGACGCCTGGGAGGCGGCCATCACCCCGGCGACCAAGCTGCTGTTCGCCGAGACGCCCTCCAACCCGCTCTCCGAGGTGGTCGACATCGCGGTGTTGGCCGAACTCGCTCACCGCCATGACGCGCTGCTGGCCATCGACAACTGCTTCCTGACCCCGGCGTTGCAGAAGCCCATCGAACTGGGTGCCGACCTGGTGATCCACTCCGCCACCAAGTACCTGGACGGCCAGGGCCGGGCCGTCGGCGGGGCGGTGGTGGGGCGTGACGCCGAGCTCGAGGAGCTGTTCGGCGTGGTACGCACTTGCGGCCCCTGCCTGAGCCCCTTCAACGCCTGGATCTTCACCAAGGGCCTGGAGACCCTGAACCTGCGCATGCGCGCCCACTGCGACAACGCCCAGGCCCTGGCCGAGTGGCTGGAAGCCCACCCGGCGGTGGCGCGGGTCCACTACAGCGGATTGCCGAGCCACCCCCAGCATGCACTGGCCGCCCGTCAGCAGCGGGGCTTCGGCGCGGTGATCGGATTCGAGGTGAAGGGCGGTCGCGAGGTGGCCTGGTCGGTGATCGATGCCACCCGCCTGCTCTCGATCACCGGCAACCTGGGCGACGTCAAGTCCACCATCACCCATCCCGGTACCACCACCCACGGCCGGCTTTCCGACGACCAGAAGGCGTCCGCCGGCATCACTGAGGGGCTGATCCGCGTGGCGGTGGGCCTCGAGGCCCTCGACGACATCCGTGCCGACCTGGCCCGCGGCCTCGACGCCCTGGCTTGAGTGATCCTCGAGGCCCGTGCCATAGATCTATCGCAGATAGCTTTCACCGCTCGGGGCTGATCTGGCGACAAGCCTGCGAGGAGGCGCTGTGAATACCTCCCTGTACGCTACCGACGCCCTGCTGCGCTCTCGCGTCCTGCTCCGCTTGCAGGGCCGGTGCTGGCCATCCATGGCCAGCCCGTTCGGAGGAATCCTCCTCACCCCTGGCGTAGGACCTCCTCTTCGGCTTGTCCTCAGCGCCCCTCGCTTTGCGTAACCGCGATGGCCATGGCCCGCGCCACCGTGTGATGGTACGGGCGGCGTCGCTGGGCGGGAGTTAACGGTTTTTCCGAATGGTGCATTCGGCTTTTTTCAGCGGATGCTGATGATGCGCTACGGTATGCTTCTCGCCATCATCATCGAGGCACCCGAGGAACGAGACCATGTGGCGCAACACGGAGAGTGGCTGGGGACTCGTCAGCATCCTGCTGCACTGGATCCTGGCGATCGCCATCGTCGGCCTGTTCGCCCTGGGCTGGTGGATGACCGGCCTGGGCTACTATGACAGCTGGTACAACCTGGCCCCCTGGTGGCACCGCTCCGTGGGCATGCTGGTGCTGTTCGCCACCCTGCTGCGGCTGGCCTGGCGTTTCATCCAGCCGGCGCCGGCCGCCCGCGGCCATCGTCTCGAGCGCCTCGCCGCCCACCTCGGCCATATCGCCCTCTATGTGCTGATGCTGGTGGTGCTGGTCAGCGGCTACCTGATCTCCACCGCCGACGGCCATGGCATCGGCGTATTCGACCTCTTCGAGGTGCCGGCGCTGGTCAGCGACCTGCCCAACCAGGCCACCCTGGCCGGCGAGGTCCACTGGTACAGCGCCCTGGCGTTGATCCTGCTCGCGGCGGGCCATGCCCTGGCCGCCTTCAAGCACCATCTCGTCGATCGCCACGACGTGCTCAGGCGAATGATCAATCCGGCGCATTCCCGGCGACCCTGAGCCGGGCGCCCCCGTGTAAGTGCCGCCCCCGGGTGGACCCGATCCCAAGGAGACATCACCGATGCTGAAGAAGACCGCCCTTGCCACTGCCTTGGCCGCCGCGGCCCTGGTTCCGCTTTCCCAGGCCCAGGCCCAGGCCGACGACTACGTGATCGACACCGAAGGCCAGCATGGCTTCATCCAGTTCAAGATCAACCATCTCGGCTATTCCTATATCCTCGGCAACTTCGAGGAGTTCTCGGGCCAGTTCCAGTACGACCCCGAGAATCTCGAGGCTGCCAGCGTCGAGATGGAGGTGCAGGTGGACAGCCTGAACACCAACAACGCCGAGCGCGACAAGCACTTCCTCAGTAGCGACTTCCTGGATGCCGGCGAGTATCCGACCGCTACCTTCGTCTCCACCGGCTTCACGCCTAACGGCGACGACGATGGCATGCTGACCGGTGACCTGACCCTGCACGGCGAGACCCGCGAGATCGAGATGCCGGTGACCCTGATGGGCGAGGGCGAGGATCCCTGGGGGGGCTATCGTGCCGGCTTCGAGGGTTCCGCCATGCTGACCCTGGCCGATTTCGGCATCGACATGAGCGACTTCCCGGAGGCGATGCACGAGCTCGAGCTCTACGTGACCTTCGAGGGCGTACGCCAGTAAGCTCCCCGTTACCCCGTAACGACGACACCCCCGGGCCCTCGGCCCGGGGGTGTCGTGTTTGTGGTGGAGGCGCCGCATCGGGAGCCTCCCTCCCGACGCGGGATCTGCTCAAGCGCCTTCGTTGAGGACCGCGTCGGGGAAGTGGCGCCGCAGGATGCGGTTCTGGAAGTCATCCACGAAGCGGCTGTTGATGATGATGATGAAGCGCTCGAAGGGCGCGTCGGGGTCATCCTGGGCGATCCCGTCCACACTGTGGAAGATACGATCATCTCGCAGGTGCAGGATATCGCCCGGGGCCAGGGTGGCGTCCGCGAGGGGGTGGCTACCGGCCTTGTCGGCGTAGAGGTGGTTGTCTGCGCCACTCACGTTCTCCCGCTTGAGCACCAGGATGCTGAGGGCCTTGCAGCCATCGGCATGGATACCCTGGCCCTGCAATGGGTCGACCCGGCCCTCGCCGCGGACTCCGGTGATCTGCATCAGGATCGGCTCGTTGGCGCCGAGGTTCCACAGCCTCGCCCAGGCGCGCACGAAGGCCTTGACGTCGGGGCGGGCCAGGAAGTCGGGCGTCAGGGGATCGTAGTAACGCAGGCGGTCGGCCATGCTCTCGGCGTCGTTGAAGGCACCGCCCTGTGCCATGGGGCAGTGCCCCATCTCCTTGACGTCGCCCAGCTCATCGAGTGCCAGCCAGGACATGCGTTTCCAGCGACGGTTGACGTAGGGGTCCCGGGGAAGGTCGTCGGTGAAGGCCTGCCAGGCCTCCAGGTCCAGGCGTGAGCGCACCTCGGTCAGTGCCCAGTCCTGTTGCGCCAGCGAGGTGGCCACTGTCGAAGGCCAGTAGTTTGCCAGCAGATCAATGGGCATGCCGGTGAGGTCGAAGCCATACTTCAGGGTCTCGAGTTTCATGAGAGTTTTCTCCTGTCGATAGGGCAGAATTGCCCGTGCGCTGTCGGACAAAAGTCCGACCCACAGGAGAAAAATGAAAATAAATGCAATGAAATGTCAAAGAAATGTACTTATAATTTACAAATGTGGTGATGGATCTCGACCAGTGGTACGGGATAGTCGGGACCACTCCGATCAGGGATGTAGGAGATTGGCGACAGGGAGGTGTAGGATATAAGAGCTAGGCGCCAGCATGATCAGGCCTCCCGGCCTTGATCCTTGATGGTTGGCTGGCGCCGTTCCCGACGAAGAGGATGTGAATGTTCGCCCGCGACTCCCGTCTCAGGCAGTGGCTGGGACAGTGGCTGCCGAAACGGCCGGTGACTCGACTCGCTTCGCCTGCCACCGCAGGGGGTGGCCAGGGAGACGTGGAGCGTGTTCGGCGCCAGTATCTGGAGAGCGAGCAGCGTTTCAGGGCGTTGCTGGAGAGCCTGCCGAAGGTGGCGGTGCAGGGGTACGACCGCCACCGTCGCGTGATCTACTGGAACGAGGCCAGCACTCGTCTCTACGGTTACGCGCCGGATGAGGCGCAGGGGGAGTTGCTCGAGGACCTGATCATTCCCGACGTCATGCGCGATGGCGTCATTGCGGCCCATCGCGCGTGGATACACGAAGGCGTCGAGATTCCCGCAGGCGAGCTGGAGCTCAAGCATCAGAGTGGTGAGTCGGTTCCCGTCTTCTCCCACCACGTCATGCTCAACGAGCACACCGACGAGCCGCTCATGTTCTGTGTCGACGTGGACCTCTCCGACCAGAAGCGGGCCCATCGCGATCTGGAGTTCGCCACTCGCTTCGATCGCCTGACCCACCTGCCCAACCGCCAGACCTTCGAGGCGAATCTCGACGAGGTCCTCGACGGGTGTCGCCGACGGGGTCTCGGCCTAGCGCTGCTCTACCTCGACATCGATCGCTTCGTCGAGATCAACGATGCCCTCGGCTACGAGGAGGGGGATCGCCTGCTGATCGAGCTGAGCCGACGACTGAGCGAGCAACTTCGAGCCACGGACCTGATGTCGCGGGTCTCGAGTGACGAGTTCGTGCTGGCGTTTCCCGGCCTGCACAGGGAAGACGATGTCATGCGTGTCCTGCACAAGGTGCAGGAGGTCTTCCGGCGGCCCTTCGGCCTGGAGGGACACAAACGCGGCATCACGGCGAGCCTGGGGATCTGCCTGTTTCCCGACAACGGCAACGGCGCCCGCGAGCTGATCCGCAATGCCGATGTGGCCAAGAACCGGGCCAAGCTGGAGGGGCGGGGGGGGCTGCAGTTCTTCCACCAGCATCTGCACGACGAGCTGGTACGACAGCACCGCCTGGCCGAAAGCCTCGAGCTTGCCCTCGACAACGATGAACTTTCCCTGCACTACCAGCCTCAGGTGTCGGCGGTCAGTGGCCAGATCGAGAACCTCGAGGCCTTGCTGCGATGGACGCCGCCCCATGGGCAAGCGGTCTCGCCCCAGGAGTTCATTCCCGTCGCCGAGCGTTCCGGGCTGATCCATCGCCTGGGCGACTGGGTCATGCAGGAGGCTTGCCGGCAGCGGGCGTTGTGGCGGGATGCCGGCGTGAAGCTGGAGCGCATCGACATCAACTTTTCCGGACGGCAGATGGGGCGGCACGATGTCTTCGAGCGACTCGAGGCCTATCTGCGTCGCTACGGTCTCGGGCCGCGAGAGATCGGTATCGAGCTCACCGAGAACGTGCTGATCGAAGCCGATGCGCGCATCCTCGAGGGATTGCGTTCCCTGCACCATCGCGGCTTCCGCATCGCCATCGACGACTTCGGTACCGGCTACTCGTCACTGAGCTACCTGAAGCAGTTCCCGGTGACGTCCTTGAAGATCGACCGCTCCTTCGTGCGGGATGCGCCCGGGCAGCCCGAGGATCGTGCCATCATGGAGGCGGCGGTCTTCATCGGCCATCGCCTGGGGCTCGAGGTCGTGGCCGAGGGGGTCGAGAACGCCGAGCAGCTCGCCCTGGTCCGCGAGATACACTGCGATCTGGTACAGGGCTTCTATTTCTATCGCCCCATGCCCGCCGCTGCCATCGAGCGGCTGCTGCTCGTCGGGGTGGTGCCGAGTCTCGGAAGCCTGTTGAGCTGAGCACGGTGCGACTCTTACGTAGAATACGGCGTTCACTCCCGCACAGCTGGCGCGTAGGCGAATCGACTATAATTATGGATTAATATTAAATATCATCCTGCTTGTTGTTGAAAATACATTTATATGCATTGGATATAGATGGATAAACAGCATCATCCACTGGATAGGTTTCCCTATACTCCTTCCGTCGTCGCCCGGCACCTGTGCCGGGCGACCTGCGTTGCGGCAGCGATCACAAGCACCAGGCCATCCAACAACGGAAGCCAAGGGAGGAGAACCCATGAAGGTACTGATTCTCGGCAGCGGTGTCGTCGGCGTCACCAGCGCCTACTACCTGGCCCGCCAGGGCCACGAGGTCACGGTGGTGGATCGCCAGCCGTCCCCGGCGCTGGAGACCAGCTACGGCAACGCCGGTCAGGTCTCCTTCGGCTTCTCCTCGCCCTGGGCGGCCCCCGGCATCCCGCAAAAGGCGGTCAAGTGGATGTTCCAGGAACATGCCCCGCTGAAGATCCAGCCGAAGATGGATCCGACCATGGCGCGTTTCATGATGCAGATGCTCGGCAACTGCAACCCCGAGCGCTATGCGGTGAACAAGGAGCGCATGGTGCGGGTGGCCGAGCACAGCCGGGCCTGCATCAATGCCCTGCGCGAGGAGACCGGCATCCGCTACGAGGATCGCCAGCGCGGCCTGCTGCAGCTGTTCAGGAACGAAGCGCAGGTGGAAGCCGTGGGCAAGGACATGAAGGTGCTCGAGCAGTGCGGCGTGCGCCACCGGCTGCTGGGGGGCGACGAGCTCGCCGCGGTGGAGCCGGCGCTCGCCCGCGTGCCCGGCAAGTTCGTCGGTGGCCTGCACCTGCCCGACGACCAGACCGGCGACTGCTATCTCTTCGCCAATCGCCTGGCGGATCACTGCCGCGAGCGGCTCGGCGTCGAGTTCCGCTTCAACGTCGAGATCCAGCGCCTCAAGCGCTCGGCGGGCCGCATCGAGAGCGTGGTGACAAGCGTCGGTGAGCTGACCGCCGATGCCTATGTGGTCTGCCTGGGCAGCTACTCGCCCTTCCTGGTCAAGGACATGGACATCCGGCTGCCGATCTACCCGGTCAAGGGCTACAGCCTGACCGTGCCGGTGACCGACGACGGCGGCGCCCCCCAGTCCACGGTGATGGACGAGAGCTTCAAGGTGGCGATCTCGCGCTTCGACGACCGCATCCGGGTGGGCGGTACCGCCGAGTTGGCCTCCTATAATCTCGACCTGCTGGAGAGGCGCCGGGCGACCATCAGCATGGTGGTGAGCGATATCTTCCCCGAGGGGGGCGACGTGGCGAAGGCCGAGTTCTGGACCGGCCTGCGGCCGATGACCCCGGATTCCACGCCGATCATCGGCGCCACCCGGGTCGACAACCTCTGGCTGAACACCGGCCACGGCACCCTGGGCTGGACCATGAGCTGCGGCAGCGGCCAGTTGCTGGCCGACCTGATGAGCGGTCGTGAGCCTGCCATCGACCCGAGTGGCCTCGACGTCTCACGCTACGCGGCCTGAGACACCCTGCCAGGAACGAAAACGCCCGGGCAAGTGGCCCGGGCGTTGTCGATTCCGAGGATGCCGAGATCAGTTGACCGCGGCGATCGCCTTGGCCAGGTAGGGCAGGTTCTCCTGGGAGAAGCCGGCCACGTTGGCGCGACCCGAGCGCACCATGTAGATGCCGAACTCGTCACGCAGGCGGTCGACCTGGTCGGGGGTCAGGCCGGTGTAGGAAAACATGCCGCGCTGCTCGGCCACGCAGTGGTACTTCTGGTCCAGGCCGTAGGGCTTGAGGGCCTCGACGAAGTCGCGCCGCAGGGTGTTGATGCGGTCGCGCATCTCGGTCAGCTCCTCGCGCCAGACCGCCGCCAGCTCGGCGGAGTAGAGGGTCTCGATGACGATGGAGCTGCCGTGGGCCGGCGGGTTGGAGTAGTTCTCGCGGGCCACGATGGCCATCTGCGAGCGCACGTTCTCCATCTGCTCGTGGTCCTTCGCCACCACGATCAGGCAGCCGGTCCGTTCATTGTAGATGCCGAAGTTCTTGGAGCAGGAGCTGGTGATCATCACCTCGTCGAGGCTCTCGGCCAGCAGGCGCACCGCGTAGGCGTCCTCGTCGAGCCCCTCGCCGAAGCCCTGGTAGGCGAAGTCGATCACCGGCAACAGGTTGCGCTCCTGGATCACCTCGAGCACCTGCTTCCACTGTTCCCGGGAGAGGTCGAAGCCGGTGGGGTTGTGGCAGCAGGCGTGCAGCAGGATCACGTCGCCGTGGGGAATCGTCTTGATGGTCGCCAGCATGCCGTCGAAGTCGAGGCGGTTCTCGGCGTCGACATAGGGGTACTTGTGCAGCTCGATGCCGGCGGCCGGGAAGATGCCCAGGTGGTTCGGCCAGGTGGGATCGCTGACCCAGATGCCCTTGCCGGGAAGACGGGACTTGATGAAGTCGGCCGCCAGGCGCAACGCACCGGTACCACCGGGTGACTGGGTAGCGCTGGCACGACCGGCCTCGAGCACCGGAGAGCCCTCGCCCAGTACCATGGGCAGGATCGCCTGACCGTAGCGAGGATCGCCATGGGAGCCGATATAGGCCTTGGTGGTCTCGTTCTTGAGCAGCAGCGCCTCGGCTTCCTTGACCGCACGCATCACCGGCGTGTTGCCTTGGGCGTCCTTGTAGACGCCGACGCCGAGATCGACCTTCTGGGGGTTGGTATCCTTCTTGAAGGCCTCGATCAGCCCGAGGATGGCATCCCCGGGGACCCGCTCAATGTGTTCGAACATTTATTTCGCTACCTCGTCGGTTCTGGCGGCAAGAATGAAATCGTTCTTGTGCAGGCCCTTCAGCTCGTGCGACCACCAGGTCACGGTGACCTTGCCCCATTCGGTCAGCAGGGCCGGATGATGCCCCGCATCCTCGGCGATCTCGCCGACGCGATTGGTGAAGTCCAGGGCCTGCTTGAAGTTGCGGAACTTGTAGACCCGCTCCAGCTGCATGATGCCATCGCGCTCGACGATCTGCCACTCGGGGATGTCCTTCTTGAAGGCCTCGATCTCGGCCTCGGTGACAGGGGGGGCGTCCCCGCTGCAGGCCTCGCACTGCTGTTCGGAAAGCTGGCTCATGGTATCTCCTTGTCGTGTCGAAAGGTCGTCAGGCGCTCGCCTTGCCGGTGCTCGGGGCCGGTTCGAAGCGAGGTTCGAAGAGCCCCAGCTCCATGGCCCGGTGCACCATGCCCATGATGTCCTGCCTCGAAAGGTCGTGCAGGGTGGTGAGGGCGTCAAGCACGTAGTAGAGCGGCTGCAGGATGTCGATGCGATAGGGGGTCCGCATCGCTTCCACCGGGTCGAAGGGCAGGTGCTCCGGGACCTCGGAGAGGGCGTACAGGGTCTCCTTGTGTGAGGAGATGATGCCGCCGCCATAGATGCGCCGCCCGGACGGTGTGTCGACCAGGCCGAACTCCACGGTCATCCAGTAGAGCCGCGCCAGATAGACCCGCTCCTTGTGCGTGGCCGCCTGGCCCAGCCGCCCGTAGGTGGCGGTGAACTCGGCGAAGGAGGGATCGGTGAGCATCGGGCAGTGGCCGAAGAGCTCGTGGAAGATGTCCGGTTCCTTGAGGTAATCCATCTCCTCTGGGGTGCGGATGAAGGTGGCCACCGGGAAGCGCCGGTTGGCGAGCAGGTCGAAGAAGGTGTCGAAGGGGATCAGCGCGGGTACCTGGGCGGTGCGCCAGCCGGTGGCGTCCTGCAGCACTCGGTCCACCTCGCCGAGCTGGGGGATACGGTCCTCGGGCAGGGCCAGGCGCTCCAGGCCGTCAAGGTACTGCTGACAGACGCGGCCCTCGATGATCGCCAACTGGCGCTGCATCAGGGCCTGCCAGGTGGCGTTCTCGGTGTCGCTGTAGACGATATGGCCCTGGTCGTCGGGCAGCCGGGCGCGGTAGCCGGTCTTGCTGACGCACTCACTGTGGGGAGAGGTCGTTACCGTCATGGGGCGCTCCGTGATGTTTGCGGCTGTGATACTGCGTTAGTCGTCGAGTACTAGGCATCGTTCTATCGTTCTGGAGTCTAGAAGGCCAGCGGGAGGGTCAGGGGACGAGCTGGGAGAGTATGACGATCGAAAGGGCGGTCATGGTCGTAAGGGAATCGTGACGGTGAGGGGCCGATGAGGGGGGCTGACATGGGAACCGCGCCATCACGGTGATTGAGTCGGGGAGAGTGTCACGTTATCTTTACAGGAGAGTCACGCCGACGTGACGACTTTCATGACGACGAGGGGCACTTCCCGATGCGCTTGAGGTTTCACTGCCAGAACCGGGTGGGCATACTGCGCGACATCGTCGCCCCCTTCGCCGACTACGGGCTCAACGTGGCGCGTGGCGAAGTGGGGGGCGAGCACGGCAACGCCATCTACCTGCACGTGCCCAACCTGCTCAACGCCCAGCTCACCACCCTGAAGCCCGAGCTGGAGGCGGTGCCCGGGGTGTTCGGCGTGCGTCGCGTCAGCCTGATGCCCAGCGAGCGCCGCCACCTGGAGCTCGACGCCCTGCTCTCGTCGCTCTCCGACCCGGTGATGTCCATCGACATGGAGGGCCACATCGTGGCGGCCAATCGTGCCGCCGGCCAGCTGCTCGGCGTGCGCATCGACGAGGTACCGGGCCTCTCGCTCGACCGCTACCTGCCTGACCTCGACCTGCCGGCCCTGATCCGGCGCAACAACGCCCGGGTCAATGGCCTGCGCATCAAGCTGCGCGACGCCACCTTCCTCGCCGACATCGCCCCGCTGCATCGCGAACACCAGGATGATGTGGCCTCGCTGGCCGGCGCCGTGGTGACCCTGCACAGCGCCGATCGCATCGGCGAGCGCATCTACCATGTGCAGCGCCAGGAGCTGCGCGGCTTCGAGGCGATCTTCCAGGCCAGCCCCCGGCTCCAGGCGTTGATCCGCGAGGCCCGACGCATGGCGCCGCTGGATGCACCGCTGCTGATCCAGGGCGAGACCGGTACCGGCAAGGAGTTGCTGGCGCGGGCCTGCCACCTGGCCAGCGCCCGGGGCCAGGCGCCGTTCATGGCGCTCAACTGCGCCGGCCTGCCGGAATCCATGGCCGAGACCGAGCTGTTTGGTTATGCCTCCGGGGCCTTCGAGGGCGCACGGCCCGAGGGCAAGCTGGGCCTGCTGGAGCTGACCGCTGGCGGTACCATCTTCCTCGACGAGGTGGGCGAGATGAGCCCCCGGCTGCAGGTCAAGCTGCTGCGATTCCTGCAGGATGGCGGCTTCCGGCGGGTGGGCAGCGACGAGGAGACCTGGCTCGACGTGCGGGTGATCTGTGCCACCCAGCAGGACCTGCCGCGGCTCTGCGCCGAAGGCCACTTCCGCCAGGACCTCTACCACCGCCTCAACGTGCTCTCGCTGACGGTGCCGCCGCTGCGCGAGTGCCGCGACGGCATCGAGGCACTCGCCGTCCACTTCATCGACCGTGCCGCCCGGCAGATCGGCTGTCGCCTGCCGGCGCTCTCGCCGGCGGCCCTGGCGAGGCTTTCCGCCTACCACTGGCCGGGCAACGTGCGCCAGCTCGAGAACGTGCTCTTCCAGGCGGTCTCGCTGTGCGAGGGCGACACCATCGAGGCCTCGCACCTGCGCCTGCCGGACGTGGGCGAGGCGCCGGGGCTGGCCGGCATCGACCTGGAGGGCTCGCTTGCCGAGATCCTCGGCGAGGTGGAGCGTCGGGTGCTGGCGGCCCTCTATCCGCAACACCCCTCCAGCCGCCAGCTGGGCAAGCGGCTCGGGGTCTCCCATACCACTATCGCCAACAAGCTCAAGCGCCATGGCCTCGGTGCCGGAGAGGAGTGAGCGGCAGGCTGCTAGAGTAAGGGCATCCGGGCCAGGAGCACCGTGATGCCTGACGATGCCCATACTCGCCTGACCGGGGGGCGCCGGCCGCGGGCAGGCCTGCCCCTCTGGCTGAAGCTGGCGTTTACCGCCTGGATCCTCGGCTGGGCGCCCACCTACTGGGTGCTGCTCGGGCCGCAGAACTACTTCTGGCTGTGCAACCTGGCCAATTTCCTGATCCTGGTGGGGCTGTGGCGGGAGCATCGCCTGCTGCTCTCCATGCAGTGGCTGGCGGTGTCCCTGGTGGGTAGCCTCTGGGCGGTGGACGTGGGCACGGCCTGGCTGACCGGGATGCACCCCATCGGCGGCACCGAGTACATGTTCGACGAGAACCAGCCACTGCTGACCCGCATGATGTCGCTCTACCATCTGATTCTGCCGCCGGTGGCCGGCTTCGCCCTCTGGCGGCTCGGCTACGATCGCCGGGCGCTGGCCTGGCAGACCGGCCTCACCTGGCTGGTGGTTCCCCTGAGCTATGTCTTCACCGACCCCGAGCGCAATATCAATTGGGTGCACGGGCCCTTCGGCCAGCCCCAGGACAGCCTGGATCCGCTGGTCTATCTGGCCGGCCTGACGCTGCTGTGGCCGGTGGCGGTCTATCTGCCGGTGCATCTGCTGATGATCGGCCTGCAGCATTGGCGCGCCCGCCATCGCCCTTGAGCCTGCCGCGTTCGCCCCCGGCTCGCGCGAGTCGGTCTCGGGCTTTCTGCTATCGTCTGAGTTTGTGACAGTGCCAGCCCCACATGGCCTAGTATGAGCGAGAGTGCCACCAGGCAAGGGTAACGACATCCATGCGATACCCGGCAGGCAAATCCAGCAAGGCACGCCTTGACCCTCATGCCGGCTACGCCAGCTGCGGCGTTGGCGCGGTGGTCAACGTGCATGGCGAGGCGACACATGGCCTGATCGAGGACGGCCTGCGCATGCTGCGCAACCTCGATCATCGCGGGGCGCGTGGCGCCGAGGAAAACACCGGTGACGGTGCCGGCATGCTGTTGCAGGTGCCGCACCGCTTTTACGCTGCCGCCATCCCCAGCCTACCCAGTGCCGGCTGCTATGGCGTCGGCCAGCTCTTCCTGCCCCGGGACAAGGCGCAACGCTCCGCCATCAAGCGGCTGATGACGTCGGTCATCGATACGCTGGGCTATCGGCTGCTCGCCTGGCGTCGCGTGCCCACCGATAACCGCGGCCTGGGGCGAACCGCGCTGGATTCCGAACCCGTGGTCGAACAGTGCTTCGTGGTCCCCAGGCAGGCCATGTCGCCCGAGGCCTTCGATGTCGGCCTCTACGTGCTGCGCTGCGAAATCCAGAATCGAGTGCGCGAGCAGGAACTGGGCGGCGAAGGAGCCAACCTGTTCTACATCTGTAGCCTGGATCGACGGCGCCTCGTCTACAAGGGCCTGCTGACCTGCGCTCAACTGGCCAGCTACTACCCGGACCTGAGCGATTCACGGGTGGAGAGTGCGCTGGTGCTGGTGCATTCGCGTTTCTCTACCAACACCCTGGGCGCCTGGGAGTTGGCGCATCCCTATCGCTCCCTGATCCACAATGGCGAGTTCAATACGCTACTCGGCAACGTCAATTGGATGCGGGCCCGGGAACCCCTGCTGGCAAGCGAGCGTTTCGGTACCGATATCGAGCGGATCCGTCCGGTCCTGGCCGAAGAGGGCCAGAGCGATTCTGCCGACTTCGACCACGTCCTGGAACTGCTGCTGGTCGGTGGCCGCTCGCTGCCCCATGCGTTGCGCATGCTGATTCCCGAGGCCTGGGAAAAGGACACGGCGATGGCGCCGGAGCGCCGCGCCTTCTATGACTACCATGCTTCCCTCATGGAGCCGTGGGATGGGCCCGCGCTGGTCGTGGCCACGGACGGCGACGCGGTCGGGGCGGTCATCGATCGTAACGGCCTGCGTCCCTGTCGGTACTGCCTGACCCGCGACGACAAGCTGATCATGTCCAGCGAGAGCGGCACCCTGGACACCGACTTCGGCGAGATCGTGATGCAGGGACGGCTGCGCCCGGGCCAGCTCTTTTTCGCCGATACCCGCGAGGGGCGCATCGTGCCCGAGGCGGAGGTCTTCCAGCGCCTGACCGGCGCCGCTCCCTATGCCGACTGGCTCGCCCAGCACCGGGTCAAGCTAGCCGATCTGGTCGATGAAACTGCCGAGCCTGCCATCGATGCATTCGATCCGGCCACACTCGCCGCCCATCAATGCGCCTTCGGCTACACGCTCGAGGGCCTGCGCGTGCTGCTGGTGCCGATGGCCGAGTCCGGCAAGGACCCGCTGGGGGCAATGGGCAACGACACCCCGCTCGCGGCCCTGTCGGCGCAGCGCAAGCCGCTGTTCGCCTATTTCCATCAGCTCTTCGCTCAGGTCACCAACCCGCCGCTGGACTACCTGCGCGAGGCGCTGGTCACCTCGCTGAGCGGCTACCTCGGCTATCAGCGCAATCTGTTGGGCGAGACACCCGAGCACTGTCGCCAATTGCTGATCGAGAGTCCGATCCTCGATGACCGGGAATTCGCGACCGTGGCCGGGCTTGATGGCGACGGGCTGCGCGCACGGACGATCGATACCACCTATCCCCCGGGCCGGGGGATGGCCTCGGTCATCGAACGCCTCCGTCGCGACGCCGAAGCCGCCGTCGATGCCGGTGCCACCCTCTTGGTCCTCGATGACCATCGGGTGGGGCCGCAGCGAGTGGCCGTGCCCGCGTTGTTGGTAGTCGGTGCCGTCCACCATGGCCTGATCCGGGCCGGCAAACGCAGCCGAGTGTCGTTGGTGTTGCGCAGTGGCGAGCCCTATGCGGTGCACCACTACTGCACTCTGGTGAGTTATGGCGCCGATGCCATCTATCCTTGGCTGGCCTACCGCAGCCTCGAGCATCTGCACGCCGAGGGCGCACTCACCGACGTCGGAAGCCGAGCCGCGGCGCGCCATGCCTATCGTCTCGCCATCGAGGACGGCCTGCTCAAGGTCATGGCCAAGATGGGCATTTCCATCCTGGAGAGCTACAAGGGCGCGCAGATCTTCGAGTGTATCGGCCTGGATCAGGCGCTGGTCGATGAGTGTTTTGCCGGCACCCCGGCGCACATCCCGGGCGTCGGGCTGGACACCATCGAGGACGAGACCGAGCAGGCCCATGCCGTTGCCTACAGCGACCGTATCGCCGGCAACCTGCAACTGTTGCAGGGAGGCGACTTCTACTGGCGGCGCGACGGCGAATGGCATCAGTGGAATCCGCAGACCATCGGGCATCTGCAACAGGCGGCACGGCACAATGATGCCGAGAGTTATCGGCGTTTCGTCGAACTCATCAATGAGCAGAGCCGGCGTCTGCAGACGTTGCGGGGCCTGCTCGACTTCGATAGCGATCCGCGACGCTCGATTCCGCTCGAACGGGTCGAACCGGTAGAGGCGGTTCTCAAGCGCTTCGGTACCGGCTCGATGTCGTTCGGCGCCCTGTCGCGCGAGGCCCACGAAGTCATGGCGATCGCCATGAATCGCATCGGCGGCAAGGCCGGCAGCGGCGAAGGCGGAGAGCAGGTCGAGCGCTTCGGTACCGAGGCCGAGAACTCGATGAAGCAGTGTGCCTCGGGGCGCTTCGGGGTCACCGCGCACTACCTGGCGAGTGCCCGCCAGATCGAGATCAAGATGGCCCAGGGCGCCAAGCCGGGCGAGGGCGGTGAGTTGCCCGGCGGCAAGGTCGATGCGGCGATCGCCGAGGTGCGCTTCACAGTGCCCGGGGTCGGGCTGATCTCGCCGCCACCACATCACGACATCTACTCGATCGAGGACCTGGCCCAGTTGATCCATGACCTCAAGTGCGCCAATCCCGAGGCCGAGATCCACGTCAAGCTGGTCTCCAAGGCCAATGTCGGCACCATCGCCGCCGGCGTCGCCAAGGCGCGGGCCGATGCGGTGCTGATCTCCGGCGACGCCGGCGGCACCGGGGCGGCCAAGAAGACCTCGATCAAGCATACCGGGACACCGTGGGAATTGGGGCTGGCCGAGACCCATCGGGTACTGATGGCCAACAACCTGCGCTCGCGCATCACCGTGCGTACCGACGGTGGCATGAAGACCGGGCGCGATGTGGCGATGGCCGCGCTGCTGGGGGCCGAGGAGTTCGGCTTCGGTACCGCGCCGATGGTCGTGGTCGGTTGCCTGCTGCTGCGCAAATGCCACTGCAATACCTGTTCGGTCGGCGTGGCGACCCAGGATCCACGACTGCGCGAGCGCTTCGATGGCGAGGCCGAGCACATCATCAACTATCTGCGCTTCGTCGCCGAGGAGCTGCGCGAGATCATGGCCACACTGGGCTTCGCCTCGGTCCGCGAGATGGTGGGGCGCGTCGACCGGCTTCGCCCGCGGGAGGTGGCGCACCCCCGGGGCATCACGCTGGACCCCGGCGAGTTGCTGGCCCGAGTGGAATCGACCGACACCCCCTACAAGACACGCGAGCAGAACCACGAGCTCGACGACAAGCTCGATCAACGCCTGATCGCCCAGGCCCGGCCGGCGCTCGAGCATGGCGAGCCGGTGCGCATCGATACCCGGGTATGCAATCGCGATCGCAGCGTCGGCACCTTGCTGTCGTCGACACTGGTCAAGCGCCATGCGCCGACCATGCCGGCCGACGATACCCTGCGCCTCTACCTGCAAGGAACGGCCGGCCAGAGCTTCGGTGCCTTCGTCGCCCGGGGCATCAGCCTGCACCTGACCGGCGACGCCAACGACTATCTCGGCAAGGGCCTGTCGGGCGGCCGAATCAGCGTGCGCACCCCGCCGGAGGCCGGTTATGCCGCGACCGATAATGTCCTCATCGGCAATGTCGCGCTGTTCGGTGCCACCAGCGGCGAGGCCTACATCAACGGTCTGGCCGGTGAGCGCTTCTGCGTACGCAATTCGGGGGCACTGGCCGTGGTCGAGGGCGTCGGCGATCACGGCTGCGAGTACATGACCGGCGGCGTGGCACTGATTCTCGGCCCGTGCGGCAAGAACTTCGCCGCCGGCATGAGTGGTGGCGAGGCCTATCTGCTCGACGAGCAGGGCGACCTGGCCGAGCGGGTCAATGCCGAGCGGGTGGGGCTGGAAACCGTGGAAGACGCGCGTGACATTGCCCTGGTGCAACGCCTGCTGGAAAATCACCATGCCTACACCGGCAGCCATCGCGCCCGGACACTGCTCGATGATTGGCCCGCTACCCTGGCGCGGCTGGTCAAGGTCGTGCCCGAGGCCTATGCCGAGGTAGTAAGCCGCGAGCTGGCCGAGGGGCGGGATATTCGCGTCGCACCGCCGACCGCGGCCCGGGAGGTGGCCTGATGGACGAGAACCATCCCGAGGGCTTTCTCAGACACCCACGCGAGCCGATCGGCAAGCGCGACCCGCGCGAGCGCATCGGCGACTATCGCGAGATCTATGCGCCGAGCTGGCGGGAGGATCACCTGCGCCAGCAGGGCGAGCGTTGCATGGATTGCGGTGTGCCGACCTGCATGGGCGGCTGCCCGATCGGCAACCTGATCCCCGAGTGGAACGACCTGGTGGTGCGTGGCCGCTGGCGCGAGGCCCTGGCGCGGTTGCATGCCACCAACAATTTCCCCGAGTTCACCGGTTATACCTGCCCGGCACCCTGCGAGCCGGCCTGCACGCTGGCCTACAACGCCGATGCCGTGGCCATCAAGAGCCTCGAGCGGGCAATCGTCGACAAGGGCTGGGAAAGGGGCTGGATCCGTCCCGAGCCGCCGGCGCGGCGAACCGGCAAGCGGGTAGCGGTGGTCGGCAGCGGCCCGGCGGGGCTGGCGTGTGCCCAGCAGCTCAACCGTGCCGGGCATGCGGTCACGGTGTTCGAACGCGATGAGGCGCTCGGCGGGTTGATGGCCCTGGGCATCCCCGACTTCAAGTTCGCCAAGCACCAGGTCGAGCGGCGCCTCGACCAGCTGCGCGAGGAGGGTATCGAGTTCCGCACAGGAGTCGAAATCGGCCCTGTCATGTCTTTGGCCCAGTTGCGCGAGCGCTTCGATGCGGTGTGTCTGGCGATCGGTGCCCAGCAGCATCGCGAGGTGACGGTACCGGGACGCGAGCTGAGGGGAATCCATTTCGGCATGCCCTACCTGACCGCCGAGAATCGCCGCCAGGCGGGCCGCGACAGCCTGGCGATCGATGCCCGGGACAAGCGAGTGGTAGTGCTGGGCGGGGGCGACACCGGCGCCGACTGCGTGGCCACCGCCCATCGCCAGGGCGCCGCGGAGGTGGCGCAGATCAGTGTGCGCGAGCAGCCGCCAATGACGCGCCCCGCCGACAACCCCTGGCCGTGGCAGCCGCGCACCTATGAACAGACCTATGCATTGGAGGAGGGCGGCCGGGCGCTGTTCGCGCTCAATGTCACTGCGTTCGTCGATGACGACGAGGACGGTGCCGTGGATGCCCTGGTCACCGAGCGCGTCAAATGGACCCTCGATAGCCAGGGACGGCGCGTGGACAAGACGGTGCTCGAGGAGAATATCCGCATTGCCGCCGACCTGGTGCTGATCGCCATCGGCTTCCAGGGTGCCCAGGCCCAGGCGTTCGTCGACCAGGGGCTGACGCTTGCCGACAGCGGCGCATTGGCAACCGACGATGCCATGATGACGTCGCTCGATGGTGTCTTTGCCAGCGGCGATGCCCGCCGAGGGGCGTCGTTGGTGGTGTGGGCGATCGGCGAGGGGCGCGACGCGGCACGCCATATCGACACCTACCTGATGGGGGGATCGCGGCTGCCGCCGAGCCTTCAGACCCTGACTCCGCCGACCGACGACTGACCTGCCAGCCAACCCTGCACCTCGGCGTAGGGGTAACCCTCCAGGGCGGCGAAGCCGGGCAACTGCCGTGCCTTGAGGCGGGTGAACAGCGGCGTGGTGATGCCGCAGAGGAAGCGCGCCAGCAGGTCGGGGGTGGCGGGGTGGCCATCGCCTGCCATCTCGAGGCGTTCGAGTAACCCACCCAGGAGGGTTTTCATGTCCTGGTCCTCCAGCGGCGGCCGCGGGGCGGCGGCGGGCAGCCGGGCGGGGTGCCCGCGGCAGGCCGAGCAGTGGCCGCAACGCTCGGGGGCGCGGTCGTCGCCGAACCACTCGGCGAGCCGTCGGCTCAGGCAGCGGTCGGTCTCGAACAGCGCCAGCATGGCATGCAGCCGGGCGATCTCGGCCTGCTCCTTCTCGCGGAAGTAGCGGTGCAGCTCGTCGCTGAGCGCCGCCGGGTCGAGGTCGGGGCGCAGCACCTCGTAGACCTCGGTGAGCTGGCGGCTCTGCAGCTCGAGCCAGCCCTTGTCGACGAAGTAGTCCAGGGCGGTGATCACGCGGGCCCTCCCGGTATCCAGGTCGCGCTCCCGGCCGAGCGCCTCCAGCGTCGCGAAGTCGAGCTCGTGCCAGGTACGGGCGCGCCTCGAGGCATCCAGGATCGCCTGCACGAAGGCGCGCCGCTCGCCCTGGAAGCGCTCGACCAGCGCCTCGGGCTCACACAGCAGCTTGAAGCGGTAGTCGGCGAAGTAGGCGTGGCGTGGCTGGATGATGCCGCGCAACTCGAGTTGCACCAGCAGCGTCTTGAGCGGCAGCGGCCGGATGTTGGCATGCTGCGAGAGGCCGTTGAGCAGCAGTTCCCAGCGCGGCCCGGCGGCCTGGAGCTCGTCGATCACCCGCCGAATGCCGTGGGACTCGGGGGTATCGCCGTAGACGAAGGTCTCCAGCACTCCCAGGGTGTCGCGGCCGGCCAGCATCAGGCACTCCGAGGGCCGGCCGTCGCGCCCGGCGCGGCCGATCTCCTGACTGTAGTTCTCGATTGACTTGGGCAGGTCGAAGTGCACCACGTGGCGGATGTCCGCCTTGTCGATGCCCATGCCGAAGGCGATGGTGGCAACGATGCAGTTCACCTGGCCGGCCATGAAGGCCTGCTGGATGCCCTCGCGGCGTTCGCCGTCGAGGCCGGCGTGGTAAGCGGTGGCGGCGATGCCCGCCTTGTTCAGGTAGGCGGCCAGGCGCTCGGCGGTCTGCTGCAGGGTGACATAGACGATGGTGGGGGCGGGCAGGCCGGCCTGCAGCCGGGGGCGTAGCCAATCGACCATGGCGCGCGGGCGGGCGTCGGCCGTTACCGGGGCCACCGTCAGGTCGAGGTTCGCGCGGTAGAAGCCGGTGGCGGTCACGTCGCTCTCGGTGATGTCGAAGCGCTCGCGCATGTCGTCGATCACCCGCGGGGTGGCCGTGGCGGTGAGCAGCAGTGCCTGGGGAATGCCGAACTCGCGCTGGTGGTCGGGAAGCTTCAGGTAGTCGGGGCGGAAGTTGTGGCCCCACTCGGAGATGCAGTGCGCCTCGTCGACCACCATCAGCGAAATCGGTACCCGGCGGATGAAGGCGCGGAAGCGCTCGTTCTTGAGCCGCTCCACCGAGATCATCAGGATGCGGATATCGCCACGGGCGACGCCCTCCATCACTGCCGTCGCTTCCTCGCGGCTCTGGCCGGAGTCGATGCTTGCGGCCCGGATGCCGTGGCGCTCGAGGAAGGCGAGCTGGTCCTGCATCAGCGCCAGCAGCGGCGAGATCACCAGCGTCAGGTGAGGCAGGTGCAGCGCCGGAAGCTGGTAGCACAGCGACTTGCCGGAGCCGGTGGGGAAGATCGCCGCCGCCGAGCGTCCGGCCACCACCGCCTCGATCACCGGCCGCTGGCCGGCGCGAAAATCGTCGTAGCCGAAGACCTGCTGTAATGTCCGGTCGATCCCGTTCATGCTGACGCTCCCTGTCGTGTCGTCCCGTCCGTCACAGGGTACACCCTCGCGGGCCCCATGACCCGATGCGCCAGCCTTGGCATAATGCCCCTTTTGTCCTCAGGGAAGACCCATGACCGCCTGGAGCAAGTTACTCGTCGCCACCACGCGGCTGATCGACCTGCACGATAGCGGCCACGAGCCGGGCTCGCCCTTCGTGCAGGTCAACCAGGAGCAGCGCCGCGGCCTGCGCGACGGCTACTGGCTCGACCTCGGCTGCCTGCTGCTCGACTACCTGCTCGACCTGGACTTCGCCACCAACAGCGCCTTCGTCTCCCAGGCGCGCTGCCTGAACCATCTGCGCGAGACCTATCCCGAGCTGCCCCATGACGACCTCGTCTTCGTCATCAATCTGCTCTCCACACCCAGCGAGCTTCACTTTCGTCAGCCTTCCCCGCTGCCGGACGAGGCGGAGGATGCCGACGAGTCGGCGGCCAGGGCCCGGCACAGCACCAAGCGCACCGCCCTGATCGAGAAGCAGGGCCAGACCGGCCAGGTGCGCCTGACACCGAGCGGGCGCCAGGCGGTGACGCTGGCCAGCCAGGTCGAGGACCTGCTCTACTCCGAATACGATGCCGCCAAGGTGCTGGCGGCCCTGGCCCGCGGCGACTTCGCGCGGATTCCCGATATCACCAACCAGATCCTGCTGGCGATCCGCGCCCTGACCCAGGAACTGCGCCGGGTACGCGAGAACCCCACCCGCGAGGGCAAGCTCAGCGCGCTGCTCGACAACGAGCGCCACTACCACAACGCCCTCTCCAACATCCAGCAGACCCTGCTCGACGCCCGGGCCCAGCTGGCGACCCCGCGGCTGATGGAGCGCTTCGACGCCTGGCGCGAGGCGCAGCCGGACGACTGGGAGCTGCGCGTGCTCTCCGGTGCCATCGGCCGGGTGCTCACCGCCATCGAGAACCTCTCGCGGCGGCTGTCGGAACTGCTCGCCGACATCGCCGAGGGGCGCATCCAGTCCATGGGCGTGGTCGACTTCCAGGACCTGGCGAGGCGACTGCTCTGTGTGCCCCCGGCGCCACGCTTGCAGGGGGCGCTGGTGGCCCGGATGATGCCGCTGCACGCCCAGGCCTGCTTCCCGCGTCTTGCCCCGCTGGTCCCGCTGCTGGAGAGTCGCCGCGCCGAGACCAGCCACGCCGCCCTGGTGTTCGACGAGCAGCACGATGCCGCCCCGGAAGACCCGCTGCTGGCCCGCTTCCTCGACGCTCGCGGCCCGGCACTGCGCACGCGCATCGGCGAGGCGCCGCTGTCGCTGCCCGAGGCCCTGGAGGAGGGCTGGCACCGCTTCGAGGAGGGCGACTGCCTGGCCCAGCTGCTCAACACCTTCGTCGACACCGAGCTGCTCGACCCGCGTCTCTCGGTAGGGATCGAGACGTCTCCCTTCGCGCTGACCCTGGCCGACGGGCGACGCCTCGAGGGGCCGGTCACGCCCTCGCTGGGCTATTTCCGGGCGCCGGTCTCCAAGGCGCCGCTCTCCAAGGCGCCGCTCTCCAAGGCGCCCGAAGCCGCGCCTGGCGCGCCACTCGATAGCGTGGAACACCCGCACGTCGAACCGCACGCGATGTCGATGACGACCGATCAGGATGATCACCGATGAACATGACCGAAATGGGCGAAGTCGTCGCCTACCTGCTGCGCTACCGCAGCGCTGAACGTGCCCCCGGCGGCGGTCGCAAGCGCCGCGCCGCCCGTGAGGGGCAGCTCTCCGAGCGCGACGTCTGCGCGCTGATCGACGATGCCAGCGACCTCGAGCGCGAGGCGCTGCGTGACTTCCTCGCCGGCCAGGGGCTGCGGCTCAAGGCCTTCGAGTCCGGCGACTATCCCGGTATCGCCCCGGGGTCGCGCTACTACGCCCTGCTGCCGGACCCGGAGCTGGAGCAGCCGCCGCTCTACACCCGCGAGCCGGTGTTCGAGGCGCTCAAGCTGCGCCAGGAGAGCCGCGCCGAGCTGGCCCAGTGGTACCTGCAGCTGTGGCTGCTGATGCACACCCTGCTCTACACCCGCTACAACCGGGCGCTGTCCGACGTCAGCCGCTACCAGGAGGCGACCTTCAGCGGGGTGGAGCTGGCCGAGCTGATGCGCGAGCAGCTCGAGACCCTGCGCGGCCTGGGCGAGGCGGCGCCGGAGGCGAGCCGCGGCCTGCTCGAGGAGCGCGGTGAGGACATCAGTCGCCGGGTGCGTGCCTTCGTCGAGCTGCAGGCCCGGGCCGGGTTGCTCGAGGCGCTGCGCGACCTGGGCGAACCGGGTACCGGCGATGCCGGCGGCGACAGCGGTGGCGAGGTCTGGCAGCAGACCCTGCTCGGCGCGCTCGAGAGCGAACAGACCGGCCTGCACCAGCTGGCCCATCTGCAGGCCCTGGCCGAGGGACGGATCGCGGAGGAGCCGGCATGAGCGTGATCCACCGTATCGAGATCGCCAACCTGCTCAACAAGCACGGCGACGTCGCCTCCCCCTGGGACGCCAAGATGCGCCACCTGCTGCTCGACCTGCGCGGCCAGTCCAGCGCCATCAGCATGGAGAACGGTTTCGGCCGAATCAGCACCCTGGCCGAGGCGTACGCCGAGGAGACGATGGCATGAGCGTGATCCACCGTATCGAGATCGCCAACCTGCTCAACAAGCACGGCGACGTCGCCTCCCCCTGGGACGCCAAGATGTGCCACCTACTGCTCGACCTGCGCGGCCAGTCCAGCGCCATCAGCATGGAGAACGGTTTCGGCCGACTCAGCACCCTGGCCGAGGCGTACGCCGAGGAGACGATGGCATGAGCGTGATCCACCGTATCGAGATCGCCAACCTGCTCAACAAGCACGGCGACGTCGCCTCCCCCTGGGACGCCAAGATGCGCCACCTGCTGCTCGACCTGCGCGGCCAGTCCAGCGCCATCAGCATGGAGAACGGTTTCGGCAAGACCACCCTGGCCGAGGCGTTGATCGGCCTGCTCTCTCGGGACCGTACCCTGCTGGCGCGTACCCGCCGCAAGTGCTCGCCCTCCGCGGTGGCGGGCGAGGGGCGTAGCTGGAGCCACCTGCGGGTGGAGTTCCGCTCGCGCAGTGGTGCGGCCGGCCAGGACGACATGCTGGCCGTGGCCGGCGAGGAGGTGGCCGGCGAGACCTTCGTGTTCGGCTTCTACGGCTACAGCGACGGCAGCGGGCTCTCCTTCTACCATTATGCCGGGCGACTCGAGGAGATCCCGGTGCACCATCTCACCCGGGACGGCAAGCTGGCGCTCCACGCCAACCGCGACGTCAAGACCGCCATGGCGAGCCGCGGCGTGCGCCTGACCCACAACCGCGACGAGTGGCTCGAGGCGGTGGGCGCCCATGTCTCGCGCCGCGAGCTCGCCCAGCTCGCCGCCTTCCAGAAGGAGGGCGGGGCCGACAAGAGCCAGATCTTCAACGCCATCAAGCCGCGCCCCGGCGAGAAGGCCGACCAGGCGTTCTTCTTCGAGGTGCTGGCGCCGGAGATCCTCTCCGGGGCGACCCGCGGCGAGACCGACGAGGGCGAGGAGCTGATCGAGGAGGTGATCCTCAACTCCGGCACCAACATCACCGAACTGCGCCACCGCCTGGAGGAGGCGGAGAGCGACCAGCTTCGCGCCGGCGAGAAGGTCCAGCGGTTGGCGGCGCTCAGGGAGGATGGCGAGACGCTGCGCGAGGCCCGCGAGTGGCTGGCCGGGCTCGACCGGGGACTCGCCGCCAGCGAGGCCCTGCTGGGGGGCCAGGCATTGACCGGCCTGCCGGGGCTGCCGCGGTGCCCGGCCGAAGGTGCCGAGGCACCGTCGTCCGCGGGCGCGTCGTCGGCAACCCTTTCCGGTTTCGCCTGGGCCGTGGGGGATACCGGGCGGCCGCGGGTCTCGACCTGGCTGCTGGCCCGGCTCTCGGGGCTCGCCGAGCGGGCCGTGCGCCAGGCGCTCTCCGAGCGCGGGGCGCGACTCGACGCCCACCGCCGGCTGCTGCACCTGCCCGAGGCCGAGTGGCCGGCGGGGCGCGAGGTGGGCCATGTCGGCTTCGAGGCGGCCCGGGAGTGGCTGGCCGAGAGCCTGGCCTTCGGCGACGACACCGCCCGCTATCGTGCCCTGGCGGCGCTGGACGAGGGCGCCGAGGCCTTCGAGGCGCTGGACGGCAACCGCTTCCGCGAGGAGGTGATCGGCGATGGCGTCTACCTCGAGGAGCTGGGGCGCGAGCTGGAGGCACTCGACGCCCGGCGCGAGTCGCTGGAGCAGGAGCGTGAGCGCCTCGAGTCCCAGCAGCGCGACTTCGTCGACAACCAGAGCTTCTACACCCAGGCCCTCGGCGAGGGCCTGTTCGGCGAGGCCGAACTGGAGAGCCCCGAAGCGACGGCCGAGGTGGCGCGAGCCGAGGCGACATCGACCCGGCAGGCCCTGAACGCCCACCTGGGGCGTGTCGGCGAGCTCCGGCAGGTGGCCGGCTGGCACGCCGCCTTCCGTCGCGAGCACCCCGACGAGACCCCGGCCGAGCGGCTGGCGGAGAAGCGCGAACACGAGGCCGAACTCGCCGAGACCCTCGACACCCTGGCGCGAGAGCGGGACGACAGCGCCAGGGCGCTCGAGCAGGCGCGGGCGGAACGCGAGCGGCTCGGCGGTGAGCGCGAACGGCTGGCTGGCGAGCGGGGGCCACTGGCCCGCGGCCAGGCTCCCTGGCGGGCCTTCGTCGAGGGCTGGCCCGGGGAGGAGGTGAGTGGCTTCTGGACGCGCCGCAAGACCGCCCTGGCGGAACTCGAGGGCCGCTGCCGCGACGCCGAACGGCGCCGGCAGGATGCCGAACGGCTGCACTCGAGGCTGATGCCGCTGGCCGAGGCCGCCCGCCGCTACGCCGAGCTGCACGGCGACGACGACCCGGTGCACCTGCGCCAGCGGTTGCGCGAGCGCGAGCATGAACTGGCCGACAAGCAGCACCGCCTGGAGAGCGAGGAGGTGAGGCTGCGCCGGTTGCACCAGGCGCGCCTCGACTTCGCCGACCATAGCGAGCTCACCCCGGAGGCCTGGTTGCGCGATGCCAGGCTGCGCTATCCGCGACTGCTGCGCGAGGCCGAGGCAGTGGAGGCAGACATCGTCGCCCGTGAGCGCTACCTGCAGAGCTTGGCCGGTGATCCCCTCGAGCGGCGTGCCGTCGAGGCCGAGGCGCATCGCCGCCTGGTCGAGGCCGAGATCGACTGGCAGCCGCTGCACGAGGTGCTCAACGACGCCTCTGCCTCGCTGGAGAATCGTCGCCAGTGGCTCGCCCAGGCCGCCGGCTTGCTGTTCGCCCCGGTGGTGGCCGGCGCCGAGGCGGCGGAAACCGTTGCCGCCATGCTGATCGAGGCGGGCCTGGCGCTGCCGGTGTTCGAAGCCGGGCGGCTGGCGTCGCTGCTGGCCCGGGACGAGCCGCCGCTGGGCGCCGTCCAGGGCGTCGAGACCCTGGCGGTGAAGGCCGCGCTGGATCCGAGCTACCTGGAGGCGCTGCGCGAGACCACCGAGCGGCGGCTGTCCGCCGACCTCGAGCGACGCAAGGCGCTGGCGGCGGAGTGTGCACGACTCGACCCCCATGGCGAGACCTTTGCCCTGGCGGTCCAGGCCCGGGCCGCCGACGAGGAGGGTGTCGAGGCCGCGCTGGAGGCCGTGGACGAGGCACGTGCCGCCCTGGGCGAGCGCCGGGCCGGGCTGGCCCCGCGGCTGACCGAGGCGGCGCTGGCCTGCATCGACGACTTCCAGCGCTACCTGCAGGAAGGGGGTGATCTCGCCCTGGAACAGGCCGCCGAGGCCCGGCTCGCCGCCGAGACCGAGCTGGAGGTGCTGACTCCCGAACGGGAGCGGGCGGGACGCGAGCTCGAGGCCCACGGCAACACCTGGCTGGCCGCCGAGCAGTTCAGCGATGCCGGCGGCATCGAGCGGCTCGAGACCCTCGATGCGCGACTGGCCGAGCTCGAGGGCTGGCTGGCCGAGGCCGGCGAGCGGCTGGCGGTCGCCGAGCAGCAGCGCGAGGCGCTGTCGCGCCGCCACGGCGATATCGAGGCCCGGCGGCGTGCCCTGTTCGCCGATGGTGAACGCGACCGGCTGCGTGCCCTGGCGACCTTCGAGGAGGAGGGCGGCATCGGCTTCATGGAAACCGCCGAGGCGGTCCAGACGGAGCTCGAGACGACGCTGGCCCGCGCCAACCGGCGCGCCGATTTCGACTTCATCCGCATTCGCGCCTATCTCGAGGTGCGCGACGCCGGCGGCGGCAGCCAGAAGCTCGAACGCGAGATCGCCCGGGTCAGGCGCGAGCTCAACGAGGCCCGGGAGCTGCGCAAGGCGAAGGCCGCCGAGCGCGAGGCGCTCTCGGCACGCCTGGCCGAGCAGCGCCGTGCCCTGGAGTGGGTGGACCAGCTCGGCGTGGCCTGGCTCGGCGTGCTGCGCGAGCTGCCGGCGGGCTGGTCCCGGCGGCTGGCGGTCCGGGAGGATCTGGCGGGCACCGGCCGTTGGCCCCGGGACGATGCCGAGCACGAGGCGCGCCAGGCGGCCCTGACACGCTGGCGCGCGCTCGCCGGCGAGCCGGGCGAGATCGACCTCGACGCCCTGGAGGCCTGCCAGCAGGTCCTGCTCGATGCCCTGGATGGGCTGAACCTGGGCGAGCAGGCGCGCAACCGGGAGCGGCAGGCGAAGCGGGTCGAGGCCACCGAGCGGCGCCTGGCGGAGTCCCTGGACGAGGCCGCTCACAGCCGCCTGTTCAGCGACACCGAGCGCGCCAGGCTCGCCGTGCTCAAGGGGGCCAGCGAAACGGCACTGGCCGATCTCGCCGCCCTGCACGGCCAGCTTTCCCGCCAGCTCGACGAGCATCGTCAGCGGGTCGGCCGGCTGCATGCCACCCGCGAGCAGATCGAGGGTACCCTGGTGGAGCGACTCGGCTCGATCATCAGCGATGCCGCGGGCAACCTGGACATCCTCAGGCGGGTGGCCCGCAGCAGCGGCACGGGCGGTGCCTTCTTCGAGGTCAAGGCGGCCCTGATCGGCCCCGACCAGTTGCGCGAGCTCATCGTCACCCTGCTGGCCGATATCGACGAGCACCAGGCCGCCATGCGCCGGCACGCCGAGCGCGACGGCGGGGTGGCCGACGCCGAGCGGCGGCGTCGCGACGACGACCTGCTGCGCCAGATTCGCCGGCGCATCTACCGCGGGCTCTTCCACGAGGTCGCGATCCGCCTGAAGCACGATGCCATCCGCCCCCACGGCCGGCTCTTCTCGCTCAACGAGGAGATGTCGGAAGGGCAGCGCGAGGCGGTATCGCTGATGTGGCTGGTCAAGCTCTCGGAGTTCGCCATCGAGCGCGAGCTGCGCGAACTGCCGGGCCACCACAAGCGCCGCGCCCGGGCCAGCCGCGAGAGCGTGATCCTGCTCGACGGCCTGTTCTCCAAGCTCTCCCACCGGCGGCTGATCCAGGACTCGCTGGAGTCGCTGCGCAACACCCGCGGCCGTTTCCAGATGATCGGCCTGATCCACAACCCCAACTACGAGAACGACCCCGAGATCTTCCCCACCTACCTGGTGGGCAGCGTCATCGGCGGGGCGCAGGGACAGGGCGGCCACGTCATGGTGCGTGACGGGCGAGCCACCGCCCCCGAGGCGCTGGGGCGCAGCAGCGGCGAAGCGAGCCTGTTCGGCATCCATATCACCGAGCCGGTGACGTAGGAACGGGGGACGGCCGCTACACTTCAGGTAGTACCGCCACCTGTTCCGGCGGTATCCCGGGAGGGCCGGTCATGTCGTATTCCCAGCAGCCACTGGAGATCGAGACGGCGGGAGTATCGCTGGAAGGGGATCTCCTGCTTCCCGAGGCCCCGGCGGGCATCGTGGTCTTCGCCCACGGCAGCGGCAGCAGCCGCTTCAGCGTGCGCAATCGCCAGGTGGCGCGTCACCTGGCCGAGCAGGGGCTCGCCACCCTGCTGTTCGACCTGCTGACGCCGGAAGAGAGCCTGATCGACGAGCGCACCCGCGCCTTGCGCTTCGATATCGAGCTGATCGGCTCCCGCATGAGCGGGGCGGTGGACTGGGTGGCCGAGGCGTCACAGGCCCGGGGGCTGGCGATCGGCCTCTTCGGTGCCAGTACCGGGGCCGCCGCGGCGCTGATCGCCGCCGCCGAGCGGCCCGCGCGGGTGAGCGCGGTGGTCTCCCGCGGAGGGCGTCCCGACCTCGCCGGCGACCACCTGCCGCGGGTACGGGCACCGACCCTGCTGCTGGTCGGCGGGCGAGACACCCAGGTGATCGCGCTGAACGAAGCCGCCATGGCGCGCATGACGGCGCCCTGCGAGTTGCTGATCGTGCCCGGGGCCACCCACCTCTTCGAGGAGCCCGGAACCCTGGAGATGGTCGAGGCGCGGGCCGCCCGCTGGTTCCTGGATCATCTCGGGGCGGGCCGACCGGGATGACGGCGCTTCAGTCGCTGGTCATGACCCGGTTCCTGCCCCCGTGCTTGGCGGCATAGAGGCCCTGGTCGGCGCGGGCGATCAGGGTGTCGCGCGCCTCGCCGATGCGGTGCTCGGCAAGCCCGATGCTGACGGTGACGCGCCCCGGGCCGGGGCCGAAGTCGTGCGCCGCGATGCGCTCGCAGAGACGCCGGGCCAGGGTCTGGCAGGGGCCGATGGGGGTCAGCGGCAGCAGCAGGGCGAACTCCTCGCCGCCCAGGCGGGCCACCAGGTCCTCCTCGCGCAGCGACCTGCGACACAGCCCGGCCAGGTCGCGCAGTACCTGATCGCCCTGGAGGTGGCCCCAGGTGTCGTTGATCGACTTGAAGTGATCCAGGTCGAGCATCATCAGCGACAGGGGCGTGGCGTGACGGTTGCTCAGGGAGATCTCCTCGTCGAGCCGATCGATCAGCTTGCGGCGGTTGGCCAGTCCGGTAAGGTCGTCGGTGTCGGAGAGGCGGCGCAGGCGCGCCTCCTCGGCGACCTGCTCGGAGATGTCGAGCATCATGCCGTGCCAGAGCACGTCATCGTCGACCCGTCGTGGCTGGGCCCGCACGGCGATCCAGCTGTGCCGGCCACCCATCAGCCGCAGGCGGAACTTGGTGGTGATGGGGGTCATCCAGCGTGCCGAGCGCTCGATGGCGGCCATCAGCCTCGGATAGTCGGCATCGTCGAGTCGTGCCAGCGCCGGCCTGGCGTCCTCGGCCAGCAGCCGACGGTCGATGCCGGTCAGGCGGGTACCGCTGCCGGCCAGGTAGGGGAAGTGCATGCTGCCGTCCGGCGCACGCTGTAACTGGAAGATGACCCCGGGCAACTGCTCGGTCAGCTCGGCCATGGCTCCACTGTGCCTCTTTCCCCCACCCGGCATGACGTCTTCGAAGGGCATGCGGGTGTCCTTGTGTTCCTGCTGCGTACAGGTGGTGTTCTTCTCGCGGGCGCTGAGCGCCTCTAATCAAGCGTTCTATGATACGCCGAGTCGCCGGAGCGTCGCATCCTGCCTCGGTTGTAGGAGATCGCCTACAAGCTGGGAGGGGCATGCCCGGGATCGATGTCTCTCACCGCTGGGCATCATACCCCTCGGGCGGCTTCGGCAGTAGGCCAGGGGGCACGGCTGCGGGTCGCTAGCGCGGCGCGTCGTACCGCCCGGGACGCCCGCGGGAGAAGACCACCTGCCACAGCTGCAGGTCGCGCGAGCGGAAGGCGCCGGCGCAGACCGAGAGGCCATAGGGTAAGCCGGAACATGCGCCGATGGCGCATGTTCCCCGGACTCAGCGCGGCGCGTCGTAGCGCCCGGGACGCCCCCGGGAGTAGACCACTTGCCAGAGCTGCATATGGCGCGCCCGAAAGGCGCCGGCGCACACCGAGAGGTAGTAGCGGAACATGCGCCGGGTGCGCTCGTTGTAGTGCTGGGCGATCTCGTGCCAGTGGGTGTCGAAATTCGCCAGCCACGCCATCAGGGTGTGATCGTAGTCGGGGCCGAAGTTCTGCCAGTCCTCCATCATCAGGTGCACCGGTTCACTGGCCTTGGCGATATGCATGGCCGAGGGGAGCACCCCGTTGGGGAAGATGTACTTGTTGAACCAGGGATCGGCGCTCACCTTGGAGCGGTTGGAGCCGATGGTGTGGAGCAGGAAGAGGCCGTCCTCGGCCAGCAGCCGTGCCACGGTGCGGAAGTAGGTGGCGTAGTTGCGGTGGCCGACGTGCTCGAACATGCCGATGGAGACGATGCGGTCGTAGTGGCCCTCCAACTCGCGGTAGTCCTGGAGCCGGATCTCCACCGGCAGCCCGGCGCAGCGCTGGCGTGCCAGTTGCGCCTGCTCCCGGGAGATGGTGATGCCGGTGACCTCGACCCCGTGGTGGCGTGCGGCGTGCTCGGCGAAGCTGCCCCAGCCGCAGCCGATGTCGAGCACCCGCATGCCCGGGGCGAGTTCGAGCTTGCGGCAGGCCAGTTCCAGCTTGGCGAGTTGCGCCTGGTGCAGGTTGGCCGCGTCCTTCCAGTAGCCGCAGGAGTAGCACATGGTGGGGTCCAGCATGCGCTCGAACAGGTCGTTGCCCATGTCGTAGTGGGCCTCGGCGACGATATAGGCGCGGGCCTTGCTCTGCAGGTTGAAGAAACCCGACTGCAGGCGGTACATCAGCCGCTCGGAAGGCGTGCGAGCGTGTCCGCCGAGCCCGTGGCGCAGCAGCCGGCAGACCATCTCGTCGATCCTGTCGCACTCCCACCAGCCGTCCATGTACGCCTCTCCCAGGCCCAGCGTGCCCTGGTGCAGCACGCGGGAAAAGAAGTCGGGATGGAAGATGCGGATGTCGTGGGGTGCCTCGCCGTTGAGGGTCACGCCGGAGCCGTCGAGCAATTTCTCGACGACATGCCGGGCACGGGTGTCGGGCAGGGCTAGGGGGCCGATGCGGGGATCACTGGTCATGGAGTCCTCCTGGTCCAGCAGGATCGAGGGTCATCGCAGGGCTGGCGGCAATGCTCGTGTCGTGCATCATCGGGTCTGTCCGATTAGCCTTGAGCATAGACCAGCCTGAAAATGCCGGGAAATCCGTACGATCCAACGCTGGATCGTTTCCGTGACGAGGAGGAATCGCCAGGATGCATGTCATCATCGATCTCTGCGTGGTGCCACTGGGGGTGGGTGTTTCGGTGTCACCACAGATCGCCGCCTGCCAGCGGGTGATCCAGGCCTCGGGCCTCGAGCACCGCATGCATGCCTATGGCACCAACATCGAGGGGCCCTGGGACGAGGTCATGGCGGTGGTCAAGCGCTGTCACGAGGTGGTGCACGAGATGGGCGCGCCGCGCATCACCACCACCCTCAAGCTCGGCACCCGCATCGATCGCGAGCAGCACATGGACGACAAGGTCGAGAGCGTGGAGACCCTGCTGCGCGATGACCCGGCGAACGATTCCTGACGCCCAGGCGGTCGGGAGTTGGTCGCCGACGTTGGCGGAGCCTGCGGGGGCTACCCCATAGGGGCGGTCTCGGCGCCTTTTTCTCCGAACGTGCTGCCATCGTCGCGATAGTCGCGGTCATCCGTCGTCGAGGGGAGCCAGCCACTGGCGGGCCGTGGCCAGCAGGTGAGAGGTCAGGGCGTCCAGGGTCCGGCCGCCGTGGCGCCAGTGGTGCCAGTAGAGGGGAACCTCGACGTGGCGGCCGGGATCCAGGTCGACGAGTCGTCCCTCCTCCAGCTCCCGGGTGACCTGCTGTTCGGGAATCAGTCCGTAGCCCATGCCCGCCAGGGCCAAGCGTACGAAGCCTTCGGAAGAGGGGCAGAGGTGGTGGGGGAAGGCCTCCCGGAAGCCGTGCAGGGCCAGGTAGCGGTGCTGCAGGCGGTCGTCGGGACCATAGACGATGACGGGGGCGGTCCTGAACGCCTCGGGGCTCGGCCCACGGGGGAAGTGGCGGGCCAGGTAGGCGGGGCTCGCCAGGGCCCGGTAGCGCATGCTGCCCAGCGGATGCACGCGGGCCCCCTGCACTGGCTGGGGCGTGGCGCAGATACAGCCGGCCACCTCGCCATCACGCATCCGTTTCAGGGCCACGTCCTGATCCTCCACCAGCAATTCCATCAGTATGGGCGGCCTGGCGCAGAACTCACTGACGGCCGGCGCCCACCAGGTGGCCAGGCTGTCGGCGTTGATGGCGAGGCGCAGCCGCTGCTTGCTCTCGCCCAGGGCCGGGACCTGTTCGAGCAGGTCGTGCTCGAGCCACTGGACCTGTCGGGCATGCTCGAGCAGGCGCCGCCCGAGCGCGGTGGGGGCCAGGCGGGGCGCACGCACCAGCACCGGTTGGCCCAGCCGTGCCTCCAGCAGCTTGATGCGTTGTGACACGGCGGACTGCGTCAGGCCCAGGTGCCGGGCGCCGCGTTCGAACCCCTGCTGGTCCACCACGGCGGCCAGGGCGGCGAGCAGCTTGTAGTCGAGCATCGATAATGTTTATCCCATAGTCATTGAATTAATTTCCCTGATAAAAGAGTCAAGCCCAGAATGGCCCTCCATGACAAGCGGAGGGAGAGGGAGAGTGCTGACGTCCATCGTCTACGGCTGGTTGGTGAGTGGTGGCCTGATCATCGCCATCGGGGCCCAGAATGCCTTCGTCCTGGGGCAGGGGTTGCGCCGGGAACACGGCTGGCTGGTGGCCGGGGTGTGCGCCGGCTGCGATGGCCTGCTGATCGCCCTGGGGATCCTCGGGGCGGGGGCGCTGCTGGCCGAACAGGCGGGGCTGATGCTGCTGGCCCGCTGGGGTGGCGCCCTGTTCCTGGCCTGGCAGGCCTGGCTGGCACTGTGCCGGGTTCGTCGCCCAAGGGGCCTGGTCGCCGATGGAGGTGCGCCGGGGTCGCCCGGGCGGGCGCTGCTGGCGACCCTGGCGGTGACCCTTCTCAATCCCCAGGTCTATCTCGAGACCCTCGTCGTGCTGGGCTCCCTCGGGGCCATGCAGCCGAGCCCGGGAGGCTTCCTGTTCGGCGCGAGCCTGGCTTCGCTGGGCTGGTTCTTCGGTCTGGTGGCGGCCGCCGGCTGGCTGGCGCCCCGCCTGGTAAGCCGGCGGGCCTGGCAGGTCGTCGATGGCGTGACCGCGCTGGTCATGGCCGGGGTCGCCGGGCGGCTGGCCAGTGGGGGCATGATCGGCTGAGGGCACGGGAGTACAACGGCTGTAAATCTTTCGTTACGCCGTGTCAGGGATTCTCGCCACCCGTCGGGCGGGAACAGCCGGGGCGAGCGACATGTAACGAAAATTTGACGGTCGCACCCCGGCGAGAGGCTGAAACGGGGGCAGGAAGCGGGCCATGGAGCGTTCCGGGCCGGGGAGGAGGGCACTAGGCTGGGGGCACATCGAGGCGACAGGCCCTGCAATACAACATTCCCGGAGGAGATCATGAACGCACCCGCCCAGACCCGGAGCACCATCAGCAAGACGAACCCCATCGGCACCAACGGCTTCGAGTTCGTCGAGTACACCGCGCCGACCGCCGAGGGCATCGAGGCGCTGCGCGCGCTGTTCACTCGGATGGGCTTCACCGAGACTCGCAAGCATCGTTCCAAGCAGGTCACGCTATTCCAGCAGGAAGGCGTCAACTTCGTGCTCAACGCCGAGCCGGGCAGCCACGCCGCCGAGTTCGGTCGCGTGCACGGTCCGAGTGCCTGTGCCATGGCCTGGAAGGTGGCCGATGCCCGTCAGGCCTTCGACTACGCCGTGGCACACGGCGCCGAGCCGGTGGAGAACCCGGTGGGCCCCGGCGAGGTGGGCATCCCCGCCGTGAAGGGTATCGGCGGCTCGCTGCTCTACTTCGTCGATCCCAAGGTCGACGACGAGGGGCGCACCATCTACGACATCGACTTCGAGCCGATTCCCGGCCGCGGTGCCAACGACCACAGCGTGGGCCTCAAGGTGCTCGATCACCTGACCCACAACGTCGACCGTGGCCAGATGGACGCCTGGGCCGACTTCTACACCCGGATCGCCAACTTCCGCGAGATTCGCTACTTCGACATCAAGGGCAAGAAGACCGGGCTGCACTCCCGGGCCATGACCGCGCCCTGCGGCAAGATGCACATCCCGATCAACGAGTCCGCCGACGACAACTCCCAGATCGCCGAATTCCTGCGCCAGTACAACGGCGAGGGGATCCAGCACCTGGCCATGGCCACCGACGACATCTACGCCACCGTGCGGGCGCTTCGGGCCAATGGCGTCACCTTCCTGACCACCCCGGACACCTACTACGAGAAGGTCGACCAGCGAGTGCCGAACCACGAGGAGAACGTCGAGGAGCTGCGCGAGCTGAGCCTGCTGATCGATGGCGGCCCCGACCAGGGGGTGCTGCTGCAGATCTTCACCGAGACGGTGATCGGCCCGATCTTCTTCGAGATCATCCAGCGCAAGGGCAACGACGGCTTCGGCGAGGGCAACTTCAAGGCGCTGTTCGAATCCATCGAGGAGGACCAGATTCGACGCGGCGTGCTCAAGGACGATTGATCCCGTGGCCCCGCCCCTGCGCCCCTTCCGGGCGGGGCTTGCGGCTTGGGCTCATGAGCAGGATCAACCCCTGTTCATCTGCCATCTCACAATAAAATCCGTCACAATGAGTGGTCCATGCCGATCATTCATCGAGTCGGGTGACAACAATACCCTCTGCTTCCCCTGGTGAGACATGACAAGATCCCAACAACCTCGTGCCCAGTGGCTCGGCCGCTGGGGCTTCATGCTGGCGGCTACCGGCTCCGCCGTCGGCTTGGGCAACATCTGGAAGTTTCCCTACATCACCGGCGAGTTCGGCGGTGGTGCCTTCGTGCTGGTCTACCTGGGCTGTATCCTGGCGGTCGGGGTACCGGTGATGATGACCGAGATCGCCTTCGGGCGGCGCGGCCGCGGCAGCCCCATCGACGCCATACGCCGCGTGGCCGCCGACTCCGGCGGAGCCTCCGCCTGGTCGCTGCTGGGCTGGATGGCCATGCTCTGCGGCTTCATGATCCTCTCCTTCTACGTGGTGGTGGCCGGCTGGTCCTTCGCCTACCTGTGGAAGATGCTCGGCGGCGGCCTCGCCGGTTCCAGCGTCGACGAGATGGCGGCGCTCTTCGGCGCCAACAACGAGAGCCCCCTCAATCTGGGCTTCTGGAGCACCCTGGTCACCGTGGCCACCATGGCCATCGTCGGCAAGGGCGTCCAGGCCGGCATCGAGAAGAGTGTCAGCTGGATGATGCCCGGCATGGTGGTCATGCTGGCCGTGCTGATCGGCTATGGGGTCTTCTCCGGTGGCTTCGGTGAGGCGGTGCGCTTCCTGTTCTCCTTCGACGCCGGCAGCCTCTCCAGCGAAGGCATGCTGGCCGCCCTGGGCCATGCCTTCTTCACCCTGTCGCTGGCCTCCGGGGCCATCCTCACCTATGGCAGCTACCTGCCGGGGCGTGCCTCCATCGCCCGTACCACCCTGAGCGTGGCCGTGGCCGACACCCTGGTGGCGCTGATGGCGGGCCTGGCGATCTTCCCGGTGATCTTCGCCAACGGCATGAGCCCGGGCAGCGGACCGGGGCTGATCTTCATGAGCCTGCCGCTGGCCTTCCAGGCCATGCCGCTGGGTACCCTGTTCGGCATCCTGTTCTTCGTGATGCTCTCCATGGCCGCACTGACCTCGTCGATTTCCATGGTCGAGGCCACCGTCTCCTGGCTGTGCGACAACAAGGGCGTCTCGCGCCGTGCGGCGGCCTGGGGCACCGGTATCGTGCTGTGGCTGGTGAGCACCCTGGCGATGCTGTCGTTCAACCTGGGGGCCGACTGGACCCTGGCCGGCAAGCACTTCTTCGGCTGGCTGGACTACCTCACCTCGCGCTGGATGATGCCGCTCGGCGGCCTGGGCATGGTGCTGCTCGCCGGCTTCGTGCTGAAGAGCGAGGCCTTCCGCGACGAGCTGGGGCTGTCGCCGCGCTGGCATGCCCTCTGGTTGTTCATGGTGCGCTACGTCAGCCCGCTGGGCATCCTGGTGATCTTCGTCGACGCGCTGGGCATCGCCCGCATCGAGTTCGGCGCCCACTGGCCCTGGCTGCTGGCCGTGCTGGTGGCGGTGACCCTGGTCGGCGAGCTGACGAGCCCCCGCCTGCGTCGGGCCCTGGGCGGCTGATCTCCCGCGCGCCATGATGCTCCCGTCTCGCCCCCGCCCGTGCGGGGGCGAGACGTTTGCGGGTGGCACCGTGGCCCCCAATTCATTACTTTATGGCATATGTGGCCGATTGAATCAGGAGTGAAGGGTATATGAGCGTCGATCATGATCCGCGAGACGACCAGCACGATCCCGCCGGGTCTCCCTCCCGGGGCCGGGTCAGCCTGGTGGGGGCGGGCCCCGGTGACCCGGAGCTGCTGACCCTCAAGGCGCTCAAGCGGCTGCAGGCGGCCGAGGTGATCCTCCACGACCGGCTGGTCAGCGAGGAGGTCCTGGCCCTGGCCAACCCCGCCGCGCGGCGTCTCTATGTCGGCAAGGCGCGCTCGGACCACAGCTTGCCCCAGGAGGGGATCAACCAGGCGCTCCTCGACTGGGCGCGCTCGGGCAAGCGGGTGGTGCGCCTGAAGGGCGGCGATCCCTTCATCTTCGGGCGAGGCGGCGAGGAACTCGAGGCCCTGGTGGCCGAGGGCGTCGAGGTGGAGGTGGTGCCCGGCATTACCGCGGCCTCGGGCTGTGCCGCCTATGCCGGCATCCCGCTGACCCACCGCGACCATGCCCAGTCGGTGCGCTTCGTTACCGGCCATCTCAAGAACGGCAGCACGAACCTGGATTGGCCGGCCCTGGCCAGCCCCGGCCAGACCCTGGTCTTCTACATGGGGCTGCACGGCCTGGCGGAGATCCGTCGCCAGCTGGTCGCCCATGGCCTGTCGCCCGAGACCCCCCTGGCGCTGATCGAGCAGGGCACCACGGCTCGCCAGCGAGTGCATCGCGGCACCCTGGGGTGGATGCCGGACTCCCTGGGCGACATCCTGCGACCGCCGACGCTGATCATCGTCGGCGGCGTGGTGGCGCTCCACGACCGCCTGGCCTGGTTCGATGGCCAGCTGGCAGAGAGCCGCGGCTGGGATACCGGCAAACGGTAACCGCCTTGCATGACGGGCCGGGCATGCGACAATATCCGCCCGATTTGCCGAGCCTTCGCCATGTCATCCCGTCACCGCATCGTCATTGCCGATATCGTCACCGCCGAGGCCCGTGATCCCGGGAGCGCACGCCGACCGCCCCCCGCCTTCCGCCTGACGATGCTGCTGCTGGCGGTCGTGCTGTTGGTCGGCTGTGCCGGTCGCGGTGGCCACCAGGCCGGCGTCGAGGCGCCGGCCGGCTGGACCGGCGAGCAGGGGCAGGCCTCCTACTACGCCGACCGCTACCATGGCCGGCGCACCGCCAGCGGCGAGCACTACGACCGGGAGGCGTTGACCGCCGCGCACCGCACCCTGCCGTTCGGCACCCGGGTGCGGGTGACCCACCTGGGCAATGGTCGCGAGACCGTGGTGCGCATCAACGACCGCGGTCCCTTCGTCGGGGGGCGGGTCATCGATCTGTCGCGCCGTGCCGCCGAGGAACTCGGCATGGTGCGTAGCGGCACGGCAGCGGTACGGCTCAGCCCGGCACGGTGACGCCACCGACGCTGTCCACCCGCGCCCGCGGGGCGGTCAGGGGTGAGGCCGGGGCCGGCCCGACCAGCGTTGATATTCCCGCGTCCAGCGGGCCAGCAGCGCCTCGCGCTTGAGGTCGTCGAGCGTGGCCAGCAGGCCCGGCCCCAGGCGGATCGGGCGCAGGGCGTCGCCGAGGCGGGTGCGCAACTCGCGTGCCGTGCCGGGGCCTTCCAGCGCCGGATGCACCGCGCCCAGCGATGTCTGTTCGCTGATCACCCCTTGCCCCGTCTCGCTGAGCAGATAGTCGAGAAAGCGTCGTGCCGCTTCGGGATGCGGCGCCTCGCGGGGAATGAAGGCCAGGCGCTGGGTGACCAGGGCGTAGTCGCGCGGGATCACCATCTCCAGTTGCGGATGAGCGGCGACGAAATCACTGGCGTAGCTGCCCAGCAGGTTGTAGCCGATCAGATAGCGTCCCTCCGCCAGGCCCTCGAGCATCTCCCCCGTGGTGCCGACCAGTTCCGCATCGACGCCGCCCAGGGCGGCGACCAGGTCCCAGTAGCGCGGCGACAGACGCACCTCTTCGATGGCGTAGGTGTAGCCGGCACCGCTGCGTGCCGGGTCGTAGGTCACCACGCGCCCGCGTAGCGCCTGGTGCCGGGTTTCCAGCAGATTCAGCAGGTCGGCGTGGCTGGTGATGGCCCCGAAGCGTTCGGCCAGCTCGCGGCGGTAGACGATGACGATCGGCTCGAAGGTGAGGCCGAACAGCTCCCGGCGCCAGCGTGCCCAGTCCGGCCAGGCCTCGGCGCTTGCTGTCCTCAGCGGCTGGGCATGGCCGTCGTTGGCCAGCCGGTACTGCCAGGGCATGGCCGAGGAGATCACCAGGTCGGCCTTGTCCTCGTCGTCATCGAGGAAGCGACGATGCAGCTCGAGGGTGGTGAAGTTGCGGTAGTGCAGCTCGAAGTGCGGATGGCGCCGGTGGAAGTCTTCCAGCACCGGCTTGACGTATGGCAGGTCCAGCGCGCCATGGACGATCAGCGAGAGCGGCGGCTCGCCATCGCTTGGCGCGGCGGGGAAGTGCAGCCTCTCGTCGGCCAGCCCCGGCAGGCTGAGCCATGCCAGGCACAGCAGCAGGCACAGTGACTTGGTCATTGGTGGTCCCTCAGGAAGCGCAGCGTCACGCGCAGGCCCTTGCCGTCCCGGGCATCGTTCAGGACCAGGCGTGCCCGGTGAGTGCGGGCGATGCCGTCCACGATGGCCAGGCCCAGCCCCGAGCCTTCGACACCGTCGCGGCCACGGTAGAAGGGGCGCAACACCATCAAGCGTTGCTCCGCGGGAATGCCCGGGCCGTCGTCTTCCACCTCCAGGGTGGCGGGGGCATCCAGGACCCGCACCGTGATGCGTCTGGCGCCGTAGCGTCGGGCATTGTCGATCAGGTTGCTCAGCGCTTCCTCGAGCTGCCAGTCGATGCCGTCGATCATGACCGGCCCGGCGGTGGTCTCGACGCCGATATCGATGCCGTCGCGATGGCACACGCTCAGGGCGCTGCGCGTCGCCGTGCGGGCGATCTCGTTGAGGTCCAGGCGTTGCAGCTCGGGGGTCGCCTCGGGGTTGTTGAGGCGGGTCAGCGACAGCAGCTGCACCGCCAGGCGAGCGGTGCTGGCGCTGGTGGACTGCATGGCCCGCAAGGCGTCGTGCCAGGCACGGGGATCGTCCTGGCGCAGGGCCAGCTCGGCGCGGGCGGAGAGGCCGGCCAGGGGCGTGCGCAACTGGTGGGAGGCATCGCCGATGAAGCGTTCCTGGTTGGCCCGCACCCGACGCATGCGCGCCAGCAGCTCGTTGAGCGTCTCGCGCAGTTCGGCGAGTTCGCGTGGCAAGGGCAGTTCCAGCGGCGCCAGGGTGCGTGGATCGCGCGCCCGAATGGCGCGGCGCAGCCGGGTCAGCGGCGCCAGGGCGGAGCGCACCGCCAGCAGTACCACGATCACCGCCAGCCCCGCCATGGCGGCGATGTAGGCCAGGTTGCCGCGAAACAGGGCGAGTGTCAGTGCCTGGCGTCCCTCGCGGGTATGGGCCACCCGTACCTCGAAGCGTTCGCGCAGGCTCCAGTCTTCCAGGCGGGTGCGGCGAATGCCCTGGCGCAGGGCCAGGTCACGCCAACCGACATTGCGATAGTACAGGGTGTCGACTGCCTCGCTGTCGCCGCGCGGGTCGCCGGGCAGTCGGGCGTTGCCGGTGATGAAGTGGCCATCGCCGTCGAACAAGGCGTAGAACACCCGCTCCTCGGCGCTGGTGGCGAGCATCTCCAGGGCCGCCGGCGGAAGGTCGAGCCACAGCCGTTCGTTCTGCCACTGGACCTGTTCGGCGATGGCCAGCGTGGCGGCCTCCAGCAGGCGATCGAAGGCGCGATCGGCGGTCCGTCGGGCGTCCAGGTAGGCCAGCACCAGCATCAGGGTGCCCAGCACCAGCAGCGGCAGCAACAGCCAGGCCAGCAGGCGGCGGTAGAGGCTGCCCTGGTCGCTCATGGCGCCTCCAGCAGATAACCCAGCCCACGCACGGTGCGCACCTCCACCCGGCTGCCGGCGAGCCGGCGGCGCAGGCGATGGATGTAGACCTCGATGGCATTGTCGCCCATGGCGTCACCGGCGAAGGCTTCCTCGGCGAGTCGCGCCTTGTCCACCGGTTCACCGGCATGGCGCATCAGGCAGCTCAGCAGACGCTGTTCGCGTGGCGGCAGGCTGAGCGGCGTGCCGTCCAGCGTGAAGCGCTGGGTCAGGGCGTCGAAGGCCAGTTCACCCACTTGCAGGCTGTGCCCGCGGGCCTGGCGACGCAGCAGGGCGCGCACCCGGGCCTCGAGCTCGTCCAGGGCGAAGGGCTTGGCCAGGTAGTCGTCGGCGCCCAGGTCGAGCCCGCGCACGCGGTCTTCGATGGCGCCGCGGGCGGTGAGGATCAGTACCGGGGTCTCGCTGTCCTGATGACGCAGGGTGGCGAGGATCTCCAGGCCGCTGCAGCCGGGCAGGTTGAGATCCAGCAGGATCAGGTCATGGCCGTGGTTGGGGGCGGCAAGGCACTGCCGTGCGGCGATGCCGTCGGCGATGGCGGTGACCCGATGGCCCTCTTGCCGCAGGGCATCGCCGAGCGTCTCCGCGAGCAGGGTGTCGTCCTCGATCAGCAGGAGTTTCATTGCGTGCCTCGTGCGGCGTCATCGGCCGGCCGTCGCGCGAGTTCGGTCACGGCGGCATCGAGATGGTGCATGGCCTCGTCCCGGGGCAGGCGCCCGGCAGGACCGGAGAGGCTCAGCCAGAGCGGCAAGCCGTCGGACCCGGCCTCCAGTGACCGGCATAGCATGAAGCCGCCGGGGAGTTCCAGCGCGGGCTCATCGTCGTTGGCCACCGCCCAGCGCATGCCGGGCCGCAGGTCGTGACGCAGGCTCGCCTCGGGCAGCGTGACCAGGCGGCATTCGGCATGGCCCATGCCGACCTCGAGCAGGGCGGCGGTCTCGCCGCTTTGCTCGGCCAGGGTATCCAGTACCGGCTGTATCCAGGCGGCCAGCTGGCGGCTGGGCAGGTGGCGCCGTGACAGGCGCATCGGCGTGTGGCCGAGCCGATAACGCCCGTCCTGGCCGCGCTGCACATAGTCATAACGCTCGAGCGAGGCCAGCAGTCGCAACAGGGTGCTCTTGTAGAAGCCAGTGACCTGCGCCAGGTCGGCCAGCGTGAAGTGGTCCTGGGGAGAGTCGAAGGCCTCGAGCACCGTCAGCGCTCGTTCCACGGCCTCGACGCGGTCCTGTGCCATGTGATGACGATGTCTCCTTGGTGGGTGAAGGGATGTTCAACTTTGGTCGCAATAGGGAGCTTTGGCGTTGACGTACCCCGACGGGATGCCTAACTTTCCATCGTGAGGAACGTAGTTCTGCCTTACAGAACTGTAAGGTAGGCGATCACCTCCGACAAGTCAACCAAGGATCCGTCCCGGATCGCCCAACGAGGGGAATACAACAATGTCCACCAGAACGCCACTCAAGCTATTCGCCATCGCCGCCGTGACCCTGAGCGCGGGAAGCGCCACGGCCTTCGAGCCCCAGGGCAAGGTGGAGTGCATCGCGCCGTCTGATCCCGGTGGCGGCTGGGACTTCACCTGCCGCAGCGTCGGCAATGTGCTCCAGGATCTCGACCTGGTATCGGGTAACGTTCAGACCATCAACATGGCCGGCGCCGGTGGTGGCGTGGCCTATGGCCATACCATCAGCAAGCGTGCCGGCGACGATCATCTGCTGGTGGCGGCTTCCACGGCCACGACGACCCGCCTGGCCCAGGGCCAGTTCCCTGACATGACCGCCGACATGGTCAACTGGATCGGGGCGCTGGGCGCCGACTACGGGATCATCGCCGTGTCGGCCGATTCCGAGTACGAGGATCTGAATGATGTGATGGACGCCCTCAAGGAAGACCCGCGCAGCGTCAAGTTCGCCGGCGGCAGCGCCAAGGGCGGCTGGGATCATCTCAAGGTGTTGATCGCGGCACAGGAAGCCGGGATCGAGAACCTGCCACGCATCGCTTACCTGTCGTACAACAACGGTGGCGAGGCCCTGACCCAGGTGATCGGCGGTCACGTCGAGGCGTTTACCGGCGATATCACCGAGGCGCAGGGCTTCATGGAGTCCGGTGATCTCAAGGTGCTCGCGGTGCTCTCCGAGGAGCGTCTGCCCGGCGAGTTCGCGGATATCCCGACCGCCAGGGAGCAGGGTATCGATGCCCTGGGGCCCAACTGGCGCGGCTTCTATATGCCGGCGGACATCTCCGACGAGGCCAAGCAGTACTGGGTCGATGCCATGGACACCATCTATGAAAGCGAGGAGTGGCAGGGCGTCATGAAACAGAACGGTCTGATGCCTTTCCACATGAGCGCCGGCGAATTCGAGACCTTCGTCAAGGAGCAGATCGAAGATATCGAACAGCTCTCCAAGGATATCGGGCTGATTCAATAATGACTTACAACGACCGCATCTTCGGGATATTGATGATCGTCCTGGCCGTCGCGTACGGCTGGGGCACCACCCAGTTTCCCGAACCGTTTGGTGGGACCGAAGCCGTCGGACCCGAGACCTTTCCACGCCTGCTGGCCGTCGTGCTGGGGCTTTCCAGCCTGTATATGGTCGTGCGGCCGGACCCGGATAACGCCTGGCCATGGAGTCGTACCGGCATCGAGCTGATCGTCGCCGTGGTGGTACTGGTGCTCTATTCGATGTTACTGCAGCCGCTGGGCTTCATCATCAGCACGACTCTGGCCGTGGGCACCCTGTGCTGGCGCATGGGATCGCGTCCGGTCAAGGCCTACGTCACCGGGGCGATTTCCGGGGTAGTCGTGTACCTGGTGTTCAACTTCGCCCTCGACCTTGCCTTGCCGCTGGGCTTGCTCTCGTTCCTGGAGGTGAGCTGATGGAGACTCTTGGCTTCTTGATGGATGGGTTCGGCGTCGCCCTGGCGCCGCACAACCTGATGTTTGCGCTGATCGGGGCCTTTCTCGGCACCCTGATCGGGGCGCTGCCGGGCCTGGGGCCGGCCAACGGGGTGGCGATCCTGATCCCGCTGGCCTTCACCCTGGGACTGGCCCCGGAAACCGCCATGATCATGCTGACCTCGGTCTATGCCGGGGCCATGTATGGCGGGCGCATTTCCTCGATACTGCTCAATATCCCCGGTGACGAACCGGCGATGATGACCTGTCTCGATGGCTATCCCATGGCCCAGCAGGGCAAGGCCTCCGAGGCGCTGGCCATCTCCGCCGTGGCCTCCTTCATGGGCAGCTTGATTGCCACCATCGGGCTGATCCTGTTGGCGCCGCTACTGGCCGATTTCGCCCTGACCTTCGGGCCTGCCGAGTACTTCGCGCTGTTCCTGCTGGCCTTTGCCACCCTGGGGGGCATCACTGGCAAGAATCCCATGAAGACGGTGGTGGCGGCGGCCATCGGCCTGATGATCGCCACGGTCGGCATCGATTCCACCGGCGTGCAGCGCTTTACCTTCGGTACCCTGGAGCTTTACGAGGGCGTGGACTTCATCATCGCCATCGTCGGTCTATTTGCCATTTCCGAACTGCTGTTCTTCATCGAGGAGAAGGCAGGTGGTGGCAAGGAAGAGATGAAGGTCAACAAGCTCACGCTGAAATGGAAGGATATCCGCGAGATCCTGCCTACCAGCTTTCGCGGTGGGTTGCTGGGGTTCGTCGCCGGGGTGCTGCCGGGTGCCGGTGCCTCTCTGGGTAGTTTCATCAGCTATACCCTGGAAAAGCGTGTGCTGGGCAAGAAAGGCTATTTCGGAAAGGGCGATCCGCGTGGTGTGGCCGCCCCCGAGGCCGGCAATAACGGCGCCTCCAGCGGCGCCCTGGTGCCCATGCTGACGCTGGGTGTGCCGGGTAGCGGCACCACGGCGGTGCTATTGGCACTGTTGATCTCGCTGAACATCACCCCTGGGCCGCTGATGTTCACCCAGAACGCCGACGTCGTCTGGGGCGTGATTGCCGCACTGTTGATCGGTAACTTCCTGCTGCTGATCCTGAACATTCCGCTGGTGGGGATCTTCGTCAAGCTGCTGTCGGTACCGCCGATGTACCTGTTGCCGATCGTCACCATGATCGCCTTCGTGGGCATCTACTCGATCAGCAACACCACCTTCGATCTCTACTTCATGGTGGCGTTCGGCGTCGCCGGCTACTTCCTGCGCAAGCTGGAGATCCCGATGGTGCCGGTCATCCTCGGTCTGTTGCTGGGACCGGAGATGGAGAAAAACCTGCGCCACGCCATGGATATCTCCGATGGTGACTGGACCATCCTGTGGGACAGCGGCCTGGCCATCGGCCTGTGGGTGTTCGCCGGGCTGGGGTTGATCCTGCCCTATATCGTCGGGCCCATCCTGCGTCAGCGAATGAAAGCCACACCCGACTCGGGCAGTCCCGAGAGCGACTGAGAGTTCTCCCTTACAGTGACTTGTCGATTCCGGCAAGCATACAGAGCTCAGCCAACGATTCGGGGTGTCAATTTGAGACACCCCTTTTTTTCCATCATCCATGGCTCGCTGTGTTCGACGGGAGGGTCTCGAGTTGGAAACTCGGTGGAATTCAGCAGGCTTACATAACCATAACGACAGCTGAATGATCCTCTCTTAACAGCGGCCTTGTCATTAGCCGTAGACCGAAGTGGAAGACGTCAGGAAAGCAAGTGGAACTAGCGGTTTTGTCTTTGTCGTTTGCTTGAATCTTTCACCGGAAAACAGAGATTAATTGGAGAAAATAATATGCAGCTCACCGGAATGCTCTACGGGGAAAAACTCCTCAATCATGTCGGGTTTCCGACCTCCGAAGTTCTTGGACCCGATGCGACTGAGGATCAGATTCAGGATTTGATCACTCGCCACGGTCTGATCTTCATAAAGCCACTGTTCCGCGGTGGCGTTGGCAAGAAGGGCAAGGCGGGGCTTATCGGCAAGGCGAGCGATCTTCGCACCGCCCTGGCCGAAAAGGAGCGGCTCTATTTTGCCGAGCACCGCCACGGCAATGCCTATGCCAAGGCGAACGGGGTGACATTCGAGGCCGGTGTGCCGGCCGAACACGAGGTCTATTTTGCCATCTCTGACGATAGCCGCTTCCGGGCGCCGACCATGACGCTGACCCACCGTGGCGGCGTCGATATCGAGGAGTTGGACACCTCCGAGATCTCCACCGTGCCTTTCGAGGCGCTGACGGGCCTCAAGGCCTTCGTGGTGGCCAATGCGCTGAGCGACATCGGTGCGCCCAAGGAGATCATCTCGCCACTGGTCCAGCACCTGCCCAAGCTCTGGGAGTTGATGCATCACTATGGCATGACCACGCTGGAACTGAACCCCATCCGCATGCGCCCCGGGCGTGACGGCCGGCTGATGCCGATCGCCTGCGATTTCAAGTGTGGCTTTGATCGCGACGATCCCCGGGTGAGTCGATTGGGGCTGCCCGAACAGATATTCGCCGCCGATGTATCGGCTTTCGAGCAGGAAGTGAACCGGCTTCGTACCCACCAGGGCCAGTCGGATGTCTTTGTGATCAACGACAAGGGCACCATTCTGGCGCCAACCTTCGGCGGCGGCGCCAATAGCCTGGTGACCGAGGTGCTGGGCGACGCCGCGATCATCTCTTCGGATTTCGGTGGCAATCCGCCCTACGAAAAGATGAAGTCGGTCGCCGCGATCTGCTACCGCCATTTCCTTGCCCAGACCAATGTGCTGTTCATCATCGGGGGGAAGTCGAACAACACGGATATCCTCGAAACCTTCCGGGGCATGGGCGACGCGCTGCGCGAGCATTTCGCTGAGTACGGGCCGACTCCCCTCTATGTCGTCGTCGGGCGTGGCGGGCCGAACCTGGTACGCGGCATGGGCAACCTCGGCGACACGCTGGACAGCCTTGGTGTGCCCTACCGCTTCTTCGGCTTCGACAGTGCAATCTCGGAAGTGGTGAACTACGCCAAGAATCTCGATCTGTGGATGCGTGACGGAGGCCGTGACGAGATCGCCCGGCATCTGGGCATCAAGACACCGGCTTAAGGGGAGAAGAACCATGTATCTTCAGGGTATTGCGGATTTTCCATACTATCTCGGCATTCGCTCACTGGCCGATGTGGCGAGGCGCGAGGATCGCGTCTGTGTTCTCAACATCATGGGCGGGGAGTCACGCACGGTCACCCCGGTGAGTCATGCCTACTCGGGGGGCAACGTGGTCTTCGGTACCTCGCCGGGGCGTGCCGGACAGACGCTCAAGACTCCCGTGGGCGACATTCCGGTGTTCAACAACGTGCGCGAGGGCCTGGATGCGGGGCACACCTTCAATGTGGGTGTCATCTACCTCCCGCCCCCCAGCGTGCGCGATGGGGTGGCGGAGCTCATTCGTGTCAACGATGCTCTGGAAAAGATCGTCATCATTACCGAAAAGATTGCCGTACACGATGCGCGAGAGATCCGCGCGATGGGGCAGGCCAATGGCGTCGATATCATCGGCGGCAATTGCCTCGGTGTGGCCGACAGCTGGAATCATGTCCGCATCGGCGGGGCGCTCGGTGGCGACAGTCCCGAGGAGTCCCTGCGCAAGGGCTCGGTCGCGATCTTCTCGAATTCGGGGGGCTTCACCACCACCATCGCGCAGTACCTCGCGACCGAAGGCTGGGGCACCACAACGCTCGTCTCGAGCGGAAAGGACGTCTATATCCATTACAACGCACGTGACTTCTCCCATGCGCTGGTGAACGACGACCGCTCGAAAGCCGCAGTGCTCTATGTCGAACCGGGTGGCTATCACGAGCACGGCGTCGATTTCGGCAAGCCGACGGTTGCCTGTGTCGTCGGCCGCTGGAAGTCGAAGCTCACCCGTGCCGTCGGCCATGCCGGTGCGATGGCCGGCTCGGGCGACCGGGCGGAAGACAAGGAGGGCTGGTTGATGGAAGCCTTCGGGGTTGACGGCCTCTACACGCCCGACAACCCGGTGGTCTCGGCCAAGGGCGCGGTGGTGACCAATATCGCCGACATCCCCATGGCACTGACCGCGGTGATGAAGCTGAACGGCGTTTCGCCCGATTTCGCCTCGACGGGCAGCCTCGCGCTCAAGCCCTGGATCGCCAACGACCAGGGCCTGGCGCTGCCACCCGAACTTGCCATGCCCCCGGTGACGCCGAGAGAGCCCTATGCGACCCAGCTCGCCGTGCTCAAGCGCCAGGTTGGCGCGGTGATCGCCCGCCAGACCATGAAGGACAAATCCGGTGCTTCGGTGATGGACCCCACCACCCAGGTTACCAGCGTGCACGGCTTTTCGGTGCTCGACCTTGCGCTCGATCCGCTGGAGGCCAACTTCGCACTGCCACTCGTCCACGAGATCGCCGGCGAGAACGACCGTGCCATGCTCGACGTGGCCGTGGCGGCGGAGGTGAACCTGGTCGGTGACCCGATTCTCGTGGCTGCCGACGCCGCGCGGGACGCGGGCAATGCGCCCAACGCTATCATGGCAGCCGCCGCCGCGATCGTCGGACCGAAGCGGGTCGAGCGCGCGTTGGCCTGCACCAGTGCGCTGATCGACCTCTTTGCGCATTCCGACCTGCGGGACGGCCGTAGCGAGGAGTTCGACACCTCGGCGATCACCATGGACGCTGCCACCCGCGCGCTCTTTCTCGCCTCCGAGGCCGAGGCCGACGACCCCCGCCCCGAGGCGATGCTCGCCGCCGTCAAGGCGCGCGGTGGCAAGTCGGTCTTCCTCGAATACCTCACCACCCTGAACGGCCGCCTCTCCCGGGATGCCATTCTCGCCGCGATCAGTCTGACCATCGCCTGGGGTCCCCTCATGCGTAAACGCATCTCGCGCCTGACCGCGGAGACGTTGCCCTGGTATTTACGCCTCTACGGCGTGATGGTCGGCGCGACGATCCCGGGTTCCCACCACCAGCCCGGTTCGCTGTGTGGCATTCCGCGCGACGAGCGCTTTGGCCAGTGGACCATGACGGACCTCTGCTTCCTCGCCATGACCGGCAAGAAGCCGACCCGCGACGAGGCGTTGCCACTCCAGATCCTCGTCGGCCTGCTGATCTCCAACGGCCCAGGCTCGATCTCGGCACAAGGCGCCAAGGGGGCAGTCGCGGCTGACGGACCGCAGACCCCTGAACGCGTGCAGATCAACAAGGCCATGGTCGGGTTTCTCACCCACACCGGCTACAGCCACGGCGGCAACGGCTTCGAGGGGATGGCTTTCCTGCTCGACCAGTTCAAGGACAAGGGGCTCAGCGATCCCACCGACCCGAGCCACGGCATCGACCTCAAGGCCATGGCCACCGACTTCGCCCGCGCCTACAAGCGTGAGAAGGCCGAGGCCAAGGAGATCGGGACCGAGGTCCGCGCCTTGCCCGGCGTCCACCACCCGATCTTCAAGGGCAAGCCGGTCAACTACGATCCACGCGAGCGCTTCATCGCGGAGTTCATGGCGAAGCGCGGCGACTACAACATCTTCCATGCCTTCTACCGCGAACTGGTGCAGGCGCTGTATGACGTGGGCGCCAGCCGCTACGTCTTCTGCGTCAACGTCGACGCGGTGATCGCGGCGCTGCTGCTCGCGCTCCTGTGGAAGGATTACAAGTCTGGCGAGCTGACCGAGCGGGACCTCGAGACGGCAGCCTTCAGCGTCTTCCTCTACGGCCGCATGATCGGCTCCGCGGCCGAGATCGATGACCACCTGAACCGGGGGCGCAACATGGACACGCGCACTCCCGCTTCGGCGTGCTTCCATGTTGTCTGATCGATCCTGGCTGACGCTGGGAGGGCCAACGCGGGCACCACGCCGTTAGTTTGCGGGTAGTCACCAGGAACGAACGAGATAAGCCACAGAAGGGGCGCCGATGCGATCGGCGCCCCGTGTTCTTTTTGTGGGCACCAACTCGGTGCATTGCACCATGGCCCCGTGCCCCGGTGGAGCGTAAGCAGGCCGCTCCTGCACCATGACGATGCATCCTGGGGCGATGACGATATCTGGATGACCGGTGCAACATGATGATTGTGAAGGGATAACTCCGATTCTGGTCGGGCTGGCACGAGCCTTGCGATGGACTGGGCGTCCCATAACAAGTCCCATACGCAAGGAGTTCACCATGACCCCACGTCGTCCCGCCATGCGTCCCCACTGGCTGGCCGCCTCGCTGCTGAGCCTGGCCGTCGCCACCCCCGCCCTGGCCCAGGAGGAGCCCATCAAGGTGGGCATCCTGCACTCCCTCTCCGGCACCATGGCGATCAGCGAGACGGTGCTCAAGGACACCGTGGAGATGCTGATCGAGCAGCAGAACGCCGAGGGGGGCCTGCTGGGTCGCGAGCTGGAGGCGGTGGTGGTCGACCCCGCCTCCGACTGGCCGCTGTTCGCCGAGAAGGCCCGCGAGCTGCTCGCCCAGGAGGAGGTCGACGTCATCTTCGGCAACTGGACCTCGGTGTCGCGCAAGTCGGTGCTGCCGGTGGTCGAGGAACTCAACGGCCTGCTCTTCTACCCGGTGCAGTACGAGGGCGAGGAGTCTTCCGAGAACGTCTTCTATACCGGTGCCGCCCCCAACCAGCAGGCGATTCCCGCCGTCGATTACCTGATGAACAACGTCGGGGTGGAGCGTTGGGTGCTGGCCGGCACCGACTACGTCTATCCGCGTACCACCAACAAGATCCTCGAGGCCTACCTGAAGTCGCACGGGGTCGGTGGCGACGACATCATGGTCAACTACACCCCCTTCGGGCACTCGGACTGGCAGAACATCGTCTCCGAGATCAAGGCCTTCGGCAGCCAGGGCAAGAAGACCGCGGTGGTCTCCACCATCAATGGCGACGCCAACGTGCCCTTCTACCGGGAGCTCGGCAACCAGGGCATCGATGCCGCCGACATCCCGGTGGTGGCCTTCTCGGTGGGCGAGCAGGAGCTCACCGGCATCGACACCGCGCCCCTGGTGGGCCACCTGGCGGCCTGGAACTACTTCATGAGCGTCGATACCGACGCCAACTACGACTTCATCGACGCCTGGATCGAGCACACCGGCGACGAGATGGCGGTCACCAACGATCCCATGGAGGCCCACTACATCGGCTTCAACATGTGGACCGAGGCGGTGCGCAAGGCCGGCACCACCGAGGTCGACGCGGTCAAGGACGCCATCATCGGCGTGGCGGTGCCCAACCTCTCCGGCGGCTATGCGGCGATGATGCCCAACCATCACATCACCAAGCCGGTGCTGATCGGCGAGATCCAGGACAACGGCCAGTTCTCCATCGTCTGGGAGACGCCCTCCACCGTGGCCGGCGACGCCTGGTCCGACTACCTGGAAGGCTCCAGGGACCTGATCAGCGACTGGCGCAAGCCCATGGAGTGCGGCAACTACAACGTGGTGCGCGGCAGCTGCGGCGGCAGCCAGGCCGAGGAAGAAGCGCCCGAAGAATAAGCCCCGCCGACGTCCCCTCGGGCCGGGCGCTCGCCAGGGCCATCGCTATTGCCCAAAGCGAGGGGCGCCGGGGACAAGCCGAAGAGGAGGTCCTACGCCAGGGGTGAGGAGGATTCCTCCGAACGGGCTGGCCATGGATGGCCAGCACCGGCCCTGCAAGCGGAGCAGGACGCGAGAGCGCAGCAGGGCGTCGGTAGCGCCCAGGGATGGGTTCACAGCGCCTCCTCGCAGGCTTGTCGACGGAACAGCCCCGAGCGCGATACCACTGACATCGATAGCCCTGAGGTATGCGCGGACTTGGTTGACCCGAGATACGCCATCTCTTCATTTCCTACAGGACACGCCCATGAGGATGCTCCCACGCTTCCTGTCGGGCCTGCTGTGCCTCTGCCTGCTGCTCGGCCTGCCGCTGGCCGCCCAGGCGCAGGACGATCCCGGCCAGGCCCTGCTGGACCCCCTCGATACCGCCTCCTACGCCGACAAGGGCGAGGCGATCGAGGCCATCATTGCCAGCGGCGACGCGCGCAGCCGCCGTTGGCTCGAGGCGCTGCTCGGCGGCAAGCTGCAGCGTCACAAGGACACCGGCCAGTTCGTCGTGGTCGTCGAGAACCGCGGCCGCAGCTGGCCGGTGGTCGATGCGTTGAGCTTCGAGGACGCCGGCGAGATGTCGCGACGCGAGCTGGACCGTATCGGTATCAACAACGCCCTGCGCGGCCAGTTGCAGGGGGCGCTGGCGGTGCTTGACCTGCACGCCGACGAGGTTCGTGACCGACGCGAGGCGGCTCGCGAGCTGCTCGGCGACGTCGATGCCACCCTGGCCGAGCCGCTCCGTGCGGTCATCGACGGCGAGGAGGACGCCGAGGTGCGTCGCCTGCTCGAGCAGGCGCTGGCCATCCACCGCCTGGAAGAGGGCGATGCCGCGGCGGTGGACGCCCTGGCCGGCAGCCTGAATTCCCGGGTGCGCTCGGCGCTGAATGTCGCCAGCCGCAGCGAGGATCCCGAACTCGCCGCCGCCGCGACCTCGGCCCTGGCCGGTATCGAGCAGAAGATGAAGCTCAACCGCGGCCTGGAGACCCTCTACTTCGGCCTCTCGCTGGGCTCGGTGCTGGTGCTGGCGGCCATCGGCCTGGCCATCACCTTCGGCGTCATGGGCGTGATCAACATGGCCCACGGCGAGCTGATCATGCTCGGGGCCTACACCACCTGGGCCATGCAGCAGCTGCTGCCCGGCCAGCCCGGCCTGGCGCTGCTGCTGGCGATTCCGGCCGGCTTCCTGGTGGCGGCGCTGGCCGGGGTGGCCATCGAGCGCGGGGTCATCCAGTTCCTCAAGGGACGCCCCCTGGAGACCCTGCTGGCCACCTTCGGCGTCAGCCTGATCCTGCAACAGCTGGTACGTACCGTAATCTCGCCGCAGAACCGCACCGTGGTCTCGCCGGAGTGGATGAGCGGTTCGATCATGCTCAACGAAGGGCTCTCGTTGACCCTCAACCGTCTCTACGTACTGGGCTTCGCCCTGGTGGTGTTCGCCGGCCTGATGCTGGTGATGCGCCGTACCCGCCTGGGGCTGGAGGTGCGGGCGGTGACCCAGAACCGCGCCATGGCGCGCTCCATGGGCATCCGCGCCACCCGGGTCGACATCCTCACCTTCGCCCTGGGCGCCGGGGTGGCGGGACTGGCCGGCGTGGCGCTCTCACAGCTCACCAACGTGGGCCCCAACCTGGGTCAGAACTACATCATCGACTCCTTCATGGTGGTGGTGTTCGGCGGCGTGGGAAATCTCTGGGGCACCCTGGTGGCGGGCCTGTCGCTGGGGGTCATCAACCAGGTGCTCGAACCCTGGGCCGGTGCAGTGCTGGCCAAGATCGTCGTGCTCGTCTTCATCATCCTGTTCATCCAGAAGCGCCCCCGCGGACTCTTTCCGCAGAAGGGCCGGGCGGCGGAGGGGTAAAACGTCATGTGGTTGACCAGACCTTTCAACGAACGCTCGACCCGGCTGTTCCTGGGCATCCTGCTGGCCGCCCTGGCGCTGGTGACGGTGCTCAACCTGGCCGTACCGGCGGGCCATCCGCTGCACGTCTCCACCTATACGGTGACCCTGCTCGGCAAGTACCTGAGCTATGCGTTGCTGGCGGTGGCGGTGGACCTGGTGTGGGGCTACCTGGGCATCCTCAGCCTGGGGCACGGCGCCTTCTTCGCCCTGGGCGGCTATGCCATGGGCATGTACCTGATGCGTCAGATCGGCGACCGTGGCACCTATGGCGACCCGGTGCTGCCGGACTTCATGGTGTTCCTGGACTGGGACAGCCTGCCCTGGTACTGGCTGGGCTTCGACATGCCCGGGTTCGCCTTCCTGATGGTGCTGCTGGCGCCGGGCCTGCTGGCCCTGGTATTCGGCTTCCTGGCGTTCCGCTCGCGGGTCACCGGGGTCTATCTGTCGATCATCACCCAGGCCATGACCTTCGCCCTGATGCTGGCCTTCTTCCGCAACGAGATGGGCTTCGGCGGCAACAACGGCCTCACCGACTTCCGCGAGCTGCTGGGCTTCGACCTGAGAAGCGACGCCACCCGGCTGGGCCTGTTCCTCGCCACCGGCATCGCCCTGGCGCTGGGCTATGTGCTGTGCCGCGCCATCGTCGCCAGCAAGCTGGGCCGGGTCAGCGTGGCCTGCCGCGACGCCGAGGCGCGCACCCGCTTCCTGGGCTACCGGGTCGAGCGCTTCCAGCTGTTCGTCTTCGTGGTCTCGGCGATGCTCGCCGGCCTCGCCGGCGCCCTCTACGTGCCCCAGGTGGGTATCATCAACCCCAGCGAGTTCTCGCCGATCTTCTCCATCGAGGTGGTGCTGTGGGTGGCCCTGGGCGGTCGCGCGACCCTCTACGGGGCGGTGATCGGCGCACTGCTGGTCAATTACGCCAAGACGGTGTTCACCGGGGTGATGCCCGATGCCTGGCTGTTCGCCCTGGGCGGCATGTTCGTGTTGGTCACCGTCTTCCTGCCCAAGGGCATCGCCGGCCTGTTGACCTATCGTTTCCAGAACCAGCGCCTGACGCATCGGCGCGAAGGTGAGGGCGCCACCACGACTACCGGCAGGGGGGTCTCCGCATGAGCTTTATCAAGTCCCTGGCCGACAGGGAGCGCGTCTTCGATTTCCTGGTCCCGGCGCAGTCCCCGGTGGACGTGCGCCACGGCCCCATCCTCTACCTGGAGGACGTCAGCGTCAGCTTCGACGGCTTCAAGGCCATCGATGATCTCAGCCTGACCATCGACGACGGCGAGCTGCGCTGCATCATCGGCCCCAACGGCGCCGGCAAGACCACCATGATGGACATCATCACCGGCAAGACCCGGCCCGACAGCGGCTCGGTGTGGTTCGGCAGCCGCCACGACCTGCTGACCCTGAACGAGCCGGAGATCGCCAGCCTCGGCATCGGCCGCAAGTTCCAGAAGCCCACGGTCTTCGAGGCGCTGACGGTGTTCGAGAACCTGGAGCTGGCCATGGCCGCCGACAAGCGCATCCTGCCCACGCTGACCGCGCGCCTGACCGGCGAGGGTCGCGACCGCATCGAGGAGGTGCTCGACACCATCGGCCTGGTCGAGCTGCGCCACGCCTCGGCGGGCATCCTCTCCCACGGCCAGAAGCAGTGGCTGGAGATCGGCATGCTGCTGATGCAGCGGCCGCGCCTGCTGCTGGTGGACGAGCCGGTGGCCGGCATGACCGAGCAGGAGATGGAGCGCACCGCCGAGTTGCTCACCGGCCTGGCCGGCAAGGGCAAGCAGTCGGTGGTCGTCGTCGAGCACGACATGGGCTTCGTGCGCTCCATCGCCCGCACCGTGACGGTGCTCCACCAGGGGAGCGTGCTGGCCGAGGGCAGCATGGACCGGGTCTCCAGCGACCCGAAGGTGATCGAGGTCTATCTCGGCGCCGAGGTCGAAGAGGAGGTGGCCTGATGCTCCGTATCGACAAGCTCAACCAGTACTATGGCGAGAGCCATACCCTCTGGGACCTGGACCTCGAGGTGCCGGCGGGGCAGTGCACCTGCGTGATGGGTCGCAACGGGGTGGGCAAGACCACCCTGATGAAGGCGATCATGGGCGAGGTGGCCGCGGCCGCCGGCAGCGTCCGCTATGCTGATGAGGTGGAGCTGACCCGAAAGCGGGTGGAGGAGCGCTCGCGGCTGGGCATCGGCTATGTGCCCCAGGGCCGGCAGATATTTCCGCTGCTCACCGTCGAGGAGAACCTGCGCACAGGGCTAGCCGCGCGGCGCGACGGCGGGCGCACCATTCCGGCGCGCATCTTTGAGCTGTTTCCGGTGCTCGAGGAGATGAAGCATCGTCGCGGCGGCGACCTCTCCGGCGGCCAGCAGCAGCAACTGGCCATCGGCCGGGCGCTGGTGATCGAGCCCCGGTTGCTGATCCTCGACGAGCCGGGGGAGGGCATCCAGCCCAATATCGTCACCCAGATCGGCGAGGTGATTCGCCGGCTGATCCGTGAGGACGGCCTGACGGTGCTGCTGGTGGAGCAGAAACTGCCCTTCGCCCGCAAGTATGCCGACCGCTTCGTGATCATGGACCGCGGCCGACCGGTGGCCGGGGGCGAGATCGGCGAGCTCTCCGATGCCTTGATCAAGGAGCACCTCACGGTATGACAGCCTTCGTGACCCTTGCCCCCGACGCTTCACCCTCCGGCCATCGCTTCGATGCCGGCCGTCGCTGGGCGGCATCGCTTGAGCTCGCCTTCGACAAGCGCAGCGGGGCGACCCGCATGACCCAGTCCCGCCATCGCGGGCCGTTGCGGGTCCAGCGTCCCTTTTACCCCGAGGGCCGGGAAGGCGCCTGCCATGTCTACCTGCTTCACCCGCCGGGTGGCCTGGTCAGCGGCGATACCCTGACGATCACCGCCAGGGTGGGCAGCGGCGCCCGGACGCTGCTCACCACGCCGGCCGCCAACAAGCTCTACCGTGCTGACAGCCACGGCGTGGCCTGGGCCCAGCAGACCCGTCTCGAGGTGGCCGATGGCGGCATTCTCGAATGGCTGCCCCAGGAGACCATCGCCTTCGACGGCTCGAGGGGCGAGCAGTGCACCACCATCGCGCTCGAGGGCCAGGCACGCTGCCTGGGCTGGGAGGTCCTGGCCCTGGGCCGCCCGGCGAGCGAGTTGCCCTATGTTTCCGGGCGCATCGACCAGCGCTTTCGCCTGGTGCGAGACGGCCGGCCGCTGTGGCTGGAGCGCCAGCCGCTGGACCCGCGTCACCCGCGCTTTGCCGGGCGCTGGGGGCAGGGCGGCGCCAGCGTCCAGGCGACCCTCTGGGCGGTGGGCCTCGAGGACGAGGCCGGCGCCGTGGAGGCGTTGCGCGCCGCACTGCCCGCGAGGTCACGCTGGGCGGTGACGGTGCGTCACGGCGTCTTGCTGCTGCGCTACCTGGGCAACGATCGCAACGAGGCCTGGGCGCTGTGCGAGGCGGCCTGGAAGGTATTGAGGCCGTGGCTGACCGGCCGCGAGGCCTGTGTGCCGCGGATCTGGAGGACATGAGAAGGCTTTTGCGAAGGCTTTTGGGGTCAGACCCCGGCGGAGGCGTTTCCGCAAGCAATCAGCAGAAAACGGGCTTTGGTGTAATGGCTGGGGTCTGACCCCAAAAGCCCTCGGCGCTGGCGGTCCCTATGGGGTCAGACCCCGGCGGGGGCCGGTGCGGCGGGAAAGGTGCACTACGACAGGCATGGCGACTTGGCCGGGGTCTGACCCCATAGGGGCCATGCCGTCGACATAGGCAGCGAACGGGAAGCCGACACCGAGAAAAGCGTGGGGAGGCACCCCAAAAGCCGCCAGGCGCCGTTCTTACACCTTGAGGAGATACACCCATGGAACTGACCCCCAGAGACAAGGACAAGCTGCTGCTGTTCTCGGCGGCGCAGCTGGCCGAGCGACGCCGGGCGCGCGGCCTCAAGCTCAACTACCCCGAGGCGGTGGCGCTGATCAGCTTCGAGATCATGGAAGGCGCCCGCGACGGCCGCAGCGTCGCCGAGCTGATGAGCGTCGGCCGCGAGATCCTGACCCGCGACGACGTCATGGAGGGCGTGGCCGAGATGGTCGACGAGGTGCAGGTGGAGGCCACCTTCCCGGACGGCACCAAGCTCGTGACCATCCACGACCCGATTGTTTGAGCTCACCCCTAACGCGACGAAGGAGCACTCCATGATTCCCGGTGAGTATCAGTTACAGGACGGCGAGATCGAGCTCTGCACGGGGCGGCAGCGGATCACCGTCGAGGTGGCCAACACCGGCGACCGGCCGATCCAGGTCGGTTCCCACTACCATTTCGCCGAAACCAACCCCGCCCTGCGCTTCGATCGCGACAAGGCCCGTGGCTGCCGCCTCGACGTGGCCGCCGGCACGGCGATCCGCTTCGAGCCGGGCCAGTCGCGCGAGGTCACGCTGATTCCCTTCGTCGGCCGCCGCCACATCTACGGCTTTCGCGGCGAGGTGATGGGAGCGCTCGACGGGACAGCGAAAGGAGACACGCCATGAAGATCAGCCGTCAGGCCTATGCCGACATGTACGGTCCCACGGTGGGCGACCGGGTGCGCCTGGGCGACACCGAGCTGTGGGTCGAGGTGGAGCGCGACGCCGCCCACTACGGCGACGAGGTGAAGTTCGGCGGCGGCAAGGTGATCCGCGACGGCATGGGCCAGAGCCAGCGTCACGATGACAGCGTGATGGACACCGTGATCACCAATGCGCTGATCCTCGACTGGTGGGGCATCGTCAAGGCCGACGTGGGGATCCAGGCCGGGCGCATCGCCGCCATCGGCAAGGCCGGCAATCCCGACACCCAGCCGGATGTCGAGATCGTCATCGGCCCGGGTACCGAGATCATCGCCGGCGAGGGCAAGATCCTCACCGCCGGCGCCCTGGACGCCCACATCCACTTCGTCTGTCCGCAACTGGTGGAAGAGGCGCTGATGAGCGGCATCACCACCATGCTCGGCGGCGGCACCGGGCCGGCCACCGGTACCAATGCCACCACCTGCACTCCCGGCCCCTGGCACATCGGCAAGATGCTCCAGGCGGTGGACGACCTGCCGATGAACATCGGCCTGCTCGGCAAGGGCAATGCCAGCCTGCCGGACGCGCTGGAAGCGCAGCTCGAGGCTGGCGCCATGGGGCTCAAGCTGCACGAGGACTGGGGGACCACGCCGGCGGCCATCGACAACTGCCTGAGCGTGGCCGAGAAGTACGACGTGCAGATCGCCATCCACACCGACACCCTGAACGAGTCGGGCTTCGTCGAGGATACCCTGGCGGCCTTCAAGGAGCGTGGGATCCATACCTACCACACCGAGGGCGCCGGGGGCGGGCACGCGCCGGACATCATCACCGCCTGCTCCAAGCCCTACGTGCTGCCGTCGTCCACCAACCCGACCCGGCCCTATACGGTCAACACCATCGACGAGCACCTCGACATGCTGATGGTGTGCCACCACCTCGACCCCAACATCCCCGAGGACGTGGCCTTCGCCGACTCGCGTATCCGCCGCGAGACCATCGCCGCCGAGGACATCCTCCACGACCTGGGGGTGATCTCGATGATCGCCTCCGACTCCCAGGCCATGGGGCGGGTCGGCGAGGTGGTGTGCCGCACCTGGCAGACCGCCCACAAGATGAAGGTGCAGCGCGGCTTGTTGCCCGAGGACGAATCGCTCGGTGCCGACAACTTCCGTGCCAGGCGCTATATCGCCAAGTACACCATCAACCCCGCGATCACCCATGGCATCGCCCACGAGGTGGGCTCGGTGGAGGCCGGCAAGCTGGCCGACCTGGTGCTGTGGGACCCGGCCTTCTTCGGCGTCAAGCCGGCGCTGATCCTCAAGGGTGGGATGATCGCCGCCGCCCCCATGGGCGACCCCAACGCCTCGATCCCCACGCCCCAGCCGGTGCACTACCGCTACATGTTCGGCGCCTTCGGCCGCGCCGCGAGCCAGACCCGGCTGACCTTCGTCAGCCAGGCGGCGCTGGACGCCGGCGTCAAGGAGCGGCTGGGCCTGGCGAGCGAGCTCTCGGCGTGCAAGGACGTGCGCGGCGTGCGCAAGGCCGACATGAAGCTCAACGACGCCTGCCCGCACCTGACCGTCGACCCGCAGACCTACGAGGTGCACGCCGACGGCGAGCTGCTGACCTGCGAGCCGGCCACCGAGCTGCCGCTGGCGCAGCGCTATCATTTGTTCTGAGCTACGAGCTACGAGCTACGAGCGGCTCGAGGCCCGTGGCTCGAAGCCCGAGACTGAGGTAGACGATGCTGAAACTGACCGAACGCCTGGGCCCCATCGCGGCGAGCCAGGCTACCGACACCCTGACGCTGCCCTATGAGCTGCGCATCCGCGGGCGACTCAAGGCGACGAGCGACAGTGGCCGTGAGCTGGGCCTCTTCCTCGACCGCGGCCCGGTGCTGCGCGACGGCGAGGGCTTGCGTGCCGAGGACGGCGCGGTGGTGCGCATCCACGCCGCCGTCGAGCCGGTGGTCACCGCGCGCATCGCCGCGGGGCTGCCGCTGGCCCGGCTCGCCTACCACCTGGGCAACCGCCATGTGCAACTGGCGCTGGGTGAGGACGAGCCCCCTTCACGAGGGCAGGGCTGGGTGCGCTTCCCTCCGGACCATGTGCTGGAGGAGCTGGCCGAGCTGCTGGGGGCGACGCTCGAGCATCACGAGGCACCCTTCGACCCCGAGCCGGGTGCCTATACCCAGGGAGGGCACTCGCATGGTCATTCGCACCCGCATGGCCACGCCCATGATCACGACCATGACCATGCATACTGAGTGGCCTGGCGAAGCGGGGCAGACGCAGGATGATCTGGCGTTGCTGGGGCTGCTGCAACTGGTCAGCCCGGCCCTGCCCATCGGCGCCTTTGCCTTCTCCCAGGGCCTGGAGAGCGCCTTCGAACTCGGTTGGGTCAGCGACGAGGCGAGCCTCGGCGAGTGGCTCGCCGGCGTACTCGAGGACGGCCTGACCCGCTGCGAACTGCCGCTGCTGGCGCGACTGCAGGGGGCCTGGGCCGCGGGAGACGCCGAGCGAATCGCCGAGTGGGACGCCTGGCTCGCCGCCAACCGCGAGACGGCGGAGCTTGCCGCCGAGGACGCACGGCTCGGGGCATCGCTGGCACGTCTTCTCGGCAGCCTCGAGTTGCTGCCGAGCGAGCCGCCGCTGCCGCCGGGGGCCGGCTATGTGACGGTCTTCGCCTGGACGGCGCAGGTGCGCCGCGTGCCGGTGCGCCAGGCGCTGCTCGGTTTCGCCTGGGCCTGGCTCGAGAACCAGCTCGCCGTGGCCTGCAAGGCGCTGCCGCTCGGTCATACCGCCGCCCAGCGCCTGGTGGAGCGGTTGCGCCCGGCGCTGGTGACGGCGGTGGACGCGGCGCTGACGCTGGAGGATGACGACCTGGGCCCGGCATTGCCCGGCCTGGCGCTGGCCAGTGCCCTGCACGAGACCCAGTATTCGCGGCTGTTTCGGAGCTAGAGGGAAGAGGGAAGAAGTGGAGCCTTGGGGGGGCAGACCCTGAGGCATCCCCAGAAATATTTAAGCATTATCAATGCGTTGAGAATGGATGGGTGGCAGGCTGCCAGCGCTGCAGGGGTCAGACCCCGGCGGCGTCGAATCCGCTCGCAAGACGCACCATGACGGGCTTCGCGACTTGGCTGGGGTCTGACCCCATAGGGGCAGCCTCGGCGCCTTTTTCGGCGAACAAGCTGTCAACGTCGAGAAAAACGTGGGGTTCGTCAGGGTCTGACCCTGAGGAATTCCCAGGAGTCTTACTGAAAAATCAGTATGTTGAGGATGTTCTGGCGGTGGACTGCCAGCGCTGGGAGGCCCTAGGGGGTCAGACCCCGGCGGCGTCGAATCCGCTCGCAAGACGCACCATGACGGGCTTCGCGACTTGGCTGGGGTCTGACCCCGTAGGGGCGGGCCTCGGCGTCTGGTAGATCGCGACTGGGATGACCCTGAGAGAATGAAAGTGATTGATAGCACAGGAGCAACGACATGACACATTGCCTGCGCGTAGGCGTCGGCGGCCCGGTGGGCTCCGGCAAGACGGCGCTGCTCAAGCAGCTCTGCCTGGCGCTGCGCGACCACTACGATATCGCCGTGGTCACCAACGACATCTACACCCGCGAGGACGCCGACTTCCTGCTCAAGCACGAGGCGCTGCCGGCGGACCGCATCCTCGGTGTCGAGACCGGCGGCTGCCCGCACACGGCCATCCGCGAGGATGCCTCCATGAACCTCGCCGCCATCGATGACTTACAGGCGCGCCACCCGGATCTCGAGCTGGTGCTGGTGGAGTCCGGCGGCGACAACCTCTCGGCCACCTTCAGCCCCGAGCTCTCGGATCTCACCCTCTACGTGATCGATGTCTCCGCCGGCGACAAGATCCCGCGCAAGGGCGGCCCCGGCATCACCAAGTCCGACTTGCTGATCATCAACAAGATCGATATCGCCGAGCAGGTCCACGCCTCGCTCGAGGTGATGGAGCGCGACTCGCGGAAGATGCGCGGCGAGCGGCCCTTCGTCTTCACCAACCTCTACGACGGCGTCGGCCTCGAGGAGATCATCCGCTTCATCCTCGACCGCGGCATGCTCCCGGAGCGTCGCCCCCGGCTCGCCACCACCAGCGCCTGATCCCGTCAACCACCGATTCAAGGATTACCCAGGAGATTGCCCTCATGACACGTCATCTTTTCATCGTTTTCCGCGCGGCACTGGTTGCCGTTGCCGCCCTGCTGCTCGGCGCCGGCCTGGCCGTGGCGCATTCCGGGCACGAGGCCCCGGCGGTGCACAGTCATACCGGGAGTCCGGCACTGCTGGCGGTGATCGCCATGTCACTGCTGGGCGTCGCGGCCCTGGTCGCCTTGACCCGCTTCATCGTGCGCCGCCTGAGGCTGCGCCGGCAACCGTGATCGTCTCCAGCGGTACAGCTGCAGCGCCCGGCCTCGGCCGGGCGTGCTGCGTCATCGCATCCGGCAGGATATGCTGCAGCTGTCGGCGCCGCGGGGGCGTCGTCGCCGGGGATGCCGGGAAAGGAGTCCAGGATGCGATCGTTCGGTGGCCGCCGTGGCGCGCGGTGGAGGAGAGGAGGCATGTGGCCATGGCTGGTCGTGGCGCTGCTGGGGGCCTGGGTCGCCATGGGTGCCTGGCAGCGTTTCAAGCCGCTGCCGGAAGGGATCGGACACGCCTGGCCGCAGCGCCCCGCCGCGGGAGTGCGCTTTCTCGCCGACGAGACCTGGGTCGACGCCGCGGGTGAGCGTCGGGTCCACGGCGAGATATTCGACGAGGTGCTTGCGCTCATCGGCCAGGCCAGGCGGCTGGTGGTGCTCGACATGTTCCTGTTCAACGATTTCGCCGGCGCGGCGGAGAGCGACGGCTTCCGCCCGCTCTCGGCGGAATTGACCGAGGCGCTGATCGAGCAGCGGCGGCGTCACCCCGGGCTCATGGCGGTGCTGATCACCGACCCGCTCAATACCCTCTACGGGGGGCTCGACCTCGACCACCTACACGCCCTGCGCGAGGCCGGGGTGACGGTGGTGCTGACCGACCTGAACCGGTTGCGTGCCTCCAACCCGCTCTGGTCCGGCCTCTGGCACCTGGGGCCGCGCTGGCTGGGCAACGGCAGCGAGGGGGGCTGGCTGCCCAATGCCCTGGGACCCGGGCGGGTACCGCTGCGCAGCTACCTGGCGCTGCTCAACTTCAACGCCAACCACCGCAAGAGCCTGGTGGTCGACCAGGGGGACGGCTGGGCGGGGCTGGTCACCTCGGCCAATCCCCACGATGCCAGCAGCCTGCACGGCAACGTGGCATTGCGCTTCGAGGGCGCGGCCGCACTCGACCTGCTCGATGCCGAGCGCCCGGTGGCCGGCTGGTCGGGCGTGGCGCTGCCCGCCCCCCGGCCACCCGTGGCCACCGCCGCGGCCGGTACGGCGCACCTCCAGGTCCTCACCGAGGGGACGATTCGCGATGCCCTGCTGGCCGCCCTGGCGCGGGCCGAATCCGGCGACAGGCTCGATATCGCGGTCTTCTACCTCGCCCACCGCGGCGTGATCGAGGCCCTGCTGGCGGCCCACTCGCGCGGTGCCGACATCCGGGTACTACTCGACCCCAACCGCGATGCCTTCGGCCTCGAGAAGGGCGGCATTCCCAACCGGCCGGTGGCGCGGGAGCTCCATGAAGCCGGCATCGCGGTGCGCTGGTGTGCCACCCGCGGCGAGCAGTGCCACAGCAAGCTGCTGCTGCGACGGCCGGCGGGGGAGGGCGAGGCCGAGATGATCCTCGGTTCGGCCAACTTCACCCGGCGCAACCTCGACGACCTCAACCTGGAGACCAGCGTGCGCCTGGTCGGGCCGGTCGAGACGCCGGCGCTGCGCGAGGCCGGCGACTTCTTCGAACGGCGCTGGCACTCGACGCCGCAGCGGGTCACCAGCGAGCCCTTCGCGGCCCACGACGAAGCGACTACCTGGCAGCGTCTGCGCTATCGGGTGATGGAGGCCACCGGCCTCTCGACCTTCTGAGTCCGCGACTTGACAGGGCTGGGCGCCCCGGCCAGCTTGGAAGGGGCCGATTCGACAGGGAGAGACGGCATGGACAAGCTGCTGCTGGCGGTGAAGATCGCGATCACGGTGCTGGTGCTCATCCTCTTCGTGCAGAACATCGCCGTGGTGGAGGTGCGCTTTCTGACCTGGAGCCTCACGCTGCCCCTGGCGCTGGTGCTGGTGGTGATCTACCTGCTCGGCATGGTGAGCGGCCGGAGCCTGATGGGGCTGATGCGCCGCCTGCGCGCCGACCGCGGCCGGGGGCCGCGGCACTGAGTCTCAGGCTCAGTCCACGTGGGTCACCGCCTGGCGCCTGGGGTCGATATGCCAGGGCAGGCCGAGGCGGGCGTTGCGCTCCAGCTCGGCGATCACCTGGGCCCCCAGCAGCAGGATGATGGCGCCGACCTCCAGGCTCAGCAGCACCACGATCAGGGTGGCCAGCGAGCCGTAGACCGCGTTGACGAGTGACAGGTTGGCGAAGTAGAACACCAGCAGCAGGCGCACCCCCTCCCACAGCAGGGCGGCGACGAAGCCCCCTACCACCGCCCGCCTCAGCGCGATCTTCACCACCGGCAGCACCTTGTAGATGGCGCTGAACAGCAGGAAGACCCCGAGGAAGCTGGTCAGGTTGAGCATCGGCTCCGAGAGCCCCGCCATCGGGAGCTCGCGGTCGAACAGCGCCAGCCAGAGGGCATTCAGGGAACTCGCCAGGGTCACCAGCAGGGTCAGGGCCAGCAGCCCCGCGCCGAGTACCAGCATGAAGGCATAGGGCATCAGCACCGAGACCCAGACGCTGCGGCCGGCATGGTGGGTGTCGGGGGCATGGAAGATGATCGCCAGGGCGTCTTCCAGCATGCGAAAGGCGAAGGAGCTGAACAGCAGCAGCACCGGGAAGCCGAGAATGCCGATGACGTCGCGGGAGTCGAGCAGGGCGCGCACCGCCTCGATCAGCACCTCGGCATGGGCGGGGGCCAGGTGGCGCGCCTGGATCGCCAGCACCTCGAGCAGGTGCTGCTCGTCCACCACCCGGGCCAGCAGCACCACCAGCAGGGCGAACAGCGGCACGACGGAGAGCAGGATGTTGTAGCCCACGCCGCCGGCGAGCAGGATGCCGCGGTTGCGCAGGAAGGCACAGAGCACCCGCCATAGGAAACCGACCACCCGCGGCAACAGGGTGAAGGCGAGGTGATGCGAGCGGAGAGGGGGCGGGGAGTCCGTCATGTGCCATGTCGTCCATGAGGCTGTCAGGGCATCATACGCCGGTAGCGACGATCGCCGTCAATCATGCCCGCGCCGAACCCGTGCATGGCATGTCGTCGGCCGGGACAGCATAATGAGCGCCACCGGCAGTCGTTCGGACCTTCGCCGGTGCGTGGCTCGACCGGTCAGCCGGACATCATTTTTCTTCCGTCGACGAGGCATCATGGCCAAATTCGAAGTGATCGGTACGGCGAGCATCCCCGGTCGGGGCGGCGAGCTGCGGCTGCTGCAGCGCAATGACGAGTTCTCCATCCGCATCGCCGGCAAGAGCGGCGAACTGATGAACACCCGCCTGCATGGTTCCGAGGATGCCCTGGCCAAGCTGGCCTGTGCGCGCCTCGCCGACCGCTCCGGCGTGCGGGTGCTGATCGGCGGGCTGGGCATGGGGTTCACCCTGGCCGCGGCGCTGGCGACCCTGGGCGACGACGCCGAGGCGGTGGTCGCCGAGCTGGTGCCCGGGGTGGTGGAGTGGAACCGTGGCCCGCTCGGCGCCGCCGCCGGCCATCCGCTCGACGATCCCCGCACCCGCGTCAGCCTGGGCGACGTGGGCGAGCTGCTGCGTCGGGAGCCCGGCGGCTTCGATGCCATCATGCTCGACGTCGACAACGGCCCCGAGGGGCTGACGCGCGAGGAGAACGACTGGCTCTACTCGCCCCGGGGGCTGGCCGCCGCCCAGGAGGCGCTGCGCCCGGACGGCGTGCTGGCGATCTGGTCGGCGGGCCAGGACCCGGCCTTCACCGAGCGCCTGCGGCGAGTCGGCCTGCTGGTCGAGGAGGTCATGGTACGTGCCCATCGCCCCGGCAAGGGGGCGAAGCACCGGATCTGGCTGGCCTGCTGAGATGCGACCGGGCGCCGCCGGTTTCCGGGCCCTGCCGCTGCTGCTCGCCGCGCTGCTGCTGAGCGGCTGCGCGGGGCGTATCGTGCCGCCCTCGGCCCCCGTCGATCCGGTCGATATCTACCTGCTCGACCATGGCCGCCATGCCAGCCTGGTGCTGCCGCGGCAGGGGGGCGGGGTGGTGCGCTACAGCTACGGGGAGTGGGGCTGGTATGTCGAGGGCAGGCGGCACCTGCCGGCCGCGGTCTCCGCGATGCTGTGGCCGACGGCCAGCGGGCTGGGGCGCGGTGTCCACGAGGAGATCGACTCGCCCCACGACCTCCATCGGCTGGCGCCGGAGGGCCTGGTGGGCGTCTATCCCCTCCAGGCGGAGGCGGCGCGGGTAGCGGCACTCCGGCGCCGGCTCGATGCCCACTTCCAGGCGGAGGGCGTGACACCGACCTACAGCGCCGAGTTCGACCTCGAGTTCGTGCCCTATCCGCGCGCCTACTGGCTGAGCCACCAGTCCAATCTCGTCGTCGCCCAGTGGCTGCGGCGGCTGGGCGTCGAGGTCAAGGGGGTGCCCTGGCTCTCCAACTGGCGCATCGAGGCGCCGCCCGAGGCCCCCTGACGGTACCCGAAAGCGGGTACAATCCACCTCCCTGCAGCCCACCCGAGACCCGCCATGACCATGTCCGATACCCCATCCGCCGCCGGTAACGCCCCCGGCGCCGAGGAGCGCCTCTCCAAGCGCCTGGCGCGGCTGCTGCCCTGCTCGCGTCGCGAGGCTGAGCAGTACATCGCCGGTGCCTGGGTGCTGGTCGACGGCCGGGTCGTCGAGGAGCCGCAGTTCAAGGTCGGCGACCAGCGTGTCGAACTGGCCCCCGGGGCCAGGGCGGAGGCGATTCCCCCGGCCACCCTGCTGTGCCACTGCCCGCCCGACCACGACGCGGCCGATGGCGCTGCCCTGGCCAGGTCGCGGATCACCCCCGCCACGCACTGGGGGGAGGACCCCAGCGGGCGGCGTCCGCTCAAGGCGCATTTCCGCGGCCTGGCCGCGATGCTGCCGCTGATGCCGGGGGAGGGTGGGCTGCAGGTCTTCACCCAGGACCGCGGGGTGGCCAGGCGGCTCGACGAGCAGGTCGCCCGGCTGGAGCAGGAGTGGCTGGTCGAGGTGCGTGGCACCCTGCACGAGGAGCAGATGGAGGCGCTGCGGCGTGGCTCGGCGGTCCCGGGGCGACGACTGGCACCGGCCCGGGTGAGCTGGCAGAGCGAGACCCGGTTGCGCTTCGCCCTGAAGGGCATGGTCCCGGGCCAGCTCGAGGCGATGTGCACCGGGGTGGGGCTGACCGTACTCTCGGTCAAGCGGCTGCGCATCGGCGGGGTCTCCCTGGGGCGGGTGCCGATGGGCGAGTGGCGCTACCTGAAGCCCGGCGAACGCTTCTGAGGGGCGGGCCACTCGCTTTCCCCTCCTGCGATCGCTATGTATGCTGAGCGTGTTGCACCCATTGCCGCGCGGCCCAGCCGGTCGGTACCGATTCGCAGCCTGAATCCGAGAGGAGACGTCGCATGCCGGAAACCTCGCAGACTTCATTTTTCAAGGACAATCGTGCCAGGGGGCTGGCCGCGGTGGCGGTCGTGGCCGTCATCTGGGCACTGTTCGCCCAGTCCAGCGCCAGCTCCCACAAGGAGGAGCGTGAAGCCCTGGAATCCCGGCTCTCCGCCCTGGAGAGCGAGAACGAGACACTGAGTGGCCGGCTCGCCGAACGCGAGGAGACCGAGGCGGACATCGAAAGCCTCGAGGCGCGCCTGGCGGAGCTCCGCGACGAGCAGGAGGGCGCCGAGGCCGAACTCGAGCGGGCGCAGCTCGAGGTCGCCGCGGCCAAGGCCGAGCTCGAGGAGATGCAGGCCTCGCGTGAGACGGTGACGGCCGATGTCGAGGGGGCCGAGGCCCGCCTGAGCGAAGGCCAGGAGGCACTGGCGGCACTGCAGCAGGAGTACGACGAGACCGACCTGGCCCGGCAGGAGGCCGACCAGGCTCGCCAGGAAGCGGAAGCCGCCCGCCAGGAAGCCGAGCAGGCGCGCCAGGAGGCGGAGGCGGCCCGGCAGGAGGCCGAGGAGGGTCGTCAGGAAGCCGAGCAGGCCCGCGAGCAGGCCGCCGCCGACCTCGAGGCGCTGCAGGGCGAGATCCAGGAGGCCGAGGCGCGTCTCGAGTCACTGGGTGACGAGATCGCCGAGCGTGAATCGCAGCGCGATGCCCTGGCCGACGAGCTCGGCCGGCTCGAGCAGCAGCGCGAGACCCTCGAGGGGCAGCTCGAGGCCGTCCGCCAGGAGCAGGGCGAGGCCGAGGAGGCCCTGCAGCAGACCCGCAGCGAGCGCGATGATCTGCTGGTGGCCATCGAGATCGGCCGCGAGGAGGTCGAGGCCATCGAGGCGGAGATCGAGCGCCGCGAGACGCAGCTCGAGCGGCTGGAATCGCAGCTCAACGCCTGGCGCACCGAGCTGGCCGAACTGGAGGCCAACCTGCAGGCCGGCCAGGCCCTGGAGGCCGAGCAGGAGCAGGAGTGACACCAGCGTCGAGCCGAGGAGTGCGGACGGCGAGCCTGGCTCGCCGTTCGTGTTTTCGGACCCCATTGCGTGGCCCGGGACCCTGGCGGGTATACTGGGCGTCTAGCCGCCATCGGCGGCCCAGCCCAACAGCATTGAGGAGCGAGTCGTGATCGAAGGGGTCAAGCATATCGTCGCCGTGGCATCCGGCAAGGGCGGCGTAGGCAAGTCCACCGTCACCGTCAACCTGGCGCTGGCCATGGCCGCCGAGGGCTATCGCGTGGGCATCCTCGATGCCGACATCCACGGGCCCAGCCAGGCCCAGATGCTGGGCGTGGGCGAGGGCGTGCGTCCCCAGTCCGCCGGCGAGAATCGTTTCCGGCCGCTTCAGGCCCATGGGCTCCAGGCCATGTCCATGGCCTTCATGGTCGACACCCGCGAGCCCATGGTGTGGCGCGGCCCGATGGTGGCCGGCGCCTTCCAGCAGCTGCTGACCCAGACCGCCTGGGACGACCTGGACTACCTCTTCATCGACATGCCGCCGGGCACCGGGGACATCCAGCTGACCCTGGCCCAGAAGGTGCCGGTGAGCGGCGCGGTGATCGTCACCACGCCCCAGGACATCGCCCTGCTCGACGCCCGCAAGGGCATCGAGATGTTCCGCAAGGTGAACGTGCCGGTGCTGGGCGTGGTGGAGAACATGAGCTTGCATATCTGCTCGAAGTGTGGTCACGGCGAGCCGATCTTCGGCGAGGGCGGGGGCGAGCGCATCGCCGCCGAGTACGAGACCCGGGTGCTGGGACAGCTGCCACTTACCCTGTCGATCCGCGAGCAGGTGGACGGGGGGCGACCCACGGTGGTGGCCGAGCCGGACGGCGAGGTGACGGCCAGCTTCCGCGACATGGCGCGCCAGGTGGCCGAGCAGCTCCAGAGGCAGTCGCCCGACGGGCCGACCATCTCCTTCAGCGACGATTGACTCCCAAAGCGAGAGGCGCCGGGGACAGGTCGAAGAGGGGGTCCTATTCCAGGGGTGAGGCGGAATCAGAAGAACGTCCAGTGAATGTTCTTCCCGCCGAACGGGTTGGCCATGGATGGCCAACCCCGGCCCTGCAAGCGAAGCAGGATGCGAGAGCGCAGCAGGGAATAGGTAGCGCCCAGGGAAGGGTTCACAGCGCCCCCTCGCAGACCTGTCGCCGGAACAGCCTCGAGCGTTACCGCCATCTGCGATAGCCTTGGGCGATTGACAGGTCGGATGACGCCTGCACCCAGGGCCGCTATCATGGCGGCCCCGATTTCTCCTTTTGTTACCCCACCAGGACGTTCCGATGAGCATCAAATCCGACAAGTGGATCCGCCGCATGGCCGAGCGGGAAGGCATGATCGAGCCCTTCGAGGCCGACCAGGTGCGCTATGTGAACGATCGTCGGGTGATCTCCTACGGGACCTCCAGCTACGGCTACGACGTGCGCTGTGCCGACGACTTCAAGGTCTTCACCAACATCCATTCGGCGGTGGTGGACCCCAAGGCCTTCGACGAGAAGAGCTTCGTCGACATCAAGGGCGACGTCTGCGTCATCCCGCCCAACTCCTTCGCCCTGGCGCGCACCGTCGAGTACTTCCGCATCCCGCGCAGCGTGCTCACCATCTGCCTGGGCAAGTCGACCTATGCCCGCTGCGGGATCATCGTCAACGTCACGCCGCTCGAGCCGGAGTGGGAAGGCCACGTGACCCTGGAGTTCTCCAATACCACCAACCTGCCGGCCAGGATCTACGCCAACGAGGGGGTGGCGCAGATGTTGTTCCTGGAGTCCGACGAGGAGTGCGCGATCTCCTACAAGGACCGCGGCGGCAAGTACATGGGGCAGCGGGGGGTCACGCTCCCCCGCACCTGACCCCGGGCTGCGCCCGGAGCTTCCAGCTTACACCTCTTGATCCTCGTCGAGCTCCTCGGCGGCGTCGGCGTGGGACATGCGCAGGCCCTGGGGCGGCAGCGGCTGGCCATCGAAGGTGACGCCCTCGGCGCCGAGCTGCAGGCGCCCCTCCAGGAACCACTTCACGGCGATGGGGTAGATCAGGTGCTCGCGGGCGTGGACCTTCTGCTTGAGGCTCGCTTTCGTCTCGTCGTCGGCGACGGCCACGGCGGCCTGCAGCGCCACCGGGCCGCCGTCGAGCTCCTCGGTGACGAAGTGCACGCTGCAGCCGTGCTCGGTCACGCCATCGGCCAGCGCCCGGGCATGGGTGTTCAGCCCCTGGTAGGCGGGCAGCAGCGAGGGGTGGATATTGAGCATGCGCCCCAGGAAGCGCTGCACGAAGCGCGGCGAGAGGATGCGCATGAAGCCCGCCAGGACGATCAGGTCGGGCTCGTGGCGCTCGATCACCTTGATCAGGGCGCCGTCATAGGCATCCCGGCTCTCGTACTCGCGGTGCGGCAGCACCACGGCGTCGATGCCGGCGTCCCGGGCGCGCTGGAGGCCGTAGGCGTCGGGCTCGTTGGAGATCACCGCGACGATCTCGCCGCCCAGCTCGTCGTGGGTCTGGGCGTCGATCAGCGCCTGGAGGTTGCTGCCGTTGCCGGAGATCAGCACCACCACCCGGCGGGCGTCGGTGGGTTCCGGGGTGAACTCCTTCAGGGTATCGCTCTGGTAACCGGGTTCGCTCATGCCTCGATGTTCTCCAGTTGCACCGGCTCCTCGTCGCCCTGGCGCGGGGTGATCTCGCCGATGCGGTACACGGTCTCGCCCTGGGCCTGCAGGTGGGCACGGGCCTGGTCGGCCTGGTCGGCGGGGACCACGGCCACCATGCCGATGCCGCAGTTGAGCACGCGATGCATCTCGTGCGCGTCGACGTTGCCCTGCTGCCGCAGCCAGTCGAACACCGCCGGGCGGCTCCAGCTCGAGACGTCGAGGCGCGCGGCGAGGCCGTCCGGCAGCACCCGGGGGATGTTCTCCAGCAGCCCGCCGCCGGTGATGTGGGATAGCGCGTGCACGGCGACGCCGCTCTCCCGGATCAGCGACAGCAGCGGCTTGACGTAGATACGGGTGGGTGCCAGCAGGGCAGCGCCCAGCGGCTGGCCGTCGATGGCGGTATCCAGGTCGGCACCGCTGACCTCGAGGATCTTGCGGATCAGCGAGTAGCCGTTGGAGTGCGGGCCCGAGGAGGCGATGCCGAGCAGGACATCGCCCGCGGCGACCTTGCTGCCGTCGAGGATCTCGGACTTCTCCACCACGCCGACGCAGAAGCCGGCCAGGTCGTAGTCGCTGCCCTCGTACATGCCGGGCATCTCGGCGGTCTCGCCGCCCACCAGGGCGCAGCCGGCCTGGGCGCACCCCTCGCCGATGCCGGTGACCACGTCGGCGGCGATGTCCACGTCGAGCCTGCCCGTGGCATAGTAGTCGAGGAAGAACAGCGGCTCGGCGCCGGCCACCACCAGGTCGTTGACGCACATCGCCACCAGGTCGATGCCGATGGTGTCGTGGCGGCCCAGGTCCATGGCCAGGCGCAACTTGGTGCCCACCCCGTCGGTGCCGGAGACCAGTACCGGCTCACGGTAGCCGGCAGGCAGCTGGCAGAGCGCACCGAAGCCGCCCAGCCCGCCCATCACCTCGGGGCGGGTGGTGCGCCTGGCCACGCCCTTGATGCGATCGACCAGGGCATTGCCGGCGTCGATGTCGACACCGGCATCCTTGTAGCTCAGCGAGGGGCGGGAAGTGGAATCGGTCATGACCTGTCCTGTGTAAGATGGCTGTCGGGGCGTCGTCGGCGTGGCGCGCCGGTGGCAGCTGCCGGCCGACGCGCAGTGGGCAAGATCGGGGCGTGAATTGTAGCATCATGATGCAGGGCTGGCAGCCGTCGGCTGGCCTGCATTGCCAGGGTCAGGCATCCGTCACAGGGAGGCAGCGATGCGCAGAGAATGGTGGGTGGTGGCCGGCGTGGCCGCGGTGGGACTCTGGTTCTTCATCAGCATCGAGCCGGTACTGATGCCGTTCTTCGTCAGCATGGTCCTGGCCTACCTGGGCGACCCCCTGGCCGACCGCCTGGAGGAGTCCGGGCTATCGCGACGCCTGGCCGTCTCCGTGGTGTTCCTGCTGCTGACCCTGATCGTCGTGCTGACCCTGTTGCTGGTGGTCCCGGTGCTGGGCCGCCAGCTGGGCCAGGTGATCGAGTCGGTGCCGGCGATGCTCAATTGGGTGCAGAGCACCGTGGTGCCGCGTGTCCAGTCGCTGACCGGCCTGGACCTGAGTACCGATATCGACCAGATGCGACAGGCGGTCGTCGACAACTGGAAGGAGACCGGCACCTTCGCCGCCAGCCTGCTGGCCCAGGTCTCGCGGTCGGGACTGGCGTTGGCGGCCTGGATCGGCAACCTGGCGCTGATCCCGGTGGTCACCTTCTATCTGCTTCTCGACTGGGACATCATCGTCGAGAAGCTGCGAGGCGCCCTGCCGCGCCGTTGGGAGCCTGCCGCGGTGCGTCTCGCCGGCCAGTGCGACGAGGTGCTGTCGGCCTTCCTGCGCGGCCAGCTGATCGTGATGCTCTGCCTGGGGGTGATCTATGCGGTGGGGCTGACCCTGCTGGGCGTGCGTTTCGGGATGCTGATCGGCATGCTGGCCGGCCTGGCCAGTATCGTGCCCTATCTCGGCGTGATCGTCGGCATCGCCGTGGCCGGCATCGTGGCCTTCTTCCAGTTCGGCGACTGGCTGAGCCTGCTCGGGGTCGCCGCCGTCTTCGCTTTCGGCCAGGCCGTCGAGAGCGTGGTGCTGCAGCCCAAGCTGCTCGGCGACAAGATCGGGCTGCATCCGGTGGCGGTGATCTTCGCCGTGCTGGCGGGGGGCAACCTGTTCGGTTTCACCGGGGTCCTGCTGGCGCTGCCGGCGGCGGCAGTGATCATGGTACTCTTGCGGGAACTCAACGAGCGCTACAAGAACAGTACCTTGTACGACGACAGAACGCACCGCACCGACGACGAGGAGTCGACATGAGCCGAGCACCCGCGCAGCTGCCGTTGGGCGTGGGGCTGCGTGACGATGCCACCTTCGCCAATTTCCTTTCCGGCGCCAACGCCTCCCTGGTCGACCATCTCGTCCATCAGCTCGACGACGGGGGTGAACCCTTTCTCTACCTCTGGGGCAAGCCCGGCGTGGGGCGCAGCCACCTGCTGCAGGCGGCCTGCCATGCGGCGTCCGACCGGGACCGGCGGGCCCTCTACCTGCCGCTGGAGGAGCTGGGGCATTTCCCGCCGCTGATGCTCGAGGAGGTCGAGCGCCTGGACCTGGTGGCCATCGACGACCTGGAGCGGGTGGTCGGTCGCAAGCGCTGGGAGGAGGCGCTGTTCCACGCCTTCAACCGGCTGCGGGATGCCGGCAAGCGGCTGGTGATCGCCGGCGAGGCCGCCCCCCGACAGCTGCCGGTGCGGCTCCCCGACCTGGCCTCGCGGCTGACCTGGGGCATGACCTTCCAGGTCCAGGGGCTGGATGACGAGCAGCGGCTGGCGGCGCTGACGCTGCGCGCCCGGGGCCGCGGCATGCAGTTGCCCGACGAGGTCGCCCGCTACATCCTGCACCGCGGGCCCCGGCGGCTGGGCGAGCTGTTCGAGGCACTGGAAACCCTCGACAGCGCCTCGCTGTCGGCCCAGCGCAAGCTGACCATTCCCTTCGTCAAGCAGGCGCTTGGCTGGTAGGCATTGTCTGATACCTGCCTGCGCTCGTCGAGGCCTCAGACGATGCCTTTGCTCACTCCTCCCGGCTGCACAGCCACTCGGTGTCGAAGCGGAAGGCGTTGAGGATATCGTCCTGGGTGAAGCCGTAGCCCGCCAAGGTATCCTCCCATTCCTGGGTATTGCGGTAGTCGAGCAGCACCTCGTCGAAGGCGTCGCGCAGCGTCTCCGCGTCCGGCGGGAAGGTGAAGGCCCCCCAGCTGCGCACGATCTCGCCGTCGATGACCGGGTCCTCGAAGTTCTGCACCACCTCGACCTTGGAGTCCTGGGCATCCAGCTGGCTCACGGTGAGTCCCGTGCCGGCATAGGCGTCGACCTTGCCGCCGAGCAGGGTATCGATCGCCGCCTCGTTCTCGCCGATCTGGATCACCTGGTCGTCCGGCACCCCGAGCGCTTGCATGATACCGACCTGGGTCGCCCCCTCCAGCACCGCCACGCGGATGTCGTCGCGCTCGGCGAAATCGGCATAGCCGGCGATCTCCAGCGGATTGGCCGCTCGCACCAGCAGGCCCTCGCCGTAGGAGGTGTTGGGGGCGGAGAACAGCACGCGCTCGCAGCGTGATGGACGGATGGCCATCTCGGCGGCGGCCATGTCGAAGCGACCTTCCTCGAGGCCGGGAATCAGGTCGCCGAAGGAGGTCTCGATCCATTCGATCGACTCGATGCCCAGCTCGTCCATCAGGCGCAGGGCGACCTCGGGGCCCGCCCCGCGGGGCTCCCCGTGCTCGTCGATATAGCCGTAGGGCACCTCATTGGCCACGGCGATGCGGATACTGCCGCGTTCGCGAATCTCTTCCAGGGTTGCGGCACTGGTATCGGCACCAGCCAGGCCGAACAGTAGCGCCGTGATGGCCAGTCGCATCGGCCAGCCGGTTCTGCTGTCGTTGCGCATGGGCGAACGTCCCTCCGTGGGTGATGGCCCCGAGTTTCGCCGCGGGCCTGAGAGCCTTAGGCATCAACATAGGAGACGGGGACGGCTCACGCCAGGCGGGGCCTCAGCGGCTGAGGTTGATCTCCAGGCGCTGGCCGCCACCCAGCGACACCTGGCGGATGATGATCCGGCGTTCGCCGCTGGCAGGGTCGACCACGCTGCCGGAGACGTAGAACTCCCCGGCGGGAAGTCCGTCGAGGCGAAAGTGACCGTTGCCGTCGGTGCGGGTGGTATGGGTGTACTCCCGGGCCCGGGGGTCGGCGGGTTCCACGGCGCGTCCGGCCAGGGCCTGCTCGGCAGCTTCGGCGGAGTAGGTGGTCACCGGCGCCACCGAGACGATCTCGCCGGCGCCGGGGGTGCCGTTGAGGCTCAGGCGACCGCTGATGACGCCGCTGCCGGTCCTCTGCAGGGCGGCGTACTCCGCTTCGGGAAACGCCACCTGCCGGGCCACCCGGCCCGGGGCCGGACGCGCCACCCCGGGCTCGCGCTCGGTGCCGATGTCGATCACCTCGATGCGCTCGGTCGGCGCCGGCGCGGGGGGCATGATTTCGCACCCGGTCAGCAACACGGCGAGCAGCATGACAAGAATCCAGCGTTTCATGATCTCTCTCCCGGTATGGTCATTCCGGGCCCGGCAGGTGGCCCAGAGCAGGGAGAGCTTAACGCAAAAAGGCCGCCGATCGATGATCGGCGGCCCTTCGGGAGCGCTGGCCGGCGCGGGGCCGGCTCGGCTCTGTCGTCTTACTTGGCGACCTTGGTGGCGGTCTCTTGAACCTGCTTGACGCTCTCTTCGGTCAGCTTCTGGCTCTTCTGCACGAAGTCCTGCTGCAGGGAGGCGACCTTCTCGGCGTCGCCCTTGAGGCGCTCGGTCAGGTCCTTAGCGACCTTCTGCTGGCCTTCCATGTAGGTGCGCAGGCCTTCGGCATCCTTGACGTTCATCAGGCTGCGCAGCTGCGCCAGGCCGGTGTCGGTGTAGGCCTTGCCGGCGTCGAGCTGGGCGTTGACCAGCTTCTCGGTGTAGTCGACCGAGAGCGACGCGTAGGCGCGGGCCGGACCGAAGAACATGGACTCGAACTGCTCGGTGAACTGCTTGGTATCGAAGTTTTGCATCGTGAAACCCTCCGGGGCTCTATGAAGTATCGGGAAGCCACACGGCGGTGTCGCGTTTCCCTTCCTGTTGCAGCGCACAATAGCAGAGTGTTTTGTGCACTGCAACATCCTTTTGCGCGCCGCGGCGACCAGTGGATCAGTCCTGACAGAGCCGCTCGCGGGCGCCGTCGTGATCGAGCTCGTGGCCGGAAGGTAGCGCCGCCCGCGGGTCCAGGAGCCAGGCGGCGATGTCCGCGTGGGTCATCGCATCGCCGCTGTAGCGGGTCAGCATGTGGAAGCCCGCGGGGTAGAGCACCAGCCGGTGGGCCGGCCGGTCGGGCAGGCGTTCGAGCAGCCGGCAGATCGGTTCCGGGGGAATGACCTCGTCCTGCTCGCCGTAGAGCAGCAGGGTCGGTGGTGGCAGGCGTGCACCGGCCCGGCTGGCGGCATCCATCAGCCGGATCAGGCCATGGAGGGTGTCGATGCGGGCACGCCGCTGGATCAGGGGATCGTCGAGCATGGCGCGTATCACCTCCGGATCGTCGGTGGGGCGGATGCCCAGGCGGCGCGTGACACGGGAGGAGAGACTCAGGCCCGGGAAGAGGCGCACGGCAAGCCGCAGGCCGAGCCGCTGGTACCAGGGCATGGTCTCGAGGCCCCACACCGCCGGCGCGATCAATACGGCGCCGTCCGCCTCGGCAGGCGAGTCGCCGGTGAGGGCGAGCATGGCCACGGCCCCACCCATGCTCTTGCCGATCAGGTAGAGGGGGGGCGCGGGGTAGCGCTGGCGCAGCAGGCGGAGCACCAGGCGCGCGTCGTCGACCAGGCGCTGCTCGCCATGCCAGAGGCCGCGTCCGCTGGTGGTGCCGAAGCCGCGCTGGTCGATGGCATGCACGGCGATGCCCCGGCCGCGCAGCGACAGGGCCAGGGGTTCGAGGCTGCCGGCATGGTCGTTGAATCCGTGCAATGCCAGTACCACCGCCTCGGGGTCACCCGGCGGTAGCCAGCGGCGCATCGGCAGCTGGTAACCGTCCTCGGCGACCACCCGGCCGTCGCGCAGTTCGGCGGTGGCGCCGGGCGGGGGATCGGGCGGTGCGGGCGCGGTGGCGGCACAGCCGGCCAGCCAGACGACCAGGAGTAGCGGCAGTCGCCGCACGGCCCTTGTCCAGCGAGAGTGGCTGCCTGTCATGCCCGGTTCCGTCCTGGGATTCATCACCTCGACGACCATAGCGGAGCCCGGAGGGCTTGGCGAGAGCCGTCTTGCAAGCGGCGCCCGGCGGCACCATGGTGAGAAGGCGTTTCCCTGCAGCGTCCTTCGACGAGGAGAAGGCCATGAGCGACCATCGCATCGAGCGTGACAGCATGGGCGAGCTCGAGGTGCCCGCAGAGGCCCTCTACGGTGCCCAGACCCAACGTGCAGTGAACAACTTCCCGGTCTCCGGCCAGCCCATGCCGGCGGCCTTCATCCATGCCATCGCGCGGATCAAGCTGGCCGCGGCCAGGGTCAACCGGGAGCTCGGGCTGCTCGACGCCGAACGGGCCGCGGCGATCGCCGCCGCCGCCGAGGCGGTGATCGCCGGCGAGCACGACGACCAGTTCCCGGTGGATGTCTTCCAGACGGGCTCGGGCACCTCGAGCAACATGAACGTCAACGAGGTGATCGCCCACCTGGCCAGTCGCGACGGCCTGGCGGTGGGGCCCAACGACCACGTCAACATGGGCCAGTCGAGCAACGACGTCATCCCCACCGCCATCCACCTCTCGGCGGCGCTGGAGGTGCAGTCGCGGCTGCGGCCGGCGCTGGTGCATTTGCGCCAGACCATCGAGGTCCGCGCCGCCGAGCTCGACCACGTGGTCAAGACCGGGCGGACGCACCTGATGGATGCCATGCCGCTGCGCATGAGCCAGGAGCTGGGGGGCTGGTCGAGTCAGGTAGGGCAGGCCATCGAGCGCTTCGACAGCGCCATGGTTCGCCTCTGCCGGCTGGCCCAGGGCGGTACGGCGGTGGGCTCCGGCATCAACGCCCACACCGAGTTCGCGGACCGCATGGCCCGGGACCTGAGCGAGCAGACCGGTTTGGCGTTCGCCCCCAATGACAGCTTCTTCGCCGGCCTGGCCTCCCAGGATGCCGCCGTGGAGCTGTCGGGCCAGCTCCGCGGGCTCGCCTGCGTGGTGATGAAGATCGCCAACGACCTGCGCTGGATGAACTCCGGCCCCCTGGCGGGGCTCGGCGAGATCGAGCTCGAGGCCCTGCAGCCTGGCAGTTCGATCATGCCGGGCAAGGTCAATCCGGTGATTCCCGAATCCGCCGCCCAGGCGGCGGCCCAGGTGATCGGCCTCGATACCGCGGTGACGGTGGCCGGCCAGAGCGGCAATTTCCAGCTCAACGTCATGCTGCCGCTGGTCGCCAACAACCTGCTCACCGCCATTGGCCTGATGGCCAATACCGTGTGGCTGCTGGCCGATCGCGCCATCGCCACCTTCAAGGTGCGCGAGGAGAACCTGCGGCAGCCGCTGTCGCGCAATCCCATCCTGGTGACGGCGCTCAACCCGGTGATCGGCTACGATGCCGCGGCGGCCATCGCCAAGAAGGCCTACCAGGCGGGTCGCCCGATCCTCGAGGTGGCCGAGGAGGAGACCGATCTCGCCCGCGAGGAGCTCGAGCGGCTGCTCGACCCCGCGGCCCTGACCCGGGGCGGGATTCCGGGGTAGGGGGCCCTTGCCTGGCCGAACCGGCTGGCCGCCGCGACCTCGGTACCAGCGGTGGGCGATATTCGAGAGAGCGTGCTGCATATCGAACGGCCGGCGCTTTCCCCGGGTCTCATGCTCAGAAGTATCTCCGAGCGAGGTTGGGAAGGGGGAGCCATGACGAGTCGCAGCAAGGTATTGCGCTTTTCCGGCCAGCACACCGTCGACTGCTCGTCATGCCGGTCGAGTCCCCTCTGTTTCACCGGACGATTGCCGGTCGACGAGATCGCCGAGCTCGGCGACATCATTCGTCCGCTGGCGACGCTGAACAAGGGCGACCCCCTGATCCTGCAGGGCTCGCCCTTCACCAGTCTCTTCATGGTGCGCTCCGGCAGTCTCAAGCAGGTCACCACGACCGGCAGCGACGAATATCTGGTCACGGCGTTCTTCCTTTCGGGCGAGTTGATCGGCCTCGATGCCATCGGCGAAGGCCGCTACCCGGGCAGTGTCGTGTCACTGGAGACCGCCACGGTATGCGAATTGCCGTTCGCGGAGTTCCTGGAGCTGGGTACCCGCGTGCCCGAGTTGCGCCGGCGGTTTCTGCGTAACCTGAGCCTGGAAGTGGGCAGCGAACGGCTGGGGATGCGCCTGCTGCTGCGCCGGACCGCCGAGGTGCGGCTGGCGTACTTCCTCGTCGCCATGTCCGAGCGTTTCAGGCGCCGTGGCTATTCGCCCTATCGCTTCCGCTTGGCGATGCCGCGCGGGGATATCGCCAACTACCTGGGGCTGACGGTGGAAACCGTCGGTCGTACCCTGGTGCGCTATCGTGACCAGGGGCTGCTCGTCACTCGTGGCCCAGAGGTCCATATCCTCGACATGCCGCGGTTGGAGCGCCTGGCCGAGGCCAGCGGGCGGCGCAGGCGCGAGGCCTGACCGAGGGAACGCCCGGCGAGGCGTGACAGTTGTCAAGTTTCGGGTCGAATGGTGCAGAGTGGATGCATTATTTCAGGCATGGTGTCGGGGCTCGGCGAGCGGGGGAGGAGTTGCCTCGTGCCGCCGGCCCGAGCCAACGACCCTTCTGGAGCTGACGTATTCACCGACATGAGCTGCTTGCACCTGCCCCTGGGCCTGCCCCTGGAAGAGATCCCCGAACTCCACGATGCCGAGACGTTCACTCTGCTGAGAAAGGATGAAGTGCTCTTCGAGCAGGGAACACCGTTCGCCGGTCTGTTCCTGGTGCGCTCGGGGAGCCTCAAGCAGGTCTCGACGATCCACGGAGGCGACCCCCTGGTCATGGCCTATGCGATGCCGGGAGACCTGGTGGGGCTGGATGCCATTGGCCAGAACGTCTACCCGGGCACCGCCCTGGCGCTGGAGACCCTGACGGTGAGTGTGCTATCGCAGGAGCGGGTCAGCGAACTCGGCGCCCAGGTGCCCGAACTGCGGCAGCAGTTGTGCCGCAACCTGAGCCAGGAGGTGCACGACGAGCGGCTGATGCTCAGGTCGTTGCTGCACAGGACCGCCGTAGGGCGACTGGCGTATTTCTTCGTCGCCATGTCGATGCGCTTCCGGCGCCGCGGCTACTCGCCCACCCAGTTTCGCCTGGCGCTGTCGCGCAGCGACATCGCCAGCTACCTGGGACTGACGGTGGAGACCATCAGCCGTACCCTGGCGCACTTCCACAAGCAGGAACTGCTCAAGGCCAGCGGGCGTGACTTCCATATTCTCGACCTCGACGAACTCATCCGCCTGGCCGAGTCGAGCGGGCGGCGGGGTGGGAGGTAGCAGCGGACTCCCGGCGAGACAATCACGCGGCCAGTCCTTGACGGTGCATGGCGATGTGGCGCGCCAGTCGTTCCACCTGCTTCGGTGTCAGGCGCAGGCCGAGCTTGGTGCGGCGCCATAGGATGTCCTCGGCGCTGCGTGCCCATTCGTGATCGATCAGGTAGTCCACCTCGGCGCTCGTCAGTCCGGCGCCGAACGTCTCACCCAGCTCGCTCTCGGCGCGGACGCCTTCGAGGAAGCGCAAGCAGAGGCTGCCGTAGCTGCGGGCGAAGCGCCGTGCCCTGGTCGCGCCGAGGAAGGGGTAGTCGGCCAGCAGGCGAGCGGTGAAGGCGTCCTGGTCGCCGATGTCGCCACCGGGCAGGGGCGCCGTGGCGGTCCAGGGCGGCTCCATGCCGGGGAGACTGGACTGCAGGGTGCGCAGGGCCGCTTCGGCGAGCTTGCGGTAGGTGGTGATCTTGCCGCCGAACACCGACAGCAGGGGGGCGCCGTCGTTGTCCAGGTCGAGGGTGTAGTCGCGGGTCATGGCCGACGGGTCCGCCGACTCGTCATCGCACAGCGGTCGCACGCCGGCGAAGGTGCGGATGACGTCGCTGCGGGTCAGCGGGGTGCTGAAGTGGTCGTTGACCACGGACAGCAGGTAGTCGATCTCCTCCTCGGTGGCCTCGACCCGGGAGGGGTCTCCCTCGTAGCGACGGTCGGTGGTGCCGATCAGGCTGAACGACTCCTCGTAGGGCAGCACGAAGACGATGCGCCGATCGCTGTGCTGCAGGATGTAGGCGCGGTCGTCGCGGTTGAGACGGGGAACGATCAGGTGACTGCCACGGATCATGCGGATGGCATAGCGCGAGCGTCGTCCCGCCTGGTGCCGCACCACGCTCTCCACCCAGGGGCCCGCGGCATTGACCAGTACCCGCGCCCGGCGCTCGAAGCGGGCGCCGCTCTCCACGTCCTCCAGGCGAATGACCCAGTGGCCCGCCTCCTGCCGGGTTCCGACGCAGCGGGTGCGTACCAGGATCTCGGCGCCATGCGCCCGCGCCTGGATGGCATTGAGTACCACCAGGCGCGCGTCATCCACCCAGCAGTCGGAGTACTCGAAACCGCGAGAGATGTCGGGGCTGAGCCCGTCGTCCTCGGCGAACCGCACGCTCCGTGAGCCGGCCAAACGCTGCCGCCGACCCAGGTGATCGTAGAGGAAGAGGCCCGTGCGCAGCATCCAGGCCGGCCGCAGGTGCGGGCGGTGAGGCAGGATGAAGCGCAGTGGCCAGATGATGTGGGGCGCCTTGGCCAGCAGCACCTCGCGCTCGCGCAGGGCCTCGCGAACCAGGCGGAACTCGCGATGCTCCAGATAGCGCAGGCCGCCATGGATCAGCTTGCTGCTGGCCGAGGAGGTGGCGCTGGCCAGGTCGGCCTGCTCGCACAGCGCCACTCGCAGGCCTCGCCCGGCGGCATCGACGGCAATGCCGGCACCGTTGATGCCGCCCCCGATGACGAAGAGATCGAGCATGTCGTTCGCCTTGCCACTCATGAATGTCTCCTGCCCGACCATCCCGGGCCGTTGTCGTCATGATTGATGTTAGAAAACGAAAATAGTTTAATCGAAAGCGAACATCAAGAGGCGAGGCGAACTTCTCCCGTCCTGGTGGGTGTCGAAGGTGGGACGAGCCGTATCAGGCGATATGCAGGGCCACGTCGTGCGCCTCGAGCAGGCGCAGGATGGCCTCCGGCGGGCGGCGGTCGGTGAACAGGGCGTCGATCTGGCCGAGATTTCCCTGGCGTACGACGGGGTTACGGTGGAACTTGGAGTGGTCGGCGGCGAGGAACACCTGGCGGGAGTTGCGAATGATCGCCTGGGCGACGCGCACCTCCTGATAGTCGAACTCGAGCAGCGAGCCGTCCTCGTCGATGCCGCTGATGCCGATGATGCCGAAGTCGACCTTGAACTGGTTGATGAAGTCGATGGTGGCTTCGCCGATGATGCCGCCGTCCCGGGCGCGCACCTGGCCGCCGGCGATGATCACGTTGAAGTCCTCCTGGTGCTGGAGGATGGCCGCCACCTTGAGGTTGTTGGTGATCACCTCCAGGCCCTGGTGCTCGAGCAGGGCCTCGGCCACCACTTCGTTGCTGGTGCCGATGTTGATGAACAGCGAGGAGTGGTCGGGAACATGGCGGGCCAGCAGGGCGGCGATGCGTTGCTTGGCGTCCAGGTTCAGGGTCTTGCGGGTGTTGTAGGCGGTGTTGACCGTGCTCGACTCGAGCCCGGCGCCGCCATGGACCCGGCGGATCAGGCCCTCGCCTGCCAGGGCATTGAGGTCGCGCCGGATGGTCTGGGGGGTGACCGTGAAATGATCGGTGAGCTGCTCGATGCTGGCATAGCCCTGGCGGCGGACCAGGTCGACGATGGCGTCCTGTCGTTGCTGCTGGTTCATGTCGGCTCCTTGTCAATCGCCCCATTGTAGGCCATCCCGGGGGGAGGGAGCAGGCCGCAGGAGGGTATCGTTAGACAAAAGTCGTAAAGCAATACGAACACACTACAGTACTCTTGGTGATCATAAACGAACATCCAACCACAGGAACCATCATGGCCGACTACCTGCTTGCCATCGACCAGGGCACCACCAGCTCCCGCGCCATCCTCTTCGATCGCGAAGGGCGCAACCGGGCCATGGCCCAACGCGAGTTCGCCCAGCACTTTCCCGCCGACGGCTGGGTCGAGCATGACCCCGAGGCTATCTGGGAAACGGTGCTCGCCACCTGTCGCGAGGTGATCGACCGCGCCGGTGTCCGGGTCGAGGAGATCGCCGGCATCGGCATCACCAACCAGCGCGAGACCACGCTGCTGTGGGACAGGGCGACCGGCGAGCCGCTGCACAATGCCATCGTCTGGCAGGACAGGCGCACGGCGGATACCTGCCAGCGGCTGCGCGAGGCGGGGCATACCGCGGCGGTGCAGGCGAGCACGGGGCTGCTGATCGACCCCTACTTCTCGGCCACCAAGCTGGCCTGGCTGCTGGAGAACGTCGAGGGGGCCCGGGCGCGGGCCGAGCGCGGCGAGCTGGCCTTCGGCACGGTCGACAGTTTCCTGATCTGGCGACTCACCGGCGGGCGGATGCATGCCACCGATGCCACCAATGCCTCGCGCACGGCGCTGTTCAACATCCACGAGCAGCGCTGGGACCCGGCGCTGCTCGAGCTCTTCGGCATCCCCGAGAGCCTGCTGCCCGAGGTGAAGGACTCCAGCGACGACTTCGGCACCGTCGAGGCGAAGTGGCTGGGCGGCGAGCTGCCCATCGCCGGGGTGGCCGGCGACCAGCAGGCGGCGCTGTTCGGCCAGGCCTGCTTCGAGCCGGGCATGGGCAAGAGCACCTACGGCACCGGCTGCTTCATGATCGTCAACACCGGCGAAGCCGCCGAGACCTCCCGCAACCGCCTGCTGACCACCATTGGCTATCGCCTCCATGGCAAGCCGACCTATGCCATGGAGGGCAGCATCTTCGTGGCCGGTGCCACGGTGCAGTGGCTGCGCGACGGCCTGCAGCTGTTCGCCGATGCCGCCGAGACCGAGGCCCTGGCACGACAGACCCGCAGTGGCCATAGTGTCTATCTGGTCCCGGCCTTCACCGGGCTGGGGGCGCCCCACTGGGACCCGAAGGCGCGGGGGGCGATCCTCGGCCTGACCCGGGACACCGGCATCGCCGAGATCGTCGCCGCCGGCCTGCAGGCGGTCTGCTACCAGACCCGCGACCTGCAGGTCTGCATGAGCGATGACATGGCGGCCACGCCGAGCATCCTGCGGGTGGATGGCGGCATGGTCAGCAACAACTGGGTGATGCAGTTCCTCGCCGACATGCTCGGCGTCCAGGTCGACCGCCCCTCGGTGCTCGAGACCACCGCCCTGGGGGCGGCCTATCTCGCCGGGCTGCGCCTCGGCTGGTACCGTGACCTGGACGAGATCGCCGGGCTCTGGCAGTGCGAGCGCAGTTTCGTGCCGCAGATGGAGGAGGGCGAACGCGAACGCCTCTACCAGGGCTGGCAGGAGGCGGTGGACAGGGTGAAAAGCGGTCGCTGAGGGCTTGCAAACGCCAGTGGTTTCGGTAATATACGCATCCGTTGCCGCGGCGCCGAGCGCGTTGCGCAGCCGACAGGATGGCCGATGCAGGACCATAGCTCAGTTGGTTAGAGCGCCACGTTGACATCGTGGAGGTCGGCGGTTCAAATCCGCCTGGTCCTACCATTCCCTGGCGGCTGCGATCCTGGCAACAGCGTGACAGGACCATAGCTCAGTTGGTTAGAGCGCCACGTTGACATCGTGGAGGTCGGCGGTTCAAATCCGCCTGGTCCTACCAGCTCCCGAGACGCCCCCGCAGCCCCGCTGCAGGGGCGTCTCTCATTCCAGATCCGTCTGTTCGACGAAGACGTCCACCAGGGCCTCGATGCCGGCCTGGTCGGCGGCCGTGAAGCGGTCGCGCAGCGGGCTGTCCAGGTCGAGCACGCCCCACAGGCGATCACCGGCCAGGATGGGCACCACCAGCTCGGCCTGCGAGTCGGCATCGCAGGCGATATGGTCGTCCACGGCATGCACATCCGCCACGCGCTGGGTCTGCCGGGTGCGCGCCGCGGCGCCGCAGACCCCCTTGTCGAAGGGGATCGGATGGCAGGCGGGCTTGCCCTGGAAGGGGCCCAGGCCGAGCAGTCCGGGCTCGCGCTGCAGGTAGAAACCGGCCCAGTTGAGGTCGGGGAGTTCCTGCATCAGGAAGGCGCAGGTCTGGGCGCTGTTGACCAGCCAGTCGCGGGTGTCGAGCAGGGCCCCGAGCTGGCGGGCAAGCAGGGGATAGTCGGGCGTCATCACTTCCAGCCGGGAACCGCCTGCGGTCCAAACAGTTCGTTCGCCTTGGCCTCGACCTCCTCGGTCTGGTAGGCCTCGACCAGTTGCTGGATGGCCTCGCGCTCCTCGTCACCGCCGCGTACCACGATCAGGTTGACATAGGGGGACTCCGCGCCCTCCTTGATCAGGGCGTCGTCCAGGCTCAGGCCGGCCGGCTGGGCGAAGGTGTTGTTGATGAAGGCCATGTCGACGTCGGGCAGCACGCGGGGCAGCTGGGCGGCCTCGATCTCGCGGAAGTCGAAGTCGTGCGGATTCTCGACGATGTCCAGAGGCGTGGCCTCCAGGTTCTCCGGGTCGGCGAGTTCGATGAGCTCCAGATTGTGCATCAGGATCAGGGCGCGCCCTTCGTTGGAGGGGTCGTTGGGCAGGGCGATGGTGGCCCCGTCCGGCAGCTCCTCGATGCTGTCGTACTTCTCGGAGTAGGCGCCGATGGGGTAGACGAAGGTGTAGCCGGCGATGGCGAAGTCGTAGCCGCGATCCTCCACCATGCTCTGCATGTAGGGCTCGTGCTGGTAGGCGTTGGCGTCCAGGCTGCCGTCGGCCAGGGCGGCGTTGGGCGAGACGTAGTCGGTGAACTCGACGATCTCCACCTCGAGACCGAACTCCTCGCGGGCGATGCCGGCGGCGACTTCCATCACCTCGGTCTCGGGACCGGCCACGGTGCCGATCTTGATGGACCGGGGCTCGTCGGCGTCGTCGCTGCCGCAGCCGGCCAGCAGGGTGGCGCCGGCCAGGGTGGCGGCGCCGAGCAGACGGGGTAGGGTCAGTTGCATGGTCTTACTCTCCTTTGCGTGCCGCGCTCAGGTGGCGAGGCTGTGAAATCGGGTGCCAGGGGAGCGCTGATTTATGTCGCGAGCGAAGAGAGGCTGGTCGCCGCCGGAGCGCAACAACCGGAGTTGACTGGGGTGCTCAATGAGGATTGTGAGCACCGCCGGCGGCCAGGATCTCGAGCGCAGCAATAAATCAGTGCTCCCCGGTTACTTGTGGTCGGTACGCCGCACCAGGTGATCGCCGAGCATCTGGAAGCCCTGCACCATCACCACCAGGATCACCACGGTGATCAGCATCACCGTGGGATCGAAGCGATTGTAGCCGTAGCGGATGCCCAGGTCGCCCAGGCCGCCGCCGCCCACGGCGCCGGCCATGGCCGAATAGCTGATCAGGGTCACCACGGTGATGGTCAGCCCGGTGAAGATACCGCCCCTGGCCTCCGGCAGCAGCACCTTGAGGATGATCTGCCGGGGCGTGGCCCCCATGGACTGGGCGGCCTCCACCAGGCCGGGCGGCACCTCGTTCAGGGCGCCCTCCACCAGCCGCGCCACGAAGGGGATGGCGGCGATGGTCAGCGGCACGATGGCGGCGTTGGTGCCGATGGAGGTGCCGACGAGCAGCCGCGTGAAGGGAATGATCGCCACCATCAGGATGATGAAGGGCACCGAGCGGCCGACGTTGGTCACGGTGCCGAGCACCTGGCTGGCCAGGGGGTGGGCCAGTACCTGCCCCGGGCGGGTGACGTAGAGCAGCACGCCCAGGGGCACGCCGAGCAGCGCCGAGATCAGCCCCGAGACCCCCACCATGTAGAGGGTGTCCAGGGTGGCCCTGAGGATGAGCTCAAGCATCGCGCTGGACATGGCCGAGCACCTCCACGTGAAGATCATGGGTTTCGAGATAGTCGATGGCGCGGGCGGTCTCGCTCGTCGCGCCGATCAGCTCGGCGATCATCAGCCCCAGGGTGCGCTCCTGGATCGACTCGACCTTGGCCTGCAGGATGCTCACGTCGACGCCGCACTCCCGGGCCAGCCGCGAGATCAGCGGGGTCGAGACGGCGTCGCCCGAGAAGGCCAGGCGCACCACCGGATGGGTGTGCTCGCCGGGGGTCTCCTCGAGACGCTCGATCAGCGCCCGGGGCGGCTCGAGCTGCAGGAAGTCGTTGAGGAAGTCGCGGCCCAGCCGGGTGCGCGGGGCGGTAAAGAAGTCGCCGACGTCGGCCTCCTCGACCAGCTCGCCATCGGAGATCAGGCTGACCCGATGGCAGATCGACTTGACCACCTCCATCTCGTGGGTGATCAGCAGGATGGTCAGGCCGAGCTTGTGGTTGATGTCGCGCAGCAGCGCCAGGATCGAGCCGGTGGTCTGGGGGTCGAGTGCCGAGGTGGCCTCGTCGCACAGCAGCACCCGCGGGCGACTGGCGAGCGCCCGGGCGATGGCGACCCGCTGCTTCTGGCCGCCGGAGAGCCGGGCGGGGTACTGGTCGGCCTTGTCGGCCAGGCCGACGAGCTCCAGCAGCGGGGTGACCCGTTCGCGGATCGCCGCGCGCGTCATGCCCATCAGCTCCAGCGGCAGCGCCACGTTGTCGAAGACGTTACGGTTGGTCAGCAGGTTGAAGTGCTGGAAGATCATGCCGATGCGATGGCGCGCCTGGTTGAGGGCGCCGTTGGCGAGGCCGGTGAGCTCCTGGCCGTCGACGGTGACGGTACCGGCGGTGGGGCGTTCGAGCAGGTTGACGCAGCGGATCAGCGTCGACTTGCCGGCCCCGGACAGGCCGATCACGCCGTGGATCTGCCCCGGCGGAACGTGCAGGTCGACGTTCTTCAGGGCCTCGACGACCCTGGGGTCGGCGTCTCGCCCGGGCGGGGCGCCTTGGTTCCCGGAGCGCCCCTGGCGGTGGCCCTTGAGATAGTAGGTCTTGGAAACATTGTGCAGTCGGATCATGGAAGCCTCCGCGGGGGGAGGGCGCCCGGGCGGTGCGGGCCGTGCAGCGAGGGCAAAAAAAGGCCACCCTGGTGGGTGGCCATCAACGCTGGACACACCCTTTTAGCTGCACTTCACACCACGGCCGCCTGGAGGGCGATCGCGGTGCTGGCGCCCGCAATCCGGGTACAAATCGGCGCCTTCAAGATGTGGGGCGAAGGCTAAGACCAAAGCCGAGAGCTGTCAAGATTTCTGGTTCATGTTCCCATCGTTGCGCTTTCTGATCAGTAGATCGTCCCGAATATGCAGGAAAAGCAGAATGATTTTCTGATGCTGGCGGCCTCTGACCTTCCCAGGACAATCGCCGCTACCCAAAGAGAGAGGCGCCGGAACAGCCTCGAGCGTTACCGCCATCTGCGACAGCCCTGCGGGGCATCCTCGGCGCATGGACGGTGGGCCCGGGAATTCCCTACACTGTCAGGCTTTCCGATATTCCGCGGCCGATGACCGCAATAGCGAGAGCGAGGAGCGCCAATGTTTACCGGCATCGTGCAGGGCACGGCGGAAGTGGTCGCCATCGAGGAGGCCGAGGCCTTTCGCACCCATGTGGTGACGCTGCCCGAGGCGCTGTGCCGCGGGCTCGAGATCGGCGCCTCGGTGGCCCACAACGGTGTCTGCCTGACGGCGACCGCCATCGACGGCGAACGGGTCAGCTTCGACCTGATGCGCGAGACCCTCAGGCTGACCAATCTTGGTGCGCTGCGGGTGGGTGATCGCGTCAACATCGAGCGGGCGGCACGCTTCGGCGACGAGATCGGCGGTCACGCCATGTCCGGTCACGTCATGGCCATGGCCGAACTGGTGGAGCTCGACGAGGCACCCAACAACCGGCGGCTATGGTTCGAGCTGCCCCACGCCCTGGGGCGCTTCCTGTTCGACAAGGGCTACATCGGGGTGGACGGCATCAGCCTGACCATCGGCGAGGTGAAGCCTGCCACGGCGACCCGGGGGCCGCGCTTCTGCGTCAACCTGATTCCCGAGACCCTGGCACGCACCATCCTGGTCGATCGAGCGCCCGGGGATCTCGTCAATATCGAGATCGACCCCCAGACCCAGGCCATCGTCGAGACCGTGGAGCGTGTCCTGGCCGCACGCGGGGCCTGAAGCAGGGGGCTGGCTTGACCACTCCGTCAAGTCTGCGTTGGAGGCTCGGCTGGCGAATGGCCCCTTGGTTGCTTATATAAGGCAGACCGAGCCGTATCATGGGCGGCCCGCTGCCTCGCATCCCGACAGGGCATTGGGTACCATAGGCGGCTTTTCTCGCACCCCGGGCGACGACACCGTCCCTGCGCAGGAACGACAACGATGCTGAAACGCCTGATGGACGAGCATTTCAAGCTGGCCGAGCACAATACCGATGTAAAGACCGAGGTCATTGCCGGGATCACCACCTTCCTGACCATGGCCTACATCATCTTCGTCAACCCCAGCATCCTCTCCGAGACGGGCATGGACGCTGGCGCCGTCTTCGTCGCCACCTGCCTCGCCGCGGCCCTGGGTTCTCTGATCATGGGGCTGTGGGCCAACTATCCGATCGCCCAGGCGCCGGGCATGGGGCTCAACGCCTTCTTCACCTATGGCGTGGTGCTGGGCATGGGCTACACCTGGGAGGCGGCGCTGGGGGCGGTATTCTTCTCCGGCTTCTGCTTCTTTCTGCTCAGCGTGTTCAGGGTGCGCGAGTGGATCATCAACTCGATCCCGCTCTCCCTGCGCCTGGGCATCGCCGCGGGTATCGGCCTCTTCCTGGCGATGATCGCGCTGAAGAACGCCGGCATCGTGGTCGCCAATCCGGCCACCTATGTGTCGCTGGGCGACCTGTCGCAGCCACCGGCGATCTATGCATTGCTGGGTTTCTTCGTCATCACCGCGCTGGCCTATCTGAAGGTCACCGGGGCGGTGATGATCGGCATACTCGGCATCACCGTGCTGGCCATGATTCTCGGTCACAACGAGTACGGCGGCCTGATGTCCATGCCGCCCTCCATCGCCCCGACCTTCATGGCGCTCGACCTGGTCGGCGCCCTGGACGTCGCCATGCTCAGCGTGATCTTCGCCTTCCTGTTCGTCGACCTGTTCGACACCTCCGGCACATTGGTGGGCGTGGCCCATCGCGGCGGCCTGCTCGACAAGGACGGCAAGCTACCCCGGCTCGGGCGCGCCATGATGGCCGACAGTGGTGCCTCCATGGCCGGTGCCGTGCTCGGCACCTCCACCACCACCAGCTACATCGAGTCCACCGCGGGCATCGCCTCGGGTGGGCGCACCGGCCTGACCGCCGTGGTGGTGGCCGTGCTCTTCCTGGTCAGCCTGTTCTTCGCCCCCCTGGCGGGCTCCATTCCGGCCTACGCCACCGCCGGGGCGCTGCTCTACGTGGCGGTGCTGATGGCCGGCAGCCTGGCCCACGCCAACTGGGAAGACCCCACCGACGCCGCCCCGGTGCTGATCGCCGCCCTGGCCATGCCGCTGACCTTCTCGATCGCCGAGGGCATCGCCCTGGGTTTCATCAGCTACGCTGCCATCAAGGCGTTGTCCGGGCGCTTCAAGGACCTCAACCCGGCGGTGATCGTGCTGGCGCTGCTGTTCGCGACCAAGTTCCTCTTCATCGACTGACCCATACCGACTGCATCCACACACCGAGACCTGTTTTGATGAGCATCTACGGCGACTACATCAAGTCCGTGATCCGCACCGTCCCCGACTGGCCGCAGCCCGGGGTCAACTTCCGCGACATCACCCCGCTGCTGCAGAACAGCGCGGCCTTTCGCAAGCTGATCGACAGCTTCGTGCACCGCTACCAGGAGATGGATCTCGATGCCATCGCCGCCATCGACGCCCGGGGCTTCATCGTCGGCGCGCCGCTGGCCTACGAGCTGGGCTGCAGCTTCGTGCCGGTGCGCAAGAAGGGCAAGTTGCCCTTCAGGACCATCAGCGAGACCTACACCCTGGAGTACGGCGAGGCCGAGGTCGAGCTGCACTCCGACGCCTTCCGCCAGGACGATCGCATCCTGATCGTCGACGACCTCATCGCCACCGGCGGCACCATGCTGGCCGCCGCCAAGCTGATCACCCGCAGCGGTGGCCAGGTGGTCGAGACCGCCACCATCATCGACCTGCCGGATCTCGGCGGGGCGCAGCGCATCCGCGAGGCCGGCTTCGGCGTCTTCGCGGTCTGTTCCTTCACCGAGGACGAGTGAGTCTCCCGCCATGAGCACCCACCGCTACCACCAGCACTTCACCGTCTCCTGGGACCAGCTCCACCGCGACGTGCGCGAGCTCTGCCATCGACTGATCGAGCGTGACTTCAAGGGCATCGTCGCCATCACCCGGGGCGGGTTGATCCCCGCCGCCCTGATCGCCCGCGAGCTCAACGTGCGCCTGATCGATACCGTCTGCATCAAGAGCTATGACCACATGGGCCAGGGCGGGCTCGAGGTGATGAAGGGCGTCGATCACGACGGCGACGGCTGGCTGCTGGTCGACGACCTGGTCGACACCGGCAAGACGGCACGCAAGGTGCGCGAGATGCTGCCCAGGGCCCACTTCGTGACGGTCTATGCCAAGCCGGAGGGGCGGCCGCTGGTGGACCAGTATCTCACCGAGGTGGCCCAGGACTGCTGGATCCAGTTCCCCTGGGACATGGGCATCGCCTATGTCGAGCCGCTGGTCGACCAGGTGAAGCGCTGAACCATGGCCTGTCCACTTCCCGACAGCTGGCAGCGGTGGCTGGGCGCCGAGTTCGAGGCGCCCTACATGCAGGCCCTGCGTGACTTCCTGGCCGCCGAGAAGGCGGCCAGGAAGGTGATCTACCCGCACTCCTCGAACTGGTTCCGGGCCTTCGAGCTCACGCCGCTCGACCGGGTACGGGTGGTGATCCTCGGTCAGGACCCCTACCACGGGCCCGGCCAGGCCCATGGCCTCTGCTTCTCGGTGCGCCCCGGCGTGCCCGTGCCGCCGTCGCTGGTCAACATCTACAAGGAGCTGGCCGCCGACGTGGGCTTCACGCCGGTGGATCACGGCAACCTGGAGCATTGGGCGCGCCAGGGGGTGCTGCTGCTCAACACCTCGCTGACGGTGGAGCAGGGCAATGCCGGCTCCCACCGCGGCCGCGGCTGGGAGGCCTTCACCGACCGCGCCATCGCCACGGTCAACGCCCACGCCGAGCCCTCGGTGTTCCTGCTCTGGGGCAGCCATGCCCGGCAGAAGAAGGCGCTGGTCGACACCTCGCGCCACCTGGTGCTGGAGTCGCCGCACCCCTCGCCGCTCTCGGCGCACCGGGGCTTCTTCGGCAACCACCACTTCTCCCGGGCCAACGCCTTCCTGGCCGAGCATGGGCGCACGCCGGTCGACTGGCAGCTGCCCGCCACCCCCTGACCGGGAGCCTTACCCTCAACGGTGGATGGCGGTAGAATGGCGCGCAATTTGTCGGTGCCGTCCATCCGACGAAGGTCGTTCCCGATCCATTGCCGTCAAGAGGTCCCTTCCATGAGCCTTCACGCCATTCACCATCCACTGGTCCAGCACAAGCTGGGACTGATGCGCGAAGCCGGCATCAGCACCAAGAGCTTCCGCGAACTGGCTGGCGAGCTGGCCAAGCTGCTCACCTACGAGGCGACCCAGGACCTGGAACTCGAGACCCAGGAGATCGACGGCTGGAGCGGCCAGCCCATCCCGGTGCAGCTGCTCAAGGGCAAGAAGGTCACCATCGTGCCGATCCTGCGTGCCGGGCTCGGCATGCTCGACGGGGTCACCGACCTGATCCCCAGCGCCCGGGTCAGCGTGGTGGGGCTCTATCGCGACGAGGAGACCCTGGAGCCGGTGCCCTATTTCGCCAAGTTCGCGAACGACCTCGACGAGCGCCTGGCCATCGTCATCGACCCGATGCTGGCCACCGGCGGCACCATGGTGGCGACCCTGGACATGCTGCGCGATCGTGGCTGCCAGCAGATGAAGGTGATCGTGCTGGTGGCCGCCCCCGAGGGCATCAAGCGGGTGCAGGAGGCCTATCCCGAGATCGAGATCTACACCGCCGCGGTGGACGACCACCTGGACGAGAACGGCTATATCGTCCCGGGGCTCGGCGATGCGGGAGACAAGATCTTCGGCACGCGGTAGTCGCCCCCGGCTCCGCTGATCCTGGTGTTCGGCGTCGGCGCCGATCGTTCGGCGGAGCCAGGCTGCTCCCCAGGATCCAGCGGCAGACAGCCATCGCCATGGCCTCAGGCGTGATGCAGCTCCTGCCCGCCCTCCGAGAAGGTCGGCGGGGAGTTGGCGCTGACGATCACGCACTCCGTCTCGCCCGGGTTGCGGAAGCGGTGGGGCAGGCGGGAGTCGAAGTAGTAGGCATCGCCCGCGCCGAGCACCGCGACCTCGCCGTTCACGGTGATCTCGATGGTGCCCGAGATCACCACCCCGCCTTCCTCGCCCTCGTGCTCGAGCATCTCCTCCCCGGTATCGGCGCCGGGGGGGTAGCGCTCATGGATGATCGACATGCTGCGGTCGGGCCGGCGGGCCGCCACCAGCCGCCAGGAGAGGTGGCCGTCGCCGATCTCGGTGAGCTCGGCGGCCGGGTAGAAGGGGCGCGGCTGGCTCAGCTCGTCGCCGGCGAAGAAGGCGCTGATCGACACCGGCAAGGCATCGAGAATCTTCTTCAGCGAGCTCACCGAGGGGCTGACGCTGTTCTGCTCGACCAGCGAGATGGTGCTGTTGGTGACGCCGGCTCGCTTGGCCAGCTCTCGCTGGGAGAGGCCGCGGGCATTGCGCAGCTGGCGCAGGCGAGCCCCTACATCGAATCCTTGCATCGGGTGTCCTGTCGTCTGGGAACCTGTGATCGTTGAAGATCCTTGACACCATGATACCCGCTCGGCCGGCCGCCGATAAACCGCCGCCTTGATCGGCATCAGTACCGGCGCCCGGCGGCATGGCACCACCCGCCCGGCTCAGGCATCATGGACAACAGCAACACTCGATAACGAATCCGGGACAGCAGGAGAGCCCATGATCACGCAAGGCGAGCTCAGCGGCATGATCCTGGCCGGCGGCCAGGGGCGCCGCATGGGAGGGCGCGACAAGGGGCTCGAGCCCTTCGCCGGACGCCCGCTGGTCGCCCATGTCATCGAGCGCCTCGAGGGGCGGGTGGCCGAGGTGATGATCAACGCCAACCGCCACCTCGATGCCTACCGGGCGCTGGCCGATCGGGTGATCACCGATGCCGAGGACGGCTTCCAGGGGCCGCTGATGGGCATCTACAGTGGCCTGCGGGCCGCCACCACGCCCTGGCTGGTGGTGGTGCCCTGCGACAGCCCGGCGCTGCCCGACGACCTGGTTCCGCGGCTGGTGGCGGGGGTCGGCCGGGCCGATATCGCCGTGGCCCACGACGGCGATCGGCTGCACCCGGTGGTGGCGCTGCTGCGCACCGCCCTGGCCGACGACCTGGCCGCGGCCCTGACCGCCGGCGAGCGCAAGATCGACCGCTGGTACGCCCGCCATGCCTGGTGCGAGGTGGACTTTTCCGACTGTCCCGAGGCCTTCGCCAACCTCAACACCGACGACGAGAAGCGGCGCCTGGAGCAGGCGCACAAGGAGTCCCCGACCTCATGAGCCAGACCCGGCTGAACCTCGACGAGCGACTGCCGCTGCTGGGCATCGCCGCCTGGAGCGGCACCGGCAAGACGACCCTGCTCGAGCGGCTGCTGCCGCGGCTAGGCGAACGCGGGCTGCGCGTCGCGGTGATCAAGCACGCCCACCATGGCTTCGACGTCGACCAGCCGGGCAAGGACAGCTACCGCCTGCGTCAGGCCGGGGCGGCGCCGATGCTGGTCGCCTCGCGGACGCGGCTGGCGTTGATGATGGAGACCCCGGGCCGCGACGAGCCCGACCTCGGGCAGCTGGTCGAGCTGGTGCGGCTCCAGGCGCCGGACCTGGTGCTGGTGGAGGGCTTCAAGGCCTGGCCGTTGCCCAAGCTGGAGCTCTATCGCCCCGAGGTCGGCAAGGCGCTGCGGGTGGCCGAGGACCCCTGGGTCAAGGCGGTGGCGAGCGACGCCCCCCAGCCGCTGCCCGAGGGCGTCGAGGCGCTGGATCTCAACGACCTCGAGGCCATCGCCGCCTGGATCGCCGCCTGGCCGGCGCGCTGGCCAGGCGAGCGGACCCCGCGCACACTCGCGGAGGAGACGGCGAGATGACGCTCTCCTGCTTCGATCTCGGCGAACGCATGCTCTCGGTGGAGGAGGCCGGCGCGGCGCTGGCCGAGCTGGTCGCCGGGCCGCTGCCGGCCGAGAAAGTGGCGCTGGCCGAGTTGCATGGCCGGGTCCTGGCCGAGACCGTCGTCTCGCCCCTCGACGTGCCCCAGAGCACCAACGCCGCCATGGACGGCATCGCCCTGGCCTGGCCGGAGGCGGGCCCCTGGCCCGAGGGCTGGCGACGGGTCGGCCAGCTGTTCGCCGGGCAGCGCCACGCGACCCCGCTGGGGCCGGGCGAGTGCCTGGGCATCACCACCGGGGCGCCGTTGCCCCCGGGGGCCGACACCGTGATCATGCAGGAGCAGCTCGAGGTGCTGGGCGACGACCGGGTGGTCGTGGCGCATCCCGAGCGGGTCCGGCGCGGCCAGAACGTGCGCCGGGCCGGCGAGGACATCGCCCGCGGTGCCCCGGCACTGGCGGCCGGCACCCGGCTGTCGGCGGCCGAGCTCGGCCTGCTGGCCTCCCTCGGCCTGGCCGAGGCGAGGGTGATTCGCCGGCCGCGGGTGGCGATCTTCTCCACCGGTGACGAGGTCACCGCCCCGGGCGCGCCGCTGCCCCCGGCCGGCATCTACGATGCCAACCGCTTCACCCTCCGCGGCCTGGTGGCGGAGCAGGGGGGCGAGGTGCTCGACCTCGGCATCCTGCCCGACGACCGGGCCGCCCTGGTCGCCGCCCTGGGCGCCGCTGCACGGCGGGCCGACCTGGTGATCACCAGTGGCGGCGTCTCGGTGGGCGAGGCCGACTTCACCCGGGCGGCACTGGCCGAGCTCGGCGAACTCGGCTTCTGGCGCATCGCCATCCGCCCGGGGCGGCCGCTGGCCTGCGGTCGCCTGGGCGAGGGTGGGGTGCCCTTCCTCGGGCTGCCCGGCAACCCGGTGGCGGTGATGGTCACCTTCCTGCGGTTCGTGGCCCCCCTGTTGGCCCGCCTGCAGGGGCGTGTCGAGCGGCACCCGGCGACCCTCACCGCGCTGGCCGAGCATGAGCTCAAGAGCCGCATCGGGCGCGTCGACTATCTGCGCGGCGTCTACCGCGGCGACGACCGGGGCCGGCTCACGGTCGCCAGCACCGGGGCCCAGGGCTCGGGCATCCTTTCGTCCATGGTCAAGGCCAACTGTCTGATCGAGCTCGCCGCCGACCGCGAGGTCGCCGCGCCCGGCGAGGCAGTCACCATTCATCCTCTTCATCGACTTCCATGAGGCGCTTTCCATGTCACTGACCCATCTCAATACCCGCGGCGAAGCCCATATGGTCGACGTTGCCGACAAGCCGGAGAGCCGGCGCGAGGCGAGCGCCTCGGGACGCATCCGCATGCAGCCGGCGACCCTGGCGCTGCTCGCCGAGGGCGGCCTGCCCAAGGGCGACGTGCTGGCCACCGCGCGCATCGCCGGCATCCAGGCCGCCAAGCGGACCCACGAACTGATCCCGCTGTGTCATGCCCTGGCGCTGTCGAAGGTGGCCATCGACTTCCGCCTCGACGAGGCCGCCTCCTGTGTCGAGGTCACCGCCACCTGCCGGCTCAACGGCCGCACCGGGGTGGAGATGGAGGCGCTGACCGCGGTCTCCGTGGCCTGCCTGACCCTCTACGACATGTGCAAGGCGGTGGACAAGGGGATGGAGATCGGCGCCATCCACCTCGATGCCAAGAGCGGCGGCCGCTCGGGCGACTATCGCCGTGACGGCGACGCCGTCGCTCCGGTCGCGCCCATCGTTACCGGCGAGGGCAGTGCCGGGGAGGTGTCGGTGGGTAACCGCTGCGATATCGCCTCGCCCTGTGTGCGGGTCAAGTGCCTGGCCGAGCTGCGCGAGCGGCTCGGCGTCGGCGATCTTTCGGTGCCGTTCGACAGCCTGGCGAGTGCCGACGTGGCCGGCCTCAAGGCGGCCCTCAAGGTGCTCGACCCGCGCTTCTCGCGGCTCGACGAGGGGCGGGTGCTGTGTGCGGTCAATCAGGTGATGGCCGCCGACGACACGCCGATCACCAACGAGGACGAGGTCGCCTTCTTCCCCCCGGTGACCGGAGGCTGAGCATGATTCGTGTCCAGGAGGCGCCCTTCGATGCGGGCGTCGAACAGCAGGCGCTGCTGGCGGGTCGCACCGACGTCGGCGCCGTGGTCAGCTTCACCGGGCTGGTGCGCGACTTCAACGAACGCCCCGAGGTCACGGCCCTGACCCTCGAGCATTACCCCGGCATGACCGAGGCGGCCCTGGACGAGATCGTCCAGGAAGCCGAGGGGCGATGGCCGCTCGAGGGGCTGCGCCTGATCCACCGGATTGGACGCCTCGCCCCGGGAGACCCTATCGTGTTGGTGGTGGTCGCCAGTGCCCATCGGCGTGCCGCCTTCGAGGCCTGCGACTTCATCATGGATTACCTCAAGACCCGCGCCCCGTTCTGGAAGAAGGAACACGCCACCGACGGCGACTACTGGGTGTCAGAGCGTGATTCGGATCACCAGGATGCCCACCGCTGGGAGACATGACGATGGCACTAACCGATGAGCTGATCGACGACTTCGGAAGGCGGGTGCGCTACGTGCGCATCTCGGTCACCGATCGCTGTGATTTCCGCTGCGTCTACTGCATGAGCGAGGAGATGACCTTCCTGCCCCGTGCCCAGGTGTTGACGCTGGAAGAGCTGGCGCTGGTGGCGCGGGCCTTCATCGAGCTCGGCGTGGAAAAGGTGCGCCTGACCGGAGGCGAACCCCTGGTGCGTCGCGACATCGACCGACTGGTCGAGGATATCGGCTCGCTGCCCGGGCTCAGGGATTTCGCCATGACCACCAACGGCGCGGGGCTCGGCAAGTATGCCCATCGGCTCCGCCAGGCCGGACTCAAGCGGCTCAACATCAGCCTCGACTCCCTGGACCCGGAGCGCTTCCGTCGCCTGACCCGCACCGGCGACCTGGCCAAGGTGATCGATGGCATCCACGCCGCCCGGGAGGCCGGCTTCGATCGCATCAAGCTCAACGCGGTCATCCTCAAGGGGCGCAATGACGACGAGGTGATCGAGCTGGTCGATTTCGCGCGACGGGAAGGGGTCGACATCAGCTTTATCGAGGAGATGCCACTGGGGGACGTCTCGGACCATAACCGGGACGAGACCTACTGCTCCAGCGACGAGGTGCAGGCGCTCATCGAGACTCGCCACCAGTTGATCCCCACCACCGAGACCACCCTGGGGCCCTCGCGCTATTTTCGCATGCCCGACAGCGATACCCGCGTCGGCTTCATTTCGCCCCACAGCCACAATTTCTGCGCCACCTGCAATCGGGTTCGGGTGACCGTGGAAGGGCGCCTGCTGCTCTGCCTCGGCAACGAGCACTCGGTGGACCTGCGGGAGGTGCTGCGGCGTCATCCGGGCGATATCGAGACCCTGAAGGAACGCATCGTCGCGGCCATGCCCCTCAAGCCCGAGCGCCATCATTTCACCACCGACGGCGATGTCCAGGTGGTGCGCTTCATGAACATGACCGGTGGCTGAATGCCGAATTCATTCGCTTCCCATTCGAAGACGGCGCCAGGATGGCGCCGTCTTCGTGTGAGGATCCCCCAAGGGAACCACGGGGATTGGCCGATGGTTCGATGAAAATAATTGCACGTATTTTCTTGCCAAGTCACGAAGGGTGCATATACTTTTGACGTACAGTGTCATGAATAACCTTTTTCGTTCAATCGCATGGAGGGGGCCAATGTCCAGCGAATCCCTGGAGCGCATCGCTCGCAACAAGAACGTGGCTCGAGCCGCGGCACGCCAGTTGAGCATGGAACAGCTCCATAAGCTGGCAGAGGTGATCGGCGAGGTCATCGAACAGAAGAAGGACGAAGAGCTGCAACGTCAGGAAGAGGAAGCGCAGAAGGAGCGCAAGCTGGCCGAGATACGCGAAGCGCTCAACGACGCCGGTCTTTCGCTCGATGACCTGGTGCCCGAACAACCCCGCCGCAAGCGCGGTCGTCCACCGAAGAATGCCAACGCCAACAAGGCGTAAGTCATGTCGTAAGCGACATCGCCTCGACGGGTAAGGGTCGAAGGGAAGGAGTCGGCAGGATCGACAGGATAAGAGAGGCGAACCTTCGGGTTCGCCTCTCGGCTTTTCGGGGAGCATCCGGCGGGCCGGGTGCCGGGGACGTTCAGTCGAGGTCGCTGAAGCTGGGGGCCTCCACCGCCAGGATCTGCAGGTGAATCTCCGGTACCCGGCGCAGGTGATCGGCGAACCAGGCCAGCAGTTTCGGCTGCAGTGCCAGGCGCAGCTCGGCGAGGGTCTCGGCACGCAGCTCCGGCAGTTGCATGTCGAGCCAGTCGGCGAAGGCGTCCTCATCGAGGTGGCCGGTCTGGCTCGTATCGAGCATCAGCCGGCCGATGCGCGTCCAGCCACGCTCCTCGGTGGCGGTGACCGAGAGGGCCAGATAGAGGCTGCCATGGCGCGAGCGGGTCGTCTCGCCGGCCAGGCCGGGCAGTGGCGTCACGGCGTCCTGGCTGACGATGCAGGGCGGCTGGGGGTGACGGGCCTCCAGGGTCAGGCCATCGGCGTCCAGGCGGATCAGGTCGCCATTGGTCGGGATCAGCGGGGTGCGGATGTCCAGCGATTCGGCCAGTGTCTGGTGGGCCTGCTGGTGGCGTGGCTCGCCATGCACCGGCAGCAGGTGGCCGGGTTTCACCCAGCCGTAGAAGGTGCGCAGCTCCTCCCGGGCCGGGTGTCCGGAGGCGTGCAACTCGGGGTGATTGAATTCGTCGAGCAGGGCGACGCCGAGGTGCCTGAGGCCGGCCTTGAGCCGTTCGATCAACAGCTCGTTGCCGGGAATGGCCCTGGCCGAGAAGATCACGCTGTCACCCCGGCCCAGCTCGAAGGTCGGATGGCGCCCCCGGGCCAGGCGATGGAGCGCGGCGCGGGGCTCGCCCTGGCTGCCGGTGGCGATCACCAGCACCTCCTCCGGCGGCAGGTAGCCGAGGTCGCTCACCGGCACCAGCGGCGGGAAGTCGTCGAGGTAGCCGAGCCCGCGGGCCACGCCCACCATGCGCTCCATGGAGCGTCCCATCAGGCTGACCCGTCGGCCGCAGCGCTCGGCGGCGCGGCCGATGGCCAGCACCCGGGCCAGGTTGCTGGCGAAGCAGGAGACCACCACCCGCCCCTCGCAACGGGCGATGGCGTGTTCCAGGGCCACGGCGACCTCACCCTCGCTGCGGGAATGGCCGGGCAGCGGCGCATTGGTCGAGTCACCCACCACCAGGTCCACCGGGGCGATGGCCCGGAAGGTCGAGGCGGACACCGGTGCGCCGATCAGCGGCTCGGGGTCGAGCTTCCAGTCGCCGCTGTGCAGCACCCGATGGTCGCCGGCGCTGATCAGCAGCGCGCAGCTTTCGGGAATCGAGTGGGTCAGCGGCAGGTAGCGCAGGGTGAAGGGGCCGGACTCCAGGGCCTCGCCGGGCGCGATGACCCGGATGGCATCGGTGGCGAGGCCGCGCGCGGCGAACTTGGCCCGCAGCAGGCCGGCGGCCAGCGGGGTGGCGTGGATCGGACACCCCCACTGTGGCCAGAGCCAGGCGGCCGCCCCGATATGGTCCTCGTGTCCGTGGGTGATGATCAGTGCCCGGGGGGTGATGCCGAGCGTCGTCAGGCTGTCCAGGTTGGGCACCTGCAGCGGGCTGTCGGGCAGGTCCTGGCGGATCATCATGCCGCAGTCCACCGCGATCCAGTGCGACTCGAAGCCATAGAGGCTCAGGTTCATGCCGATCTCGCCGCAGCCGCCGAGTGGCAGGAAGTGCAGGGGAGGGCGGCGACGGGGGCGGATCTGGACACGAGGTTGGGGCATCGGGGGAGTGCAAACCATGGAAAGTATGCGCTTCACTATACGGGATCGCCGCCGAGGGTCACAACGAAGCGGCCGTGCCGACGGCGGCGGCATTCGCTACAATGCCGTCCTTGTTCCTGTTGTTTTCAGCCAGCGACGGTCATTCGATGTCACACTATTATCGCCTGGTGGTCTCCTGCCCCGACCGCGTGGGGATCGTCTCCCGGGTCTCCGGTTTCATCGCCGGTCATGGCGGCTCGATCACCGAGGCCAGCCAGCACTCCGACCTGGAGGCAGGCCGTTTCTTCATGCGCTACGAGATCCTCGCCGACTCGATCGGGATGGACGCCGCGGCCCTGCGCGTGGCCTTCGCCCCGGTGGCGCGGGAGTTCGGCATGCAGTGGGCGCTGACCGATACCCGGCGCCGCCCGCGGGTGGTGCTGATGGTCTCCCGGGAGTCCCACTGCCTGGTGGACCTGCTCTACCGCTGGACGGCCGGCGAGCTCGACTGCGACATCCCCTGCGTGATCTCCAACCACCAGGACCTGCGCGGCCTGGTGGAGTGGCACGGCATTCCCTACCACCATGTGCCGGTATCCCCCGGCGACAGGGGCGGGGCCTTCGCCGAGATGCAGCGCCTGGTCGAGGAGGCGCGTGCCGACAGCGTGGTGCTGGCGCGCTACATGCAGATCCTGCCGCCGGCCCTCTGCGAGCAGTATGCCGGCCGGGTCATCAACATCCACCACAGCTTCCTGCCCTCCTTCGCCGGGGCCAAGCCCTATCACCAGGCCTACGAGCGCGGCGTCAAGCTGATCGGCGCCACCTGCCACTACGTCACCGAGGAGCTGGACGCCGGGCCGATCATCGAGCAGGACATCCACCGGGTCAGCCACTGCCACACCCCGCATGACCTGGTGCGCTTCGGCCGCGACGTGGAGAAGGCGGTGCTCGCGCGCGGGCTGCGCTGGCACCTGGAGGATCGGGTACTGATCCACGGCAACAAGACCGTGGTGTTCGCCTGACGGAGCCTCGCGATGTCCTTCGCTGCCCCGGTGCTCTCGCCCTGGCTGCTGCTGGTCGCCTCCCTGGTGTCGCTGGGGACGATCGGCCTGGCGCTGGCCCAGCGTCCCTGGCGGGCGCTGCTCGCCGACCACGCCCTGCAGCATCGCTGGCTGGCCGCCACCCTGGCCGTCACGCTGCTCTGGCAGCTGCGCGCCCAGGCGGTCGACTGGCTGACCCTGCACCTGATGTTCACGGCACTGCTGACCCTGGTGTTCAAGGCGCCGCTGGCGCTGCTCTCCTGCCTGCTGGCCAACCTGGCGATGGTCGTGCTGGGGCGAGTCGCCTGGCCGCTGCTCGGGGTCAACCTGCTGGTCACGGGGGTGGTGCCGGTGCTGGTGATGGTGCTGGTCTGGCGGCTCGTCGACCGGCGCCTGCCGGATAACCTGATGGTCTTCCTGTTCGTCTGCGGCTTCTTCGGCACGGCCCTGGCCACCCTGGCGGCGGGGCTCTCGGCGGTGGGGCTGATGGCACTGGGGGCCAGCGACCCCGAGGTCATGCACCAGGCGCTCGAGTACGCCCGTTTCCTGCCGCTGCTGATGCCCTCCGAGGCCTTCATCACCGGGATGCTGCTCAGCATCCTGCTGGTCTACCACCCCCGTTGGGTGGCGACCTTCAATGACCACCGCTATATCGATACCAAGTAGCCAGGGTCGGCGTCATTGCCTCTCCGCGAATATCTCGACGATGGCAGTATGTTCGACGGAGAAGCTGCCGTGGCCCGACCCTGAGGCCTCCCCAGAAACATTTCAGCATTATCAATGTGTTGGGCATGGGTGGGTGGCAGGTTGCCAGCGCTGCCGGTCCCTATGGGGTCAGACCCCGGCGGCGTCGAATCCGCTCGCAAGACGCACCATGACGGGCTTCGCGACTTGGCTGGGGTCTGACCCCATAGGGGCATCCTCGGCGTCTTTTTCGGCGAACAAGCTATCAACGTCGAGAAAAATGTGGGGATTCGGCAGGGTCTGACCCCAAAGGGCCTCCCAGCACTGGCGGCTCATCCCGGAGCGCTCTCATTCCCCCTAGGGGGCTCACTCGATCGGCAGGACCAGCTGGCGCCGGGCGTCCTCGGGCACCAGCCGGGCGCCGACGCCGAGCAGTCGCACCGGGCGGCGGGCCCTGGCCCAGGCCTGCTCGAGCAGGCGGGCGTAGCTCTCCGGGGTGGGCAACAGCCCCCGGCTCTCCAGGGTGGTGAGGCTGAAGTCGTCGAAGCGCACCTTGACGAAGATGCCCGCCAGCGGCGGGTGGCCATGGCGGGCCAGGCGCGCCTCGAGCCGTTCGCACAGCGATGCCAGGGCGGCCTGGCAGCTCGCCAGGTCGGGCAGGTCGCGCTCGAAGGTGGTCTCCGCGCTGATCGACTTGCGCTCGCGCTCGACGCGCACCTCGCGCTCGTCGATGCCGCGGGAGAGCTCGAACAGCCGTCGGCCGAACTTGCCGAACTCCTCGAGCAACCGCTCCAGCGGCACCCGGCGAAGCTCCTCGCAGGTGGTGATGCCCAGGGCATCGAGCCGCGCCCCGGTGGCCGGGCCGACGCCGTGCAGCTTCTTGACCGGCAGGGGCCTGACGAAGTCGTCGACCCGCGCCGGGGGGATCACCGTGAGGCCGTCGGGCTTGTCCCAATCGCTGGCGATCTTGGCCAGGAACTTCGAGGGCGCCACGCCCACCGAGACGGTGATGCCGGTGCGGGCCAGGCACTCCCGCTTGAGCCAGTGGGCCATCCAGGTGGCGCTGCCGGAGAAGCGCTCGACCGCGGTGACATCGAGGAAGGCCTCGTCCAGCGAGAGCGGCTCCACCAGGGGCGTGAGCTCGTGGAAGATCGCCTGGATCCGCCGCGAGACCTCGCGGTAGCGGTCGAAGTCGCCGGGGAGCAGGGTCAGGTGGGGGCAGAGGCGAAGCGCCCGGGCGGTGGGCATCGCCGAATGGATGCCGAAGGCCCGCGCCGGGTAATTGCAGGTGGCGATCACCCCGCGGCGCTCGCGACTGCCGCCGATCGCCAGCGGGATGTCGCGCAGGCTGGGGTCGTCGCGCATCTCCACCGCGGCATAGAAGCAGTCGCAGTCGGCGTGAAGGATCTTGCGCTCAGCCGAGGGCCTGGCCATTACCACCGCGGATCACCCCAACCCCGATACCCTCGATCTCCAGTTCATGCTGGCGCAGGTCGACCTCGATGGGAGGGAAGTCGGGGTTCTCGGCGGCGAGGGTGACCCGATGGCCGTGGCGATGGAAGCGCTTCACCGTCACCTCGTCCTCGAGGCGCGCCACCACGATCTGGCCGTCGCGCACCCGGTCGGTCCGGTGCACGGCGAGCAGATCGCCCTCCAGGATGCCCACGTCCTTCATCGACAGGCCGCGCACCTTGAGCAGGTAGTCGGCGCGGGGAGTGAAGTACTCCGGGGGCAGGGGGCAGTAGCGATCGATATGCTCGGCGGCCAGGATCGGGCTGCCAGCGGCCACCTCGCCGATGATCGGCAGCCCCTGGGTGGCGGCCGTCTCGCCCTCGACGGCCTCGGGCTCCTGGGCGGGCAGGCGGATGCCGCGGGAGGTGCCGGGGATCATGCGGATCACCCCCTTGCGCTCCAGGGCCCGCAGGTGCTCCTCGGCGGCGTTGGGGGAGCGGAACCCCAGGGCCCGGGCGATCTCGGCGCGGGTCGGCGGGTAGCCCTGCTCGTGGATGGTCTTGACGATGAAGTCGTGGACGTTCTGCTGGCGCGGGGTCAGGGGGCGTGTCATACGACCTCCGGGTGGCGGTGGGTGGCGATCGGGAGTCCGGATCACCCATTCATTGGTCAAGTATACAGCATGGAAGTTCATCCAGTAAAAGTCCGGCGACCTGGGTCGCGTTTGAAACACCGCTCGTCGATTTAGCGTTGAGGGGCGGCCCTTGCCTGACGTACAATCCCGTCACGTTTAAAACAGCTGTTTCCAGGCAGGGTGTCATCGCTCATGGGTCAGACCGATACCGTCACGCGGATCCTCGATACGGCCGAGGTGCTGTTCGCCGAACGCGGCTTCGCCGAGACGTCGCTGCGCAATATCACCAGCAAGGCCAGGGTCAACCTGGCGGCGGTCAACTACCATTTCGGCTCCAAGAAGTCGCTGATCCAGGCGGTCTTCTCTCGCTACCTGGATCCCTTCACCGAGCGCTTTCACGGCGCCCTGGACGAGCTCGAGGCCCGCTACGCCGGCCAGGTGATCCCCCTCGAGGTGCTGCTCGAGACCATGGCCCGCACCGTGCTCGAGGTGCCCGCCGAGCGCAACAGCCTCAAGGTGTTCATGCGCCTGCTCGGGCTCGCCTACAGCCAGGCCCAGGGCCATCTGCGCCGCCATATCCAGGACGAGTACGGCAGCGTCTTCACTCGCTTCAGCGAACTCGTCCGCCTGGCCACCCCGGACCTGCCCGATACCGAACGCTTCTGGCGCCTGCACTTCGTGCTGGGTACCGTCATCTTCACCCTCTCGGGGCTGGATGCGCTACGCGACATCGCCGAGAAGGACTACGGCGAGCATGTCTCGGTGCGCGACCTGATCCGTCGCCTGCGTCCCGTGGTGGTGGCGGCGATGAACGCGCCGCTCCCCGAGCCCGTCGAGCCCAGGGCCGAGGCGAGCTGATGCACACCCCGCGACTCGACGACCTGCCCCCCGCGCAGGGCCACTGGCTCGAGATCGACACCGCCGGGCAGCGGCTGGTGGTGTGGCGTGGGCGCGAGCCACTGGGCGACTACCCGGTCTCCACCGGGGCGGCCGGCACCGGCCAGCGCGAGGGCAGCGGCCAGACTCCGCTGGGCTGGCACTACGTGCGGGCCGCCATCGGCGCCGGCCAGCCAGCCGGCACGGTGTTCCGCGGCCGTCGCCCCACCGGCGAGGTGTTCTCCCCGGCACTGGCCACCGCTCACCCGGGGCGCGACTGGATCCTGACCCGCATTCTCTGGCTGTGCGGCCTCGAGCCCGGCCACAACCGTGGGGGTGACGTCGACTCCCAGCGTCGCTATATCTATCTGCACGGCACGCCGCCCGATCAGCTCATGGGCGAGCCCCGGTCCCACGGCTGCATCCGCCTGCGCGACGCCGACCTGCTGGCCGTCTTCGAACTGGCCGTGCCCGGCACCCCGGTCTGGCTCCACGACTGAGCGGCCCCGTTCGGCTGTCCCGGCGGGTGACTTTGTTCTAGAATCTGCCCCCTTCCACGCCAAGGAGCATGACCATGACCCAGTCCCTCGGCCCGGTGATGCTGGATCTGGACGGTCCCCGCCTGACGCACGAAGAGCGCGAATTACTGGCACGCCCCGAGGTCGGTGGCGTGATCCTGTTCGCCCGCAACACCGAATCGGCCGCCCAGGTCCGCGAGCTGTGCAGCGAGATCCGTCGGGTCCGGCCCGAGCTGCTGCTGGCGATCGACCAGGAGGGGGGGCGGGTGCAGCGCCTGCGCGAGGGGGTCACCCGCCTGCCCGCCATGGGGCGGCTGGGGCGCGACTTCGCCGCGCTGCCGGAGGTGACCGTGCGGCTCTGCCAGGATACCGGCTGGCTGCTGGGCATGGAGATGGCGGCCTGCGGTCTCGACCTCAGCTTCGCGCCGGTGCTGGATGTGGACCGCGGGCTCTCCACGGTGATCGGTGATCGCAGTTTCTCCGGCGACCCGCAGGCCGTGGCGGCGATGGGCGGTGCCTTCGTCGAGGGGTTGCACGAGGCCGGCATGGTGGCGGTGGCCAAGCACTTTCCCGGCCACGGCGGGGTGGCGGCCGACTCCCACCATGCCTTGCCCGTCGACGAGCGTCCGCTCGACGAGTTGCGCGCCCACGACCTGGTACCCTTCAAGGCGCTGGCGACACGGCTCGGCGCCGTGATGCCGGCCCATGTGGTCTATCCCGCCTTCGACCCGCGCCCGGCCGGTTTCTCCCCGGCCTGGCTGGGGCTGCTGCGCGAGAGCCTGGGCTTCAAGGGCGTGATCTTCTCCGACGACCTGAGCATGGCCGGCGCCCGGACGGCCGGCACCCCCGCCGAGCGGGCGCAGGCGGCCCTGGCGGCCGGCTGCGACATGTTGCTGGTGTGCAACGACCGCGCCGCGGCGCTGGAGGTGCTCGACGCCTGCCAGGGGAGAGTCTCCCGGCGCCTGCTCAAGCTGCGCTACGCCCGCGCCCGGCCCGATCTCGCCGCCCTGGGGGCGCTCTCCCGCTGGCGCCGCGTGCATGCCCGCCTGGAGGCCCTGGCGGTCCACTGAGTTATTCCTGTTCCCTCCGTACCCACGCCGACCGCGAGCCGATAGCCGATGCCCAAACTCGACGCCGATTTTCACCAGTCGCTCTCCGACATGCGCGACGTCATGGACAACGCCGACTGCCTGATCACCCAGGCCGAGGTCGAGCGCGCCCTGGACCGCATGGCCGACGAGATCACCCGTGACCTCGGCGACAAGCTGCCGGTCTTCTACTGCGTGATGAACGGCGGCCTGATCACCACCGGCCACCTGTTGACCCGGCTCGGCTTCCCGCTCGAGGTCGACTACCTGCACGCCACCCGCTACCGCGGCGGCCTGCGTGGCGGCGAGCTGTTCTGGCGCGTCTCGCCGGAGATTCCCATGGCCGGCCGCCATGTGGTGATCGTCGACGACATCCTCGACGAGGGCGCCACACTCGCCGCCATCCTCGCCTATTGTCGAGAGGCCGGGGCGGCGAGCATCGCCACCGCGGTGCTGGTCGACAAGCAGCACGCGCGCAAGGCGGTGCCCGGACTCAAGGCCGACTACTGCAGCCTGGAGGTGGTCGACCGCTACGTCTTCGGCTTCGGCATGGACTACAAGGGCTACTGGCGCAACGCCCCGGGGATCTTCGCGCCCAAGGGATTGTAGGCGGAGGAGCAGGGCACGGGGCGGCAGCCGCCAGGGTCGGCGCCATGCCCCCTCGGGGGCTGATCCTGAGGCCACCCCAGAAACATTTCAGCATTATCAATGTGTTGGGAATGGGTGGGTGGCAGGCTGCCAGCGCTGCCGGTCCCTATGGGGTCAGACCCCGGCGGCGTCGGAAGCCGCTCGCAAGGCGCACCATGACGGGCTTCGCGACTTGGCTGGGGTCTGACCCCATAGGGGCGGCCTCGGCGCCTTTTTCGGCGAACGTGCTGCCATCGCCGGGATATTCGTGGGGATTCGTCAGGGTCTGACCCCCTAGGGGCGGGCCTCGGCGCCTTTATTCGGCGAATGTGCCGCCATCATCGAGAAATTCGTGGGGAGACCCCATAGCGTCAGCCCAGCCCCAGCTCGTGGGTGGCTTCCTCGCGCATCTTGAACTTCTGGATCTTGCCGGTGACGGTCATCGGGAACTCGTCGACGAACTTCACGTAGCGCGGGACCTTGTAGTGGGCGATCTTGCCCTTGCAGAACTCCTTGAGCTCGTCGGCGGTGAGGGACTCGCCTTCGCTCAGCTTGACCCAGGCCATCACCTCCTCGCCGTACTTCTCGTCGGGCACGCCGATCACCTGGACGTCGGAGATGGCCGGGTGGGTATAGAGGAAGTCCTCGATCTCGCGCGGGTAGATGTTCTCGCCGCCGCGGATGATCATGTCCTTGATGCGGCCGACGATGGCCACGTAGCCCTCCTCGTCCATGGTCGCCAGGTCGCCGGTGTGCATCCAGCCGGCGCCGTCGATGGACCTGGCGGTGGCCTCCTCGTTCTCCCAGTAGCCGAGCATCACGCTGTAGCCGCGGGTGCACAGCTCGCCGGTCTCGCCGCGGGGTACCACGGCGCCGGTCTCGGGGCTGACCAGCTTGACCTCCAGGTGGGGATGGATGGTGCCCACCGTGGTCACGCGCTTCTCCAGCGGCGCGTCGGTCTGGGTCTGGAAGCTCACCGGGCTGGTCTCGGTCATGCCGTAGCAGATGGTGACGTCCTGCATGTGCATGCGCTCGATCACCTTGCGCATCACCTCGATGGGGCAGATCGAGCCGGCCATGACGCCGGTGCGCAGGGTGGAGAGGTCGTAGCGCTCGAAGTCCGGGTGTTCGAGCTCGGCGATGAACATCGTCGGCACGCCGTAGAGCGCGGTGGCCTTCTCCTCGGCCACGGCGCGCAGGGTCGCTTCCGGGTCGAAGCCGTCACCGGGATAGATCATGGCGGCGCCGTGGGTCATGCAGCCGAGGTTGCCCATCACCATGCCGAAGCAGTGGTAGAGCGGTACCGGGATCACCAGCCGGTCCCGCTCGCTGAAGCCCATGGTGCGGGCGACGAAGAAGCCGTTGTTGAGGATGTTGTGGTGGGATAGCGTCGCCCCCTTGGGGGCGCCGGTGGTGCCGGAGGTGTACTGGATATTGATCGGGTCGTCGAACTGCAGGGTCGCCTGGCGCTCGGCCAGCTGCTCGGCGGAGACCTCGTCGGCGTGGGCCAGCAGCCCCTGCCAGCTGAGCATGCCGGGCAGCGCGAGCTCGGCGTCGAGGCAGACCACCCGCTTCAGCTCGGGCAGCTTGGCACAGGAGAGGGGGGGCGGGGCCATCTCATCCTGGAGCTCCGGGGCCTTCTCTTCATGGAGCTCCGGGGCCAGCTCGGCCAGCGTGGCTACATAGTCGGAGCCCTTGAAGGCGCCCTGCAGGATCAGGGTCGAGGCGCCGGAGTGCTTGAGCGCATACTCGAGCTCGTGGGTGCGGTAGCTGGGATTGATGTTGACCAGGATGGCGCCGATCTTGGCGGTGGCGAACTGGGTGATGGTCCATTCGGCGCAGTTGGGTGACCAGATGCCGACCCGGTCGCCTGTCCCGACACCCACCGCCAGCAGGGCGCGGGCCGCCCGATCCACCGCCTGCTGCAACTCGGCCCAGGTGTAGCGCAGCCCCTGGTGCAGGCTGAGCAGGGCGTCGCGGTCGGGGAAGCGGGCGACGGTGTCGTCGAAGCAGTCGCCGATGGTCTGGCCCTTCAGGGGCGTGTCGCTGATGCCACTGACATAGCTGATCGGAGTGTGTTGGCGTGTCATCTTTTCCCGTCTCTTGTTGTTGCAATAGGGCGTGGTGGCGCAGGAGCGTCAGCGGCCGGTCGACTCCGTCTCCAGGCTGGCCAGGACTTCGCGGGCGCGGCTCTCCACATCGTCGAGCTCGCGATGCATCAGGCGGATGTCCTCGAGCTGGCGCTCCAGGTTGGCCCGCTTGTCGGCGAGGATCTCGAGCAGGCGCTTGAGCTGGCGCGCATTGCCGTCGGGCATGGCGTCGTACATCTCCACCACCTCGCGGATCTCGGCCAGCGAGAACCCCAACCGCTTGCCGCGCAGCGTCAGCTTGAGACGTACCCGATCCTTCTCGTGGTAGACGCGGGCCTGGCCACGGCGTTCCGGCGCCAGCAGGCCCTCCTGTTCGTAGAAGCGGATGGTCCGCGGCGTCACCTCGAACATCCGGGCCAGTTCGCCGATCGTATAGGTGCGACGCTGTCGGGACAGGCCGCCGTTGGACGGCTCCTGGGGGGCCGATGTGCGCTTGCTCATGAGCGTCTTCCTTTACTTTATATTGCCAGGCAGGGGCGCAACCGCCGCCACGTACCCGCAACACTAGCCGAGCTTTACGTTAACGTAAAGTGCTTGTCGACCATGGGCTGATGTGTGATAAACCTAGCAAGTGCTAGGTTGGTCGCTGGGCCTGCACGCGACAACGACAATGCACGCCAATCCACACTATGCCGAGACGAGGGTACCTCCATGGACTTTTCCCTGACCGACGATCAGAAGGCGCTGAGCCAGGCGGCCGCCGACTTCGCCAGGGCCGAGCTGGCCGAGCATGCCGCCGAGTGGGACGCCACCTCACACTTTCCGGTCGACGTCATTCGCCGGGCCGGGGAGGCCGGGTTCCTCGGCATCTACATTCCCGAAGAGCGCGGAGGCCTGGGGCTCTCGCGCCTGGATGCCTCGCTGATCTTCGAGCAACTCGCCCAGGGCTGCATCTCGACCACGGCCTATCTTACCATCCACAACATGGTCGCCTGGATGGTCGCCAGCTGGGGCAGCGAGGCCTTGCGCGAGCAGTGGGTCGATCGCCTGGTCAGTGGCGAATGCCTGGGGTGCTACTGCCTCACCGAGCCGGGTGCGGGCTCCGACGCCGCCAGCCTCAGGACCCGGGCGGTCCGCGAGGGCGACGACTACGTGATCAGCGGCTCGAAGATGTTCATCTCCGGCGCCGGCGCCAACGACGTGCTGGTGGTGATGGCGCGCACCGGCGACCCCGACAGCGGCGCCGGCGGCATCTCGGCGATCCTGGTGCCGGCCGATGCCGAGGGCATCGGCTACGGCAAGAACGAGGAGAAGATGGGCTGGAAGAGCCAGCCGACCCGCCTGGTCAGCTTCGATGCGGTGCGGGTCCCGGTGGGCAACCGCCTGGGCGCGGAGGGCGAGGGCTTCAAGCTCGCCATGAAGGGGCTCGACGGTGGCCGCCTCAACATCGCCAGCTGCTCCCTGGGCGCGGCCCAGCAGGCGCTCACCCTGGCCCGCAATTACCTCGGCGAGCGCAAGCAGTTCGGCCGCGAGCTCTCGAGCTTCCAGGCGCTGCAGTTCAAGCTCGCCGACATGGCCACCGAGCTCGTTGCGGCGCGGTTGATGGTGCGCCAGGCGGCCTGGCGACTCGACCAGGGCGACCCCGAGGCCACCGCCCACTGTGCCATGGCCAAGCGCTTCGCCACCGACATGGGGTTCACCGTCTGCAACGAGGCCCTGCAGCTCCACGGCGGCTACGGTTACCTCAAGGAGTTTCCCCTGGAACGCATGGTGCGTGACACTCGGGTGCACCAGATCCTCGAGGGAACCAACGAGATCATGCGCGTGATCGTCGCCCGCCGGCTGCTCGCCGACGGGGTGGTCGAGTCGCTTCAATAGCCAACAGGAGAACCTACTGATGTCGGATCTTGCAGTGATCTTCGACGAGCTGCCGACCCGTGACGGCGGGCGCATCGGGGTCGCCACCCTCAACGCCGCGAAGTCCCTCAACGCCCTGTCGCTGGAGATGATCCGCCAGCTCGAGGCCAAGCTCGAGGCCTGGGCGGTGGATCGCAGCGTGGTGGCGGTGTGGCTCGAGGGGGCCGGCGACAAGGCCTTCTGTGCCGGCGGCGACGTCGTCGCGCTCTACCGCTCGATGACCGAGGTGGGCGAGAATCGCGGCGCCGGTCGCGACAGCGTCTTCGCCGAGACCTACTTCAGCGCCGAGTACCACCTCGACTACCGCATCCATACCTACCCCAAGCCGCTGCTGGTGTGGGGCGACGGCATCGTCATGGGCGGCGGGCTCGGCCTGATGGCGGGCGGCTTCCAGCGGCTGGTCACCGAAACCACCCGCATCGCCATGCCCGAGATCACCATCGGCCTCTATCCCGATATCGGCGCCAGTTGGTTCCTGGGGCGGATGCCGCGCGGCGTGGGGGCCTACCTGGGGCTCACCGGTGCCCCGCTCAACGCCCGCGACGCCCTCGACCTGGGCCTGGCCGACCGCTTCGTCCCCCGCGAGCGCCGCGAGGCGCTGCTTAGCGCCCTGGAGGAGGCCGACTACGGCCAGCGCACCCCCCGGGACCTGCGCGCCGGCGTCCAGGCGGTGTTCAACGACATGGAGGATCGCAGCCGGGTTCCCGCCGGCCAGGTATGGCCGCATCTCGATCATATCCAGTCGCTGGTCGGGCATGTGGATGCCGCCACCGCCGTCAGGCGCATCCTCAGTGACGAGACCGACGACGCCTGGCTGGCCGCCAATCGGGCGCGACTCGAGGCCGGCTGCCCGATGAGCGCCCAGCTGGTGTGGCGCATGCTCGAGCGTCACGCCCACACCAGCCTGGCCGACGCCTTCCGCGACGAGCTCAGCCTCTCGGTGCAGTGCTGCCGCCGGGGCGAGCTGGTCGAGGGCGTGCGCGCCCTGCTGATCGACAAGGACAAGGCCCCCCGCTGGCAGCATGCGGACGCGGCCAGCGTCCCCGAAGAGGACATCCTGGCGCTGATGGCGCCGCTGTGGTCCGACGCGTCGCATCCGCTGCGCGATCTCGGCACGGGACATCGCCTCGGCTGACGCGCGGCCGGACCCCTACACTTCATAACGAAGGTAACCCCGCTTCGGGGTCAGACCCTTAACCCCACTTTGGGGTCTGACCCCAAATACAACTTAACAATCATCAGGAGCCAACCATGAACATCGCCTTTATCGGCCTCGGCAACATGGGCGCGCCCATGGCCACCAACCTGATCAAGGCCGGCCACCAGGTCCGTGTCTTCGATCTGGTCGAGAGCGCCATCCAGGCCCTGGAAGCCGAGGGCGCGACACGCGCCGAGAGCGCCGCGGCCGCCACCCGCGGTGCCGAAGTGGTCATCTCCATGCTGCCGGCCGGTGCCCATGTGCGCGGGCTCTACCTGGGCCGTGACGGCGAGGGCGGCCTGCTCGACGCCCTCGACCACAAGCCGCTGATCATCGACGCCTCGACCATCTCGCCCGAGGACGCCCGCCTCGTCGGGACCGCCGCCGCCGAGCGTGGCCTGACCTATCTCGACGCCCCGGTCTCCGGTGGGGTGGGCGGCGCCAAGGCCGGCACCCTGACCTTTATCGTCGGTGGATCGGAGGAGGGATACGCGCAAGCGAAGCCGGTGCTCGAGGGCATGGGCAAGAACATCTTCCATGCTGGCGAGATCGGCGCGGGGCAGGTGGCCAAGATCTGCAACAACATGCTGCTCGGCATCCTGATGAGCGGCACCGCCGAGGCCCTGGCGCTGGGCGTCAAGAACGGCATGGACCCCGCGGTGCTCTCCGAGATCATGAAGCAGAGCAGCGGCGGCAACTGGGCGCTCAACGTCTACAACCCCTGGCCCGGGGTGATGGAGGGCTCGGCGGCCTCCCGCGACTACCAGGGCGGCTTCCTCACCGACCTGATGGCCAAGGACCTCGGCCTGGCCTGGGAACTGGCGCTGGGCTCGAAATCGACCGTCCCCATGGGCTCCCAGGCGCGCAACCTCTTCGCCCTGCACAGCGCCCAGGGCAACGGCAGGCTGGACTTCTCCAGCATCCAGAAGCTCTACCGCGCCGGCGAGGATAAATCCTAACCCCGCCTTGGGGTCAGACCCCAAAATCCCCTTAGGGGTCAGACCCCAGCCAAGTCGCGAAGCCCGTCATAGTGCGTCTTGCGAGCGGATTCGCCGCCGCCGGGGTCTGACCCCCTAGGGCCCTCCCAACGCTGGCAACCTACCGCCAAGACACCCTCAACAATCTGATTTTTCAGCAGGATTCCTGGGGATCCCTCGGGCTCTGGCCCCCAGGGAGGCATCCTCGGCGCCTGAACCGAAGCGGGCAAAAGATCGCGGCAGGGGGTTGGCAGGGGCGTGTGTTTACTCTACATTTAATGAAAATGTAGAAATTATCGCCACCCGTCGAGGAACCCCGTCATGAGCCAGATCACCCCCGTCACCTGGGAAGACCCCCTCCGCCTGGTCGACCAGCTCAGCGAAGACGAGCGCATGGTCCAGCAGACCGCTTACGACTACTGCCAGGAGAAGCTGCTGCCGCGCGTGCTCGAGGCCAACCGCCACGAGCACTTCGACCGCGAGATCATGAACGAGATGGGCGAGCTGGGGCTGCTCGGCGCCACCCTCGACGGCTACGGCTGTGCCGGCCTGAACTACGTCAGCTACGGCCTGATCGCCCGCGAGGTGGAGCGCGTCGACTCCGGCTACCGCAGCGCCATGAGCGTCCAGTCGAGCCTGGTGATGTACCCGATCCACGCCTTCGGCAGCGACGCCCAGCGCGAGAAGTACCTGCCCAAGCTCGCTACCGGCGAGTGGGTGGGCTGCTTCGGCCTCACCGAGCCGGACCACGGCTCCGACCCGGGCGGCATGAGCACCCGCGCCACCCGCACCGAGAATGGCTGGCGCCTCAACGGCACCAAGACCTGGATCACCAACTCGCCCATCGCCGACGTCTTCGTAGTCTGGGCCCGCGACGACGAGGGCGTCATCCGCGGTTTCATCCTCGAGAAGGGCATGAGCGGGCTTTCCGCGCCCAAGATCGAGGGCAAGTTCAGCCTGCGCGCCTCGATCACCGGCCAGATCGCCATCCAGGACGTCGAGGTCGCCGACGCGCAGCGCCTGCCCGGCGTGCAGGGCCTCAAGGGTCCGTTCTCCTGCCTCAACCGGGCGCGTTACGGCATCGCCTGGGGCAGCATGGGCGCCGCCGAGGCGTGCTGGCACGCGGCCCGCCAGTACACCCTGGATCGCAAGCAGTTCGGTCGCCCGCTGGCCGCCAACCAGCTGATCCAGAAGAAGCTCGCCGACATGCAGACCGAGATCGCCCTGGGGCTGCAGGCGGCCCTGCGGGTCGGCCGGATGATCGACGACGGCCAGCTGGTGCCCGAGGCGATCTCGCTGATCAAGCGCAACAACTGCGGCAAGGCGCTGGACATCGCCCGCGTGGCTCGCGACATGCACGGCGGCAACGGCATCAGTGACGAGTACCACGTGATCCGCCACATGATGAACCTCGAGGCGGTCAACACCTACGAGGGTACCCACGACGTGCACGCCCTGATCCTGGGGCGGGCACAGACCGGCATCCAGGCCTTCGCCAATTGACGCTACAAACTACTGCGCTAGGCCATGCGGCGTTGAAATCAGCCTTAAAATGCTCATTTACAACCACGTAAACTCCGCTTTTTCGGCTGATTTCGCCTTGCCTGGCCGTCGCTCGTGACGTTTGTAATACCTCAATGGAGCATTTCATGAGTGGACCCCTGTCGGGCGTGGTGGTGCTGGATCTCTCGCGGGTGCTGGCCGGGCCCTGGGCCGGCCAGCTGCTGGCCGACCTGGGCGCCCGGGTGATCAAGATCGAGCACCCCGAGCGCGGCGACGACACCCGCGGCTGGGGCCCGCCCTGGCTGGCGGAAGACCTCGAGCGGGGCGGCGACGCCGAGCGGGTGGCGGCCTACTTCCTGTGCGCCAACCGCGGCAAGCGTTCGCTGGCCGTGGACATCGCCACGGAAGAGGGGCAGCGGCTGGTCCGCCAGCTGGCGAAGGGCGCCGACCTCCTGCTGGAGAACTTCAAGGTCGGCGGCCTGGCCAGGTACGGGCTCGACTATGCCAGCCTGCACGCCCTCAACCGGCGGCTGATCGGCTGCTCGATCACCGGTTTCGGCCAGGACGGCCCCTACGCCCATCGCGCCGGCTACGACTTCATGATCCAGGCCATGGGCGGACTGATGAGCCTCTCCGGCGAGCCCGACGGCATGCCGATGAAGACTGGCGTGGCGATCACCGACGTCATGACCGGGCTCTACGCCGCGGTGGGCGTGCTGGCGGCGCTGCACGAGCGCGAGCGCACCGGCGTCGGCCGCCATATCGACGTGGCGCTGCTCGACGTTCAGGTGGCCACCCTCGCCAACCAGGCCCTCAACGCCCTGGTCAGCGGCGTCTCGCCGCAGCGCCACGGCAACGCCCACCCCAATATCGTGCCCTACCAGGCCTTCGCCTGCGCCGACGGCCACCTGGTGGTCACCGTGGGCAACGACACCCAGTTCGCCCGCTTCGCCAGCCTGCTCGGCCACCCCGAATGGGCCGAGGACCCGGCCTATGCCACCAACGCCGCCCGGGTCGGCAACCGCGAGGTGCTGGTGCCGCTGATCGCGACGATCCTGCTCACCCGCGGGCGCGACGACTGGCTCGCCGAGTGCGAGGCCCGCGGCATTCCCGCCGGCCCCATCAATACCCTCAGCGAGGTGTTCGACGACCCCCAGGTACGCCACCGCGGCATGCGGCGTAACCTGCAGCGGGGCGAGCTCGAGGTGCCTCAGGTCGCCAACCCGCTGCGGTTCGACGGCGAGCCCGCCACCAGCGAGGTCGCCCCGCCGCGGCTCGGCCAGGACAGCGACGCCATCCTGGCCGAGATGGGCCTCACCGCGGACGACATCGCCCGGCTGAGACGGGCTGGCGTGGTGCGCTAAGAAAACTTTGGGGTCAGACCCCAAAGGGGGCTTAGGGGTCTGACCCCTCAGGGGACTTCAGCGCGGCGAGAAGCGCCGCGTCAGCCCCATCTCGGCGATCATCCGGGTGGAGATCTCCTCCACCGAGAAGCGGGTGGTATCGATGAAGGGGATGTGCATCTGGCGGTAGAGCCCCTCGGCCTGGCCGACCTCCTGCACGCACTGGTCCATGGAGCTGTAGCGGCTGTTGGGGCGGCGCTCGTGGCGGATCGCCGCCAGGCGGCGGGCGTCGATGGTCAGCCCGAACAGCTTGTGGCGATGGGCCGCCAGGGCCCGGGGCAACCTGAGACTGCCGTCCTCGTCGAGGTCATCCTCGGTGAGCGGGTAGTTGGCCGCGCGGATGCCGAACTGCAGCGCCAGGTAGAGCGAGGTCGGCGTCTTGCCGCAGCGCGAGACGCCGATCAGGATCACGTCGGCCTTGCCGTACTGGTGGGTGTGGGCACCGTCGTCATTGTCCAACGCGAAGTGCACCGAGTGGATGCGGTCCATGTAGACCTCATCCTTGCCGATGGAGTGGGTGCGGCCCACGGTGTAGCTGGAGTGGGTCGCCAGTTCCTGCTCCAGGGGCGCGAGGAAGGTCGAGAAGATGTCGATCTTGAAGCCGATGGCGCCGCGGATCACCTCGCGGATCTTCTCGTCGACGATGGTATCGATGATGATCGGCTGTTCCCCGTCGTGAACGGCCGTGGCCTCGATCACCTCCGCCAGGGCGCGGGCCTTGTCGACCGAGTCGATGTAGGGCTTGGTGATCATGCGGATCTCGACGTTCTCGAACTGGGCCAGCAGGCTGCGGCCCAGGCTCTCGGCGGTGATGCCGGTGCCGTCGGAGATGAAGAAGGCGGTACGGGTCATGGTCGGTCCAGTCGCTCGGGCGGGAGATGGGGCCCATTGTCGATGCTGGCCAGGCCGCGGACAAGCGGCGGGACCATTCGTGCTCCCGGCCCTTGCCACTACAGAAAACCGGCGAATCGGCCGATTGTTGTAAAAATCCTCCAGTGACTTCGATGTTAGACCAATGGCGAATATGGTTGGCCGCTGTTAGAGTCGCGACCATCCCTTCATGCCCAAGCGACCGGCACCGTCATCCGGCATGAAGCACCTATCGTCGATATACTCGGAGGTCACGTGGACGATTACATTCTGTGGTTCGATCAGTTGGGCATGGACGACGTCGAGCGGGTCGGTGGCAAGAACGCCTCCCTCGGCGAGATGATCTCGAACCTCTCCGGTGCCGGTGTCACCGTGCCCGGCGGGTTCGCCACCACGGCCCACGCCTACCGGGAATTCCTCTCCCACGAAGGGCTCAACGACCGGATCAACCAGGCGTTGGCCCGGCTCGACGTCGACGACGTGGGCGAGCTGGCCCGCGTCGGCGCCGAGATCCGCCAGTGGGTGATCGACACCCCGCTGCCGCCGCTCTTCGAGGAGCACCTGCGCACGGCCTACGACAAGCTCGTCACCCAGCACCCCAACCTCAAGGCCGCGGTGCGCAGCTCGGCCACCGCCGAGGACCTGCCGGACGCCTCCTTCGCCGGCCAGCAGGAGACCTTCCTCAACATCGAGGGCTTCGACAATATCAAGCGCGCGGTGCACGAGGTGTTCGCCTCGCTGTTCAACGACCGCGCCATCTCCTACCGCGTGCACCGCGGCTACGCCCACGAGAACGTGGCGCTCTCCGCCGGCATCCAGAAGATGGTGCGCTCCGAGACCGGCGCCTCCGGCGTGATGTTCACCCTGGACACCGAGTCCGGCTACCGCGATGCGGTCTTCGTCACCGCCTCCTGGGGGCTGGGCGAGACCGTGGTGCAGGGGGCGGTCAACCCCGACGAGTTCTACGTGCACAAGCCGACGCTGGCCGCCGGCCGCCCGGCGGTGCTGCGCCGCAACCTGGGCTCCAAGCTGATCAAGATGGTCTACACCGACGATGCCAGCGCCGGCAAGTCGGTGGCCACCGTGGATGTTCCGCTCAAGGAGCGCGGACGCTTCTGTGTCAACGACGACCAGGTGATGGCCCTGGCCCGCCAGGCGGTGACCATCGAGCAGCACTACGGTCGCCCCATGGACATCGAGTGGGCGCTGGACGGCGACGACGGCCAGCTCTACATCGTCCAGGCGCGCCCCGAGACCGTGGTCTCCCAGCAGGAGGGCGGCAAACTCGAGCGCTTCCAGCTCAAGGAGAAGGGCCGCACCCTGGTGGCCGGCCGCGCCATCGGCCAGCGCATCGGCAGCGGGGCGGTGAAGATCGTCTTCTCGCCGGACGACATGGACAAGGTCAAGCCGGGCGACGTCCTGGTCACCGACATGACCGACCCCGACTGGGAGCCGATCATGAAGCGCGCCTCGGCGATCGTCACCAACCGCGGCGGCCGTACCTGCCACGCGGCGATCATCGCCCGCGAGCTGGGCATTCCCGCCGTGGTCGGCTGCGGCGAGGCCACCGAGCTGCTCCCCGAGGGCCGCGACGTCACCGTCTCCTGCGCCGAGGGCGATGCCGGCCACGTCTACGAGGGGCTGCTCGAGTTCGACCGCCGGGTGACCAGCGTCGACGCCATGCCCGAGATCCCCTTCAAGATCATGATGAACGTGGGCAACCCGGACCGCGCCTTCGGCTTCGCCGGCCTGCCCAATGCCGGCGTCGGCCTGGCACGCCTCGAGTTCATCATCAACCGCATGATCGGCGTGCACCCCAAGGCGCTGCTCGAGTACGACACCCTGCCGGCCGACCTGCAGCAGACCATCGACCTGCGTACCGCCGGCTACACCGATCCGGTCGGCTTCTACGTCGACAAGCTGGTCGAAGGCATCGCCACCCTGGCCGCCGCCTTCCACCCCCAGCCGGTCATCGTGCGCCTGTCGGACTTCAAGTCCAACGAGTACGAGAACCTGATCGGCGGCAAGCTCTACGAGCCCGGCGAAGAGAACCCGATGCTCGGCTTCCGCGGCGCCGCGCGCTACATCTCCGACTCCTTCCGTCCCTGCTTCGAGCTGGAGTGCCGGGCGCTCAAGCGCGTGCGCGAGGAGATGGGCCTGGACAACATCCAGATCATGGTGCCCTTCGTGCGCACCACCGACGAGGCCCGCGAGGTGGTCGAGCTGCTCGCCGCCAACGGCCTGGCCCGCGGCGACAACGGGCTCAAGGTGATCATGATGTGCGAGCTGCCGGCTAACGCCCTGCTCGCCGACGAGTTCCTCGAGTACTTCGACGGCTTCTCCATCGGCTCCAACGACCTGACCCAGCTCACCCTCGGCCTCGACCGCGACTCCGGCATCGTTGCCCACCTGTTCGACGAGCGGAACCCGGCGGTCAAGAAGCTGCTGGCCATGGCGATCCAGGCCTGCAAGGCCCAGGGCAAGTACGTCGGCATCTGCGGCCAGGGCCCGTCGGACCACCCGGACCTCGCCAAGTGGCTGATGGAGCAGGGCATCGACTCGGTCTCGCTCAACCCCGACGCCGTCCTCGAGACCTGGTTCATGCTCGCCGGCGAGACCCTCGGCTAAGTCCCCTGTGGGGTCAGACCCCAAAATTGACTTAGGGGTCTGACCCCGATGCAGGACCACGCCCGGCCGACGCGAGTCAGCCGGGCGTCTTGTATGCGTTTTCGCCTATGCTGTTACTCTCCTGACCCGTCAATGACCACAAGGAGAGTTGCCCATGACGACCCCCGCCATGCCCTTCCGCCGTCGCGTGCTGGTACCGGTCACCGCGGCGCTGATGATCGGCCTGCCGCTGTCGGCCCAGGCCGAGGTGGCCTTCCAGTACGACATCCCGGCCATCGCGCCGGAAGTCAGCTCCGGCTTCGAGGAGAAGCCGGGCTGGGCCACCGAGCGCTTCGCCGTGGCGGCGGCCAACCCGCTGGCCACCGACGCCGGCTATCAGGTGCTCAAGGCGGGGGGCAGCGCCATCGATGCGGCCATCGCCGTGCAGATGGTGCTGACCCTGGTGGAGCCGCAGTCGAGCGGCATCGGCGGCGGGGCCTTCCTGATGCACTTCGACGGCGAGGAGGTCACGGCCTTCGACGGCCGCGAGATGTCCCCGGGCGAGGTGGACGAAAGCCTCTTCCTGGACGAGGAGGGCGAGCCGCTGGCGTTCATGGATGCCGCCGCCAGCGGCCTCTCGGTGGGGGTGCCCGGCACGGTGCGCATGCTGGAGATGGCCCACAAGGAGCACGGCAAGCTGCCCTGGGCCGAGCTCTTCGCCCCGGCCATCGCCCTGGCCGAGCAGGGCTTCCCGGTCAGCCCGCGGCTGCACTCCAGCCTGGCGGGGGAGGAGCGGCTGCGCGACGACCCGCTCGCCGGTGGCTTCTACTACGATGACGACGGCGCGCCCCTGGCCGCGGGACACGAACTCAAGAACCCGGCGCTGGCGGCCATCCTGGGCGAGATCGCCGAGAACGGCAGCAAGGCGCTGCATACTGGCGCCATCGCCGAGGACCTGGTATTCCGGGTGCAGGAACACCACGAGCGCCCCGGCCGCCTGAGTCTCGAGGACCTGGCGAGCTATGCGGCCAAGGCGCGCGACCCGCTGTGTACCGACTGGCAGGCCTACAGCGTGTGCGGCTTCCCCCCGCCGTCTTCCGGCCACCTGACCGTGATGCAGATTCTCGGCATCCTCGAGCACCTGCCGGCCGTGGAGGAGCCGCTGGTGGACGGCCTGCCCGGCGAGGCCTGGCTGCACCAGTTCCTCGAGGCGTCCCGGCTGGCCTTCGCCGACCGCGGCAAGTACATCGCCGACCCGGCGTTCGTCGACCCCCCCGGCGGTGACTGGTCGAGCATGCTCGACCCCGACTACCTGGCCCTGCGCGCCGACCTGGTCGGCGACGAGAGCCTGGGCAGCGACGGGGCCGAACCCGGCAACCCCGGGAAGCTGGCCACCGCCTGGGCGGTACAGCCCGACCAGCCCGAGTACGGCACCAGCCATATCAGCATCATCGACGAGGAGGGCAACGCCATTGCCATGACCACCACCATCGAGTCGGCCTTCGGCTCGCGGATCATGGCCGACGGCGGCACCGGCCTGCCCGGTGGCTACCTGCTCAACAACGAGCTCACCGACTTCTCCTTCACCCCCGAGGACGAGAGGGGCACCCCCATCGCCAACCGCGTCGAGCCACGCAAGCGGCCGCGCTCTAGCATGAGCCCCACCCTGGTCTTCGAGCGCGACGGCGGCGAGCTGGTGGCGAGCCTGGGCTCCCCGGGCGGCGCGGCGATCATCCACTACACCGCCAAGGCGCTGGTGGCCATGCTCGATTGGGGGCTCGACGCCCAGCAGGCGCTCGACCTGCCCCACGCCATCACCCTGGGCGGGCCGGTGTTCCTGGAGGCGGGGCGCTACCCGGCCGCGACCCTGGAGGCGCTCAACGCCCGCGGCCATGACGCCAGCGAGCGCGAGCTGGTGAGCGGCCTGCAGGCGATCCAGCGCACCGAGGCGGGCTTCTTCGGCGGCGCCGACCCGCGCCGCGAAGGGGTGGTGATGGGCGATTAGGTCCTCAGCCAGTTGCGCAACTTGACCAGCAGCAGGGCGCCGTCGCTGAGGTCCCGGCGGTCGTCGATCAGCTCGGCGAGCAGCTCGGGGCGGTCGGTGATGATGGCATCGACCCCCAGGTCGATCAGCTGCGACATCCGCGTCCGGTTGTTGATGGTCCAGGCGTGCAATTCGTAGCCGTAGACCTGGGCGAGGCGGATCTCGTTCTCGGTGATGCGGTTGTGGCGCAACCCCAGGGCATCGAAACTGCGGCGATCCAGGGTGCCGGGCAGGATCAGCTGGGCCAGCAGGGTGGTCTTGAGGGCGGGTTCCCGCGCCTTGATCTCCGGCAACAGCGATGGCGACATGGTGGCCAGGCGCGTCTCGCCGATCACGTCCGGATCGCCGCAGGCCGCGGCCTCGAGGGCGTCGAGGGTGGCGCCCAGGCAGGCGGCACGTGCCTCGGCTTCCCGGTGCAGGGCCGCGATCACCTCCTCGACCAGGGCCACCTCGCGGCCCGGGTCGGGCTTCATGTCGATCATCAGGCGGCTGCGGCCGCGCACCGCCGCCAGCGCCTCGTCGAGGCCGGGAATCCGCTCGCCGACGAAGGCATCCCCGAACCAACTGCCCACGTCGAAGGCGGCCAGTTCCTCGCGGCCCAACTCGCGCAGGTCCCGGGGATCGCCGGTCAGCCGGGTGAGGCTGCGGTCGTGGTAGAGCACCACCTGCTCGTCGGCGGTGAGGCGCACGTCGATCTCCACGTAGTCGGCGCCATCCGCCACGGCGCGCTTCACCGCGGCCAGGGTGTTCTCCGGTGCGACCAGGGAACTGCCGCGATGGGCGATGTTGGTCACCCGGTCGCGAAGCTCGAAGCTGTTGACGATCAGCCAGGCCTGGAAGAGGGCAAAGGCGATCACGCCGAGCTCCACCCCCCAGGCCAGTCGACCCGGGTGGGCGTCCGCCGGCGGTGGGGCGGGGCGCGGCTCGCGATGGGCCAGGCGCAGGTAGAGGCAGGCACCGAGCAGGGCGTTGGCGGCGATGCCGACGAAGGTGATGGCGAGCGTCAGCAGCACATAGGCGGTGAGATAGCCGAACATGGCCGGGATGAGCACCGCGTTGCGCTCCGGCAGCCACCACAGCATCGGCGTGAAGACCCGGTCGAACAGGCTGGTGGCCAGGAACGGCAGGGCGATGATCACCACCAGCAGGGCGATCACCGCCACGGCGATGTGGTGGCGGCGGCTGCGGGTCAGGTGGTGGCTGCGGGTCAGGGCCTTCAGCGGCGAGAGGTTCTCGATGGCGACCAGCGGCAGGGCGAGGATCCAGCGGAAATAGAGGGTCGCGGCCAGCGCCACCCAGATCACCAGCAGCGGGCTGGCCACGGCGAGGAACTGCCACATCGCCGGCGGGCGTACGCGCTGCACGTAGTAGGGGTCCAGGCCGCCGAGGAAGGCGCCGTAGAGCCAGGCCACGGCGAAGGCCACCGGGATCAGCAGCAGCAGGTGGGTGCCGACCTGGACCACCACCAGGCCCGCCAGTGCGGGCAGGCGGTGCAGGGTCGCCCAGAGCGACTCGAAGGCGAGCCAGTAGTGGTTGTCCCGCGGGCGGATCGCCACCAGGATCATCCCGGCCTGCTGCAGGTAGAGCACCAGGAAGGTCAGGCCGATGGCCGCCAGCAGCCAGAGCACGCCGCCGGTGCTCATCAGGATGTCGACCAGCTCTGTGTTGGTCAGCACCGGCCTGCCGAACTGGCCGAGCAGGCGCCTGAGCGTCCAGGCCACCGCGGGCAGCACCAGGCTCGAGGCCAGCAGGGTGAAGAAGAGGTGGTAGGCCACCAGAGGACGCAGATGCTCGCGCAGGCTGCGCAGCACCGCGTGACTCAGTTGCGGAAGGGCCAGCATGGGCAGGGTGTCATGGTGGGTCGCATGACATCAGGGTGGCACCGCCAGGACCCGCCAGGCAAGTCGGCCGGATTCAGGCAGTTGGGGCAGTTGGGGTCAGACCCCTAAATCCGCTTTGGGGTCTGACCCCACAGGGTGGTTAGCCTTCCAGCGGCAGCCGCGCCTCGGCGACGAGGATGCCGTTGTTGTCGGCGTAGAGCCACTGGCCCGGGGTCAGGGTCACGCCGGCGAAGGTGACCGGGATGTCACGCTGGCCTTCGCCGCGCTTCTCGCTCTTGCGCGGGTGGGCGCCGAGCGCCTGGACGCCGAGCCCGGTCTCGGCCAGCACGTCGACGTCGCGCACGCAGCCGTACATCACCACGCCGGCCCAGCCGTTCTCCAGCGCCTGCTCGGCCAGCATGTCGCCGAGCATCGCGCAGCGCTGGGAGCCGCCGGCATCCACCACCAGCACCGCACCCTCGCCGGCTTCGCCGACCGCCTGCTTGACCAGGGAGTTGTCCTCGAAGCACTTGACGGTGCGGATCGGGCCGCAGAAGGCCTCGAGGCCGCCGAAGTTGATGAAGATCGGGTCGAGGACCCGGACCTCGGGGTGGGCGTCGCAGATGTCCGGGGTGATGATAGGACTCATGGGGGGCTCCTTGCTCATGGGATCGATGCCCGATGATGCCACGGATTTCGATTTTGGGGTCAGACCCCAAAGCGGATTTTGGGGTCTGACCCTGAGGAATCCTGAGGTCTCCGCCGCCAATCTCGCACCCCCTTTATGAGTGCTCGCTTATGGCGATGTAAGCGATCGGCTATGGTGCCGGCCGTCGATATCCGTAACCTGATCGGTGTGTCGTGCAACCGGCAAGACGCGCGGCAGAGGGCAGGGAGGCGCGGCCATGGTCGACCAGTCAGAGTCCGCGGCTTTCCTTCCCGGCATCTCCGGAACGAGCGGAACGCAAGGGAAGCGCATGAAGCTCACATCGCCTTTTCGCCTGCGCGATATCGACCTGCCCCATGTCGAGTCGCCGTACCAGGCTCGGGAGCGGGTCAGGCAGCAGGCCCAGGCCCCGGGCAACGAGCTCTGGACGCTCGGCGTCAACTTGAACCTCTCGTCATCCGAGGGGCAGCGCGGGTATCGACGGCTGCTGGAGCAGGTGGGCGAGGGCGACCTGGTCCTGGTCGAGGAGCATCCCCGTTCGCCGATCGTCGAGTGGGACGGCAGCCGCTGGGTGAAGGCCCCTGGTGTGCTGCCTTTCCACTACGAGAGCCTGCTCAGGCACCAGCTGCCCCGGCTCAATGAACGTGGCCTGGGCCCGGCCGAGGCCAGGCAGGCCCGGTATCCCGCCTGGGCGGTGTCGCGCCCTGCGTCGCCGCCCGAGCCACGGCGGGAGCCCGCACCACCACCACCGCCGGCGGCTCCCGAGCCACCGAGGGAGCGCATCCTCGAGATCGGCATCTTCTTCGATGGCACCGGCAACAACAGGGAGAACGACCGCCGGCGGACGGATCGCGATATCACCAATGTGGCCAAGCTGCGAGACTTGTACTTGGATGATGCCGAGAGTGGTTATTATCCTGTTTACGTCGACGGTGTCGGTACGGTCACTGGCCAGGTGGATCAGGGCGGGCTCGAGAACATGCGCAACCTCTCGGGGCTCGCCTTTGGCGTCGGCCCGGAAGGGGGCCATGCCCGTATCGAGCTGGCCCTGGATCAGCTCCGCCCGATCCTGCAGGGGAATGAAGGCACCACGGTGATCTTCGATGTGTTCGGCTTCAGCCGCGGCGCGGCCCTGGCCCGGCACTTCGTCAACCTGATCCATCGCTGGCCGGAGACGCTGCTGGTACCGGACTTTCGCCCGGGGCTGCCGACACCCCCAGTGCCGCTGCGCCGCATCGAGGCCCTCCCGCCCGGCTTCATCAGTTTTGCGCGAGATACCTCGTACTTCGAGTGCGAGGAGGGATAGCGCGGCGCCGTCAGGCGCCCCTGTTCTCGCTGCCCCCGCTCTTTGCTGGCTATCTATACAGTTTGTATTCTATGCTGCACGTCATGATGAAACGCGCCTACAAGTACCGTTTCTACCCGACGCCCGAGCAGGCGCAGCTGCTGGCCCGGACCTTTGGCTGTGTGCGTTTCGTCTACAACTCGGTGCTTCGCTATCGCACCGATGCCTTCTACGAGCACAACGAAAAGATCGGCTACACGGCGGCCAATGCCCACCTGTCGCGGATGAAGAAGGCCGACGAGACGGCCTTCCTCAACGAGGTCAGCTCGGTTCCGCTTCAACAGTGCCTTCGCCATCAGCAAACCGCCTTCAAGCACTTCTTTGAAGGTCGCGCCCATTACCCTCGCTTCAAGAGCAAACGGCACCGCCAGTCGGCGGAGTTCACCCGCTCGGCGTTCACCTATCGAGACGGACGACTGTTCCTGGCCAAGTGCAAGGAGCCTCTGGCGGTTCGCTGGAGTCGGGAGCTTCCCCGCGAGCCGACGACCGTGACCGTGTCCAAGGACTCGGCAGGTCGCTACTTCGTCTGCTGCCTGTGCGAGTTCGATCCCGAGACGCTGCCCGTGATTCCGAAGATCGTGGGCATCGATCTCGGCTTGAAAGACCTGTTCGTCACCAGTGACGGACATCGAATCGGCAATCCCCGCCATACGGCGAAATATGCGACCCGTCTCGCCAAGGCACAGCGCCGGCTGAGCAAAAAGAAGCTCGGCTCGAAGAACCGTGCCAAGGCCCGACAGAAAGTGGCGCGCCTTCACGCCAGGATCTCCGATTGCCGGATGGACCACTTGCACAAGTTGTCCCGCCAGATCGTTAACGAGAACCAAGTGATCTGCATCGAGTCCCTGAGGGTGAAGCACATGCTGCGCAGTCCGACCCTTGCCAAGTCGATCAGCGATGCCGGCTGGGGAGAGTTCGTCCGCCAGTTGGAGTACAAGGCGGCGTGGGCGGGCCGGCAGCTGTCGACCGTTGACCCGTGGTACCCCTCCAGCAAACGCTGTTCCGGCTGCGGCCACGTCGTGGACTCGCTACCGTTGCAGGTTCGCGAGTGGGAATGCCCTGAGTGCGCAGCGGAACACGACCGCGACGTGAACGCCGCGGTCAACATCAAAGCCGCCGGGCTGGCGGTGTTAGCCCTTGGAGAGAATGTAAGCGGCATGGGGCAAGTCTCCATGTCCGGTTCTCGGTGAATTGGGAATCCCCGTCCTTCAGGGCGGGGAGCAGTCAACCCCTTTCCCCAGGTCCGCTTCGTGGGGCTGTTCGATACCGTGGGCAGCTTCTATCTGCCCGGCAACGCCCGCAATCTCGACTTCAACCTGCACCTGGCGCCGGGAAGCGCCATGCGGGTCGTGCAGTTGACCGCCCACCACGAGATCCGCCGCAATTTTCCCCTCAGCAGCCTGGCCGATCCCCAGGGCAACCTGCCTGGCAGCTTCAGCGAGATCGCGCTGCCGGGAGCGCATTCGGATGTGGGCGGGGGCTACGAGAATCCCGAGGTGGATTTCGCCAACCACGAGGAGCTGCTGGTGCGCCGCCGGGGCGGGCTGGGCAGCAACGGGCGAACCATTCGCCTGGCGCAGGAGGAGGCCGCGGCACGGGGGCTGGAACTGCGCGTGGAGCCACCCGATGTGCTCGAGATCGAGCGCCGCGCCACCCGCAAGGAGCTGGCGATCCACGCCCTGCACCAGATGCATCGGCTGGTGCAGCAGATGGGTGTACCACTACTTCCCTTGACTTTATCGAATCCTAACCATGCTATTCCCCAGTCACTGCAGGGGGCTCTGGAAGCCTGTCAGAAAGCCGGCGCCCGTATAAAGGACGCCCGAAACTACCTGCAGGGCTATATCCATACCTCCCATCGACAGGAGAGCATGGGCCCATGCCCCGGAGGCTTCAGCCCGCCTCTTTCATCAGGCCCTTTGCTGAGCAGCACTTCCAGCATCTCAGCAACGCTCAGCCAGTTCCTCCACCATCTCGCTACCGAGCAGCGAGATTCTGATAGTGCGAGGCTTTTGAATCCCTGACTTGTCATTCCCATAGGCTATGAATCGCTGTCGATGGCCCG
>NZ_JAKVPY010000100.1:0-668 GCF_022487945.1 Halomonas flagellata
CGAACCGAAAGGCAGGTTCCCACGTGTTACTCACCCGTGCGCCACTATGGCCGAAGCCATCGTTCGACTTGCATGTGTTAGGCATGCCGCCAGCGTTCGTTCTGAGCCAGGATCAAACTCTTCATCGTTGATCGTTGTATATTGTATACATGACCCATCCGGTTAAAGCCCAATGCTCAAAAATGATCTTGCTTAAAAATTCTTACTTGGTCGGTCTTTATTAATAAAATAAAAACCGTGCTGTCAACAATATTTCAATGAACTCGCCCTTAATTTATTAAAGGCCCTCGTTTTGTTCTTATTTTTAACTTTCGTTTCGAAAGCGGGTGCAAAAGTAATTTACTTTTCCGTCCCCGGCAAACTTTTCCGGGACTTTTTTTTCAAATGCCCCCTCGACTGCCCGAAATCCCGCTGTACAATGAACTTCCGCTCCCTCTCCTACATCTACCATCCTTCCGAAAGCGGGTGCAAATATAGAAACTTTCCCCGCCTTTTTCCAAATGTTTTTGAAGGTTTTTTTGAACCTTGCCCACAACCCATTGAACAGCTTAGGGTTAGCCGGAAAAAAAACCTTTCTTCTTCCCCCGGAATTGTATAATTATATCAGGATTTATTTAATAACCTGTATAGTTATTTTAGGACGGGTCAATACCGTATCCAAGTAATAG
>NZ_JAKVPY010000101.1:0-663 GCF_022487945.1 Halomonas flagellata
CCCAGGACCTCGCAGGCGGGCTCGAGACGGGCACCAGCGTTGCGCGCCTCATTGATCAGCTCGACAGCATGACGGCGATCCGGGGTGCTGATCATTCGTCCTCGTCCCCCCAGATCGCCTTCGCCTTTTTTGAAAGGGCCAGCAGCGCTGCGGTTTCAGCCAATGCCGCGTTCTTGCGCTTGAGTTCCCGTTCCAGCTCACGGTTGCGTTTGCGCTGCTACTTGAGCGCGTCAGCCTCCCTCCGGCGCTCGTCATGCGAGAGGCTGGCGGCCTGCTCGCAATCATGGCGCCACCGCTGGAGCTGTTCGGGATACAGGCCACGGCGTCGGCAATACTCGGCGACTTCCTCGGCATTCATGGCCGCGGTCTCGACCACGGCAGCGAACTTGTCCCGAGAGGACCAACCTTCGGTCCCTTGGTCAGAGGCATCGGGCAGGCAACGCCCTTCGGCACGGGCCTCCTTGCGCCACTTGTAGATGGTGGCGACCGAGATACCTTCCTGATCCGCCACCTCCTGGGCGGTCAGGTTGTGGGGTGGCAGCAGCTTGGCCACCACGGCTTGTCGGCGTTCCTCGGAGTAGCGAGGCATGAGCGGCTCCTATCGCCCCCTGGATGTTAAGAACAGGGTATCAGAGGGCACGACACTCATCCTGACACTGGGGG
>NZ_JAKVPY010000102.1:0-659 GCF_022487945.1 Halomonas flagellata
AGCCCCATGTTTGCATTTTTTGAAAGCACAGTAGCTAAGGCATTCGCTACGTTATCAGACATTATGAAGCGTGCTTCATCAAGCATACAGAATTGATGAATTGCCGGGCATGTCTTAACAACATAATCTTTCCATTCAACTAAAAGAGATGTTGTAATCTGGCGAATAAGATCATCATCCTGCCTGGCTCTTACATACACAACATCGGCATTATCGATAGCCTTATCCACACTGAAGCTTTCCCCCTTTTTAGGGAAAAGGTTGGGAAGTAAGCGCCATATAGCTAGCTCTGTTCTTATGTTTGAAGATGCTTCAAAGACCCAATCTTTTTTGTTTTCAGGTATGGAACTGTCTTTACCTGATAGCAGTTTTTCTAAATGCGGTAACGTGCCATCCCAATAATCAGCGATGAAAGACATTACCTCTTTATTCATGTTTTTATAGTCGCCGGCATCAGTCCCCCCTTTGTTCAGACCAAATCCTTTATACAAACGCTCTAGCCTTTCTCGTGTTGAACCTCCTTCAAATGGTGAGTAGTCGCCTAAACCCGATTCGCCAGTAAGATCCACAACTGAAGGTAATTTCCTGCCCCAGTCTTTACATGATTGAACCATTACCGAATAAATGAAATCATCCGGCTTCTGGTCAAAAAACAATAC
>NZ_JAKVPY010000103.1:0-659 GCF_022487945.1 Halomonas flagellata
CCTCAACGATTCCCGTCTTTTCTGGTTGATCGAGGTCAGCCCGGATGAAGACCTGAACAGTATTTTCTCGACTACATTTTTCAAAAACCTTTTTAACGGTGTGTTTGATGAAGACGCCCGTAAGCGCATCGGCCTTGTCTTTAAAGAGCGTGATGCCTTTAAAGTGGAAATAGAGGAGTTTGAGAAACAGTGCCGTAAACTCAAAGATACCCTGAACGACTTACAGCTCCGTCTGTCTTTCTTTTCGCCTGAAAATGAAGAATTAGGCGCTGAGGGTATCTGGAAGCTGCAAAAATTCCTGGCTAACTTCAATCCTCGCTACATGACCAATAAGCCAACACCGTTACCTGTAGAGGATTGGGATCACTTTGCGCTGGACGGTGAAAACATCACGAACGTGATGTTCAATGGCGTTCCCATGCTCAAAATCGACGGTGCACAGCCAGCGTTCGCCCTGCTTCTGAAAGACATAGGTGGCGCGTCGCGTAACCTGGGATATCCCGTCCGCCGTCGGGATATCCAGCCGGGTCTCCATAATCACCAGCGCATTGCCGCCGCCTTCAATAACCTCCATTTTCCCCTGAGTCACCACCAGTCGGTGCTGGAAATAGTCGGCAATGGCGATAAAGGCTTTGCGGATATTCTCTTTCCCTCTGACC
>NZ_JAKVPY010000104.1:0-658 GCF_022487945.1 Halomonas flagellata
CTGGTCTATTCCGCGTACTCCTGGATCGGTTTCTTCTTCCCACCGTCCGTCCCCGCTTCCAAGAGCAACGTACGACTGGGCATACCCAATCGGCTCTCCATTCAGCATTGCAATGTATGGAGTGACGGACTCTTGCGCTAAAACGCTTGGCAAGTACTGTTCCTGTACGTCAGCAAGTGTCGGGCGTGCTTCTTCTCCGCCCCACCACTCGACGATATGAGATCGATTTAGCCACTCATAGAGCATCGCAAGGTCATGCTCAGTCATGAGGCGCAGTGTGACGGAATCGTTGCTGTTGGTCACGATGCTGTACTTTGTGATGCCTAACTTTGTTTTTGCGTTGCTCATGATGTCTAACTCCCAATTTGTGTAGGGCTTATTATGCACGCTTAAAAATAATAAAAGCAGACTTGACCTGATAGTTTGGCTGTGAGCAATTATGTGCTTAGTGCATCTAACTTTGTTTTAGGGCGACTGCCCTGCTGCGTAACATCGTTGCTGCTCCATAACATCAAACATCGACCCACGGCGTAACGCGCTTGCTGCTTGGATGCCCGAGGCATAGACTGTACAAAAAAACAGTCATAACAAGCCATGAAAACCGCCACTGCGCCGTTACCACCGCTGCGTTCGGTCAAGGTTCTGGACCAGTTGCGTG
>NZ_JAKVPY010000105.1:0-643 GCF_022487945.1 Halomonas flagellata
CGCCGCCGGTTTTACCCCGCATCACCTTAGCGCCACGCGTTTTTCCATCCGGTAATTAATAAACCACTCCCCGCGCGCCGCCACCCGTTGCTCAGCCACCACCTTAAAACCATGAGCCGTAAAACAGGGCTTTGCGGTAATGCTGGCGTCCACCGTCAGGATTTGCGCTGGATACTGAACGCAGAGCGCCTCGATAAGCGCGCCGCCGATACCCTGGCGGGCACGATCCGGCGAGACGAACAGCAAATCGATATGCGTCCCGATGGCGGTGATAAAGCCAAACGGCTGGCTGTTGACCACGGCCACCAGGCCGATTGGGTCGGCCAGCTTTTGTCGCCAGCGCGTCTCATCCACCTGCGCCCAGGCCGCGTCGGTGAAGTGTCGGTTATCGGTATCGTGCTGCTGGTGGCCTCTATCTGGTTCGGCGGCGTGATTGCCCACGACCCGTACTGGGGCCCGGCGTTGACCTTTAAAGATACCACTATCACCTTTACCCTGATTGGCTACGCGTTCATTTCCGCGCTGCTGCCGGTATGGCTGATTCTGGCGCCGCGCGATTATCTGGCCACCTTCCTGAAAATCGGCGTAATCGTCGGCCTGGCGCTGGGGATCGTTATCCTCAACCCGGACCTGAAAATGCCGG
>NZ_JAKVPY010000106.1:0-640 GCF_022487945.1 Halomonas flagellata
TCGAGGATAATATTGCGCTGACATATTCGCCAATATTCTGATCTATATTAGCGACAAGTACGTTCGTACCAGCAAAGGCCGGGAACGCAGCAAACAGCGCCGCAAAAATAATCAAGCAGGTTTGTTTAGACAAAGGAATCTCCTTACGGCTAGCCGTAATTTTTTCTAAAACGCCGCTTAATTAATTAAGCGATGCGCCGACATACATTTTTGCCGTATAAATATCCGGCATGGATTGATCAAGCCTGTATGACATAATCCATTTAATCTCAGACTCAATCTGGCGCTGAGTGATTTTTCCGTCCCACGACGCAGAACTCTGTCCATCCAGCTTGTCATATAAAGCAACAAGCTCTTTGACCTTGTTTTTTGCCTGTGCCTTATTCAGCGAACCATACTGACTCTTTGAATAAGACACACTGCCACGGTTGGGTACTTCATCACTCGCTTTTGATTTGGCTTCCAGAAGACAACTTACTTTGTTATTTGCTGTGCATGATTTCTTATATTTAGCAACAAGTGCCTTATGTTTCTGGTCAATCTCCTTTTGTGCCGGGTCAATATAATTACTGGCAGCTACTGCGTTAGCTGACAGTAAAATCATAGACAGTGAAACAATCAGGATATGCGGCTTCATTAG
>NZ_JAKVPY010000107.1:0-635 GCF_022487945.1 Halomonas flagellata
GTAATGATGCGAATCGGCGCACCGGCATGAATGGTGGCGGTTGGCACTACCTGGAGATATTTCTGAGCGATACTGTTCGACTGCTGACGCGCACCCTCACCGAAATTACCGGCGAAAGACTCATTACCGTCGCCCGTTCCTTCATAACTGGTCTTCGTCCCGATCAGGGCGTAGGCCGTGACACCGAGAATCTGAGCGGTAACGTGATAGTCCACTTCATCCGCTTCAACCGCTGGCGTACCCATACGATCAAGGACGCTGGCCTTCCGAAAATCGATACGCTTACCATCCGGCAGAACCAGCCAGCGCACAGTAAAGGCAAGGCGGTTTTGCAGCATTTCATTAACGTTGGAAGCCTTCACAACCTTGATTAACAACTGGCTTCCCTTCGGGGCCAGGATGTAGGATTTAGTGGCATCGTAAATGTCATTCGTGACCATCGCTTTCATCGTGCCGCCGGTATAGTCAGAAATAGCCGTATAGGTCGTGATAGCGTTGATTTCAGCACCAACCGGCAGCTTCACCTTTCCTTCAGTGCTGGCTTTATATTCGTTGTCTGCTGAGTAACCTACAATGTCCTCCGGTACAGTTGCGCCGCCCTGAGTACCGCCAAAATCGCCGCGCATACCTGAACC
>NZ_JAKVPY010000108.1:0-635 GCF_022487945.1 Halomonas flagellata
GGCATCAGGGCTTACCTGAAGTTTATCAAGCTGGTTTAACACAGGTTAACGCCTGATCAGCCGGACACTCTCTGAGTGTTCGGTTTTTTTTTGCGCTGCGCTAAAGACTCCTTATGGAAATCTTAGGGAAATCCCTAATAAATCCTTTGAACATCCAAAAGGTTTATGTAATATATCCCTATCCAATGCACACAAGGAAAACGGCTATGACAGTTATCGCAGCAGCACACAACAAAGGCGGCACCGGGAAAACCACCACGTCAGTTCACCTCATCGGCGAGCTGCGCCCAGATGACGTTATCGATATCGATGTTCATAAGGGGATCAGCATCCTTAACCGCCTGCGCCCGGATGAGGCGAAATGGCCTGTTTTGACCTTCAACAATAAGAAAGAGCTGATGAGCTACATCCGCGAACGCGACGAGGCCGGTAAGCTGGTTTACGTTGACTGCGGCGGCTTTGACTCCGAGCTTACCCGCTCCGTGGTGGCGGTCGCTGACCTGGTGATTGTTCCGGCGAACGACTCCCCGACCGAGCTGATCGGCCTGGCGTCTTTCGATCACGTTCTGGCAGATATCAGCAAGCAAATCGGCGTTGAGCTGGTCACTCATGTTCTGCTCTGCAAGACGCCGCCG
>NZ_JAKVPY010000109.1:0-629 GCF_022487945.1 Halomonas flagellata
CAATCAGCTGGGTAATCTGCTGCATGGAGAGGAGCAATTTGTCTCAGCCGATGCCGGCTACCAAGGGGCGCCACAGCGCGAGGAGCTGGCCGAGGTGGATGTGGACTGGCTGATCGCCGAGCGCCCCGGCAAGGTAAGAACCTTGAAACAGCATCCACGCAAGAACAAAACGGCCATCAACATCGAATACATGAAAGCCAGCATCCGGGCCAAGGTGGAGCACCCATTTCGCATCATCAAGCGACAGTTCGGCTTCGTGAAAGCCAGATACAAGGGGCTGCTGAAAAACGATAACCAACTGGCGATGTTATTCACCCTGGCCAACCTGTTTCGGGTGGACCAAATGATACGTCAGTGGGAGAGATCTCAGTAAAAACCGGAAATAACGCCAGAAATGGTGGAAAAAATAGCCTAAATAGGCTGATTCGATGTGTTTGCGGGAAAAAAATCGGCCCAGATCCGCGAAATTTTAATCAGCGAGTCAGCTTGGGAAGAAATGACCTGCTTATTCGCACCTTCCCTAAGTGAAACGAGACAGCAGAACAGAGCAGTCATAAATCCATGTGCTAAGTGTAACGTGATGATGTCAATCGTGAATGGATGTTTTATGGAGGATATGTGTACTCACT
>NZ_JAKVPY010000011.1:0-134678 GCF_022487945.1 Halomonas flagellata
AGGGATTCAAAAGCCTCGCACTATCAGAATCTCGCTGCTCGGTAGCGAGATGGTGGAGGAACTGGCTGAGCGTTGCTGAGATGCCGGAAGTGCCGCTCAGCAAAGGGCCTGATGAAAGAGGCGGGTTGATACGTGTAGGGGGAAGGTGGTCAAGTGCTCTATATCGGAGTCGGGGCCTCTCTCCGTGGGGGAAATTATGTCGGCCACGGGCTGGGCTCCAGAACCAGCCAGTATGTAAAAACGGCCAAGGGGCAACGAAGCGTCCCTGCAGGAAATTGGATGTATGATCTTACCCAGCAATCGTGGACACCGATCTAAGAGATCATTCGGGCCTCGAAGGCCTCAGGGCTGATCATCCCAATCGCACTGTGCCGGCGCTGCCGGTTGTCGTCCATCTCGATGTACTCGAACACTTGCCGCCGCATCGCGTCCCAGGTCTCGAAACGCTCGCCATGGATCGCCTCGTCTCAGTGTACTGTCTTAGCGAGGTGTCCACTGCTGCTGGGCAAGATCATACCGAAGCCTCGCCCTGCGGATGGTCGTAGAAAAAGCGGAGCATCTGCTGCGTGGCATCGGGCCCTCTGGGATCGGTGTAAGAGCCGCGGGAACACCCGCCCGACCAGGCATGACCGGCACCATGCACCAGCCACTGTTCCATGATGGGCTGCCCGTTCGCGTCGTGGTAGGTGGTGCGCGTATAGGCATGGCCGTGGGGGACCTGGCCCCGCTCCACGCTCAGGCGCGGAGCGGGGCCGCCCTCGGGCGGTGCTCCCCGCTTGGCATGGGAAGGCGCGCATTGGGCGATCACCTGGTCGCCGTTGCATGGATGCACCGTAGTATCCCGGTCGCCGTGGAACACGATGGCGGGAATGGGTGCCGCGTACGACTGCGTGCCGGGCGCGCCAGTGGGCCAGCCGGCCGAGGCCCCTTCGCCGCGGTGCATTGCGGTGAATGCGGACGGAAGATCCTGGGCGACCGCATGGGGAAGCCCGGAATGGACACCGACCGCTGCATAAAGATCCGGGTAGGTCATTGCCAGGGTCATGGCCATGGCACCACCGGCCGACAACCCCGCCACATAGACCCGCCGCTCGTCCAGGCGATGCTCGACGAGGACCTGGCGGGTCAGATCCGCAATGATGGACGGTTCACCGCGGTCGCGCTGCTGGTCAGTCTCCATGAACCAGTTCCAGCACCTGGAGCTGTTTGCGGCAGCGGATTGGGCGGGGTAGAGCACGAAACACAGCTGTTCTTCGGCGAGCGTATTCATGCCAGTGCCGGCGGCGAAATCATCGGGATCCTGGGTGCATCCGTGAAGCATGACGACAAGCGGCAGCGACTGGCCATGATGGCCGCTGGGGATGTACAGCTTGTAGTCGCGCGTGCCGGCATGGTTGGTGAAAGCCCCGGTCGTGAACGTCCCGGCGTCGGGCACGCTGTCGGGTACCCGGTCCGAGAGCGGCGGTAACCAGGACTCGGGCCCACGGAAGCGAAACCACTTTTCGCGCCACACGTCATGCAGATCGGCCGCCAGCCGATCGGCGGCAAATGGTCGCTGTGCCGCCGAGGCGTGCGCATGATCAAACTGAAGGTCTTCCGGGCAGGCCCACGCATCCCCATGGCTGGTCTCAGTTTCAAGTGATGCACGCCATGGCGACTCATCGGGGGCTGACGTCGCTGCCGAGGCGAGCTCGTCGTCGATCACGCGGCAGCTCCCTTCTATCGTGGCGCCCGGGGCTGAAGTGGGCTTAGTCGCGACATCCTGGCTCGGACCGCCACGCAGCGTGCGCTGAATCATTGCGGTCGCCTCCTGCAACTGGCCCGCGCGGGTCAACCGGGTCGCTTCCTGTAATCCCGCCCTCATCGTTTCGCTCATCATCGGAAGTATCCTTGGCGCTGTCGCGCCATCAATGAATTCGATCCGCCAAGGCGGCCTTGACCGCGGCACTGGCATGCAAGGCACCCAGCACGACAACCGAATCGATGGTGGCGAGGGCGAGCTCAGGAGAGACATCATCGGCAATACTGGCCAGCCCCAGCACCTGAATCTTGAGTACCTGCCCGGCTGCCTGTACCGCCTCGAGATCACTGCGGCTGTAATGTTGCAGGCCCAGGACAAAGGTCTTGCGTGCCGCTGTCTCCCTGACCACTTCCGCATGCGACGCCAGCTGGTTGCGGATCGCCGTACGAATAAGGTCGGTACGGTTGGAGTAGAACCCTTCCTGCACCAGCAGATCGATCTGTCCCAGATCAACCACCCCCAGGTTGATGGTGATCTTCTCGGTGGTGTCGCCTGCCTTTCGTCGAAGTTCATGCACACTCATCAGCGTATCCTCGGCAGCCAAGCATCCATATACCATCCACATGGATGGTATATGCCTTCCCCAGGCAGGTTGTCAAGGGTTGTCAAGCCATGGGCACGCCAGGAAGTGACCGGCCAAGCGTAAGCGATCAAACGGTGACGAGTTGACGGATGACTCGATGTCAGAGCGGAGAGGATTGTCGACGAACAGGACTTTCCAGCGTCGCAACGCCGAGGTGGCGCTGCCGGACAGGCACAAGCTGGCCACCACCCCCGGCGCCCGTCGCATCGACACCCCTTCCAGCCTGGGGCCCGAGTTCCAGTTCAGCGGCGGCGCGTTCATGGACATCGAGGGACATCGAGGTGCCCCTGGGGGAACTGCGCACCGACACGGTCGGCCACCAGCGCGACCAACGCCATCGAGTCCGGCCTGCTCCAATCGCTCGGCGCCTAGCAGCAGGAGATGCAGGCGGTCCCCAGCGTTATCTCCGGCACCTCAAGGCCAGCTACCAGGGGCCAAGGCGCTTCGGCCAGGCGACCTTCTGGCAACGGCGGCGGGGAACGGCAGCTTTGGGGCTGAGTGGGAGGCTAGACATGACAAGCCTCCTTCCGCGGTGTTGAAACATAGCGCCATGGGAAGGTCGTTTTCCGAGCCAGGGGAGACGCCCCGGCAAAGCCGCACGGCTCAGCTTCACCGTTAGGCGCCACTCACACCCAGAACGCACCGAGCTGTCGATTACGCGGTGTCTCGTTCGACTACTGGGTGTGAGAAAGCAAACCAGGAGGATGGGCTCATGCGGAAAGTGATTGTCGGCGCCATGATTTCGCTAGACGGCGTCATGCAGGCGCCCGGCGGGCCCCAGGAAGATCCGACCGGCGGATTCAGCTACGGTGGCTGGGTTGCGCCGCTGGCGGACGAGGTGTTCGGCGAAGAGATCGGCAAGATGTTCAGTCAGCCGTTCGACCTGCTGCTCGGACGAAAGACCTACGAGATCTTCGCGGCGCACTGGCCGTACGCCGAAGGGGGACCCGACGATTCTTTGGCCAAGGCCTTCAATTCGATCACAAAGTATGTTGCGACCCGAAAGGGCCTGGATCTGACCTGGAAGGGATCGGTGGCCCTCCGTGACGCGGCGACCGATGTCGCCAAGCTGAAGCAGGAAGACGGGCCAGCGCTAGTCACACAAGGCAGCACCGACTTGATCCGAACGCTGCTTGCGAGCGACCTCGTCGACGAGATCAATATGTTCACATTCCCGGTCGTGCTCGGGGAAGGCAAGAAGCTATTTAACGATGGCGCGACGGCAGCGGCATTCAAACTGACCGCCAATCGAGTGTCGCCTAACGGTATTGTGATCGCACAGTATGTGCGCGACGGTGCGGTGAAAACCGGCGACTATGCCATGGACCCTCCCACGCCGGCGGAAGTCGCACGGCGTGAGAAGATGCAGCGGGAGGGTTAGCAGTCCGCGGCGAAACGCTGGCTGCATTCGCTTTGGATGGAACTCATCACCACGGCGGCGCATAACGAAGTTCAACAAGGCGCTCAAGCAAGGACGCGCTAAAGCGCGCCGCTTAGCTTGTCGTTATACATGTGAAGGAACTCAGATGAGTCTGAGGCAAAATTTTGAACTGATGGCGGCTTACAATCAGTGGATGAACGCAAAAGTTCATAAGGCTTCCAGCAACCTTGATGGAACAGCGCTTGCCGAAGATCGAGGTGCCTTTTTGGGTTCTCTGTTGGGGGCGCTAAACCATATCGTGGTTGGTGACGCCATTACGCTGCGCTCCACGGGCGTCGCTTAATATTGGCGTTATGCGGCATCGAGGGGATTCCGGAGCCGAAACGGGGATGGTCGCTTTCGATCCGAAACGGAAGTTCGATCCAGTGTGCAGGCTCCGCCGTCGATGCTTTGCTCTAGTTCTTTAAAGCCCGTGTCGGTAGCCGTGAGGCACGCCATGTCTTGGAGTCAGTTGGCTTCGCTTGCGCAACATCGTATGACTCAAACTGACACGCAGTATGAAAAAATTCATATTGGTGAGCCTTGGCGTCGTGCCCTATGATAATGTAGCTATCACTGTAGAGTGAGCGCGGTTGTGCTTCCAAGAAGCCTCGTAGGGAGGTCGTCATGTGCAAGATCTCATCAATTGCTTTCGGTATCGCATGTTTAGCCGGCACAGGAGCGGCCGTCGCTCACGAGCCCCCTACGGCAGGCTGGACGATCCACATTGATGCGAAACGCCATATCGCCGGCGACCTTGAGGCCGTTGCGCATCACTATTGTAAGGGTGGACTTCCTGGCGGCGTGACGGCATGCCAGCTATATGACAGCGATGAAGAGAATGCACGCTTGATTGGTGTGGAGTTCATTATCAGTGCAGATGCCTACGCGGCCTTGCCAGAGGCCGAACAAGCACTTTGGCATTATCACAAAGAGGAGATAGGGCAGTTAGATCCTTCCTTGCCAGATATGACGGAGGAAGAAGCAGCGGAATTCGTGAAGAGCATAGAAGAAACCTACGGTAAAATCTTTTTGGTTTGGGATAGCCCGAAAGACGAACTGCCGGTCGGCCAACCACAGGCGTACGACATAGCGGATAACGCGAAGCGCTGAGCGTGTAAAGCGTATAGCATGAATGCAGTCAATCTGATCTTATTGTGCGAAAGAGAGCGGCTTGCGGCCTCGCCGTTGGCGCCACGCTAACCTTATCCCGGCTGACATCGAAAGACTGCTTCTGGTCCAGACTGTATGAAAACGTTTGGACCGCTTCGGGCTGGATTTCGCCGGGAGGAGGAAAGATGAATAAGTCAACGCTGACAGTCGTTTTCGCGACACCCTTTGTCATACTGTTGTCCGGTCCGGCAAAAGCCTTTGAATGCCCCCAGCATTTCGCAGCGGCCCAGGCGGCTATCGACAAGGTGTCCGCGGACATGCAAGGGATGGGAGAGATGATGGATCGGCAGGATATGGCCCTCGTGCACGCGCTGCTTGACGACGCCAAGGCGTTGCTCACGGCGGCTCGTCATAACCACGAGAGGCCGCAGGGACCTTATGATCACGCCCGCGCCATCGCCAAGGCCGACAGCGCGCAGGGCTATGCCACCGCGGCCGATGTCCTACACTTTCATTATATGGAGCAGCAATAAACCGGCTTGTAAAAGCGCGCGGGCGGAGCCCGTGTGCGGGTGCCCCCAGCCTGCGGTACAGAGGTGGTTCTCATGGTCATGCGCTCGCTGCTTGCGCTGGTGGCCCTGCTTGTTTTCGGCGGCGCGTGGGCCGAGGGCCGCGGGGCGGGGGCGGCGCCGCCCGGGGTCGCCCCCGAGGCCGTGCAGCTCGGGCGGGATCTGGACGGGGACGGTGATGCCGATGAGGTGGACATCAGCCTGGAAGTCATCGAAGTCCAGGAGGAAGTTTACCCCGGCGAGTTCGTGACCTTCTGGGTGTTCGCCCCTGAAGGTCGGGGCATGGTCTCCCCGGCGCGCGCCCCGAGCCCGACAATCCGCGTGGAGCAGGGCGACCGCGTCCGCATCACGCTGCGCAACACGCACTATTTCCCGCATACGATCCATCTGCACGGCGCCATTCATCCCAACGAGATGGACGGCGTGCCCGACTTCACCCAGCCGCCAGTCAAGCCGGGCGAGGCATTCACTTATGAATTCACCGCGAAGAACCCCGGCACGCATTTCTACCACTGTCACGTGCAGCCGGACGTGCATGTGCTCATGGGGCTCGTGGGGATGCTCATTATCGAGCCGAATCGGCCCGACAACGAGTTTGCGCGCCTGATTCCGGGGGCGGGTCGCATCACCGACCTGACCCGAGCGGCGCTGGAGCACTACCAGCGAGAGTACTCGCTCGTCTACATGGACATCGACGCACGCTTGAACCGCATTCCGGCCGCTTATCACGATCCCCGCGAGATCGAGCAGCGCATGCACCGGGAATACGACTCCACGCAGCGTCGCCCCAACATCTTTCTCCTGAATGGTCGCGCTTTTCCCTTCACGTTGCGGGATTCCTTGATCGAGGTGGACGCCGACGAGCGGGTCAAGCTGCGGGTGCTGAACGCCGGCGCCCGCACCATGCACCTCCATACCCACGGCCATCACCCGGTGCTCACACACGCGGACGGTTACCCCCTATCACCGGAGGCGCGCGTCACACGGGACGTGTTCACGATCGGGGCGGCGCAGCGCGTTGATCTCGAGCTCCGAACGGGCCGCGACGACACCTACACCTCGGGGCCGGGGGTGTGGTTCATGCACGATCACGTGGAGTCCACCGTCACCAACAAAGGGATCTCCCCCGGCGGCGATATAACGGCCATTACTTACGAGGAGTTCATCGGGCCCGACGGGCTGCCGGAAGTCGCGACCAGCCTGGATCGATTCTTCGATCCGGCCTACTACCGCGGCGAGGTCCCCGTCTTCGATCCGGAGATCTTCCATACGACTCGCGACGAGTATGCCTACGGGTGGTCAGAGCAAGAGCCCGTGGGCGGCGAATTCGACTATACGGCCCGGGACACGACGGTGGCCCCCCTGCCGCAACGCAGCGCCATCGAGGGCCATCGGATCGTCGCCGACGCGTGCGAGGAGCCCCGGCGCTTCCGGCGGATTCACGTCCAGGGCGGCATCCAGTTCGCGCGTGCCGGCGAGGTATTCGCCTTCGAACCCAGGGTGCTGCGGGCGGAGCCGTGCGAGGAAGTGGAGATCGTCTTCGAGAACAAGGATGCGGTCCGCCACGCCCTGATGCTGCCGGGCTTGAACCCCATGTTCACGCTCGAGTTCACGGGCCCCGACACGCAGGTTGCCCGGTTCGTGACTCCCGACCGTGACACCACCCTCGAGTTTCACTGCCACGTGGCGACGCATGACGAGATGGGGATGCACGGCCGGCTCATCGTCGGCGAGGGCGGCGAAGCGCATGCTCACGAGGAACAGGATGACGAAGAGGGTGAAGAGAAGCGGCTGCATGAAGGGATCGGCATCGTGGTGTCCGTGGACAAGCGCGCGGGCCGATTCGCCATTGACCACGAGGAGATACCGGGGTTCATGGCGCCGATGGTGATGAGCTACCAGGTCCAGCCCGCGAGTCTGCTGCAAGACGTGGCGCCCGGCGATCAGGTCCGTTTCACCATCGACGCGACGCAGCGGACCATTATCGACATCGTCGCTGAGCGGTAGCGGCCAGGTCTATTTTTGAAAGGCGACGACCTGTGAGGCCGGTCGGGCCGCCTGGGCATCGAAATCATTCATGCCGCCCGTCTTGCTGTTGTCAGCCAATTGCCCTTCATCCAGACACCGGGGGAAGGCTAGGAGAAGGGCAAGGGCGTCACCGCGAGGCCCTTCATCTGCGACAGGGGGCCTTATAATTCGGGCGATCAAGAAAGTGGTTGTCCTTTGCTTTTCCTTTTTTCATTTTTAGGCGTCGAAATACAGGGCAAACTCGTACGGGTGTGGGCGAAGCTGCAGGGCCAATACCTCGTTCTGCATCTTGTAGTCGATCCAGGTATCGATCACATCTTCGGTGAAGACATTGCCCTTGAGCAGGAACTCGTGGTCTTCTCGCAGGGCCACCAAGGCTTCTTCCAGGGACGCCGGTGTCGACGGCACATCCGCCAACTCCTCTGGGCTCATCGCGTAGATATCCTTGTCCAGGGGGTCGCCGGCTTCCAGCTTGTTGTCGATGCCATCCAGTCCCGCCATCAGCATGGCGGAGAATGCCAGGTAGCCGTTGCACGTGGGGTCCGGGAAGCGCACCTCGATGCGTTTGGCCTCGGGATTGCCCTGATACATGGGAATGCGTACCGCCGCCGAGCGGTTGCGTCTGGAATAAGCGAGGTTGATCGGCGCCTCGAAGCCCGGCACCAGCCGACGGTAGCTGTTGGTGGTGGGATTGGTGAAGGCCGCCAGGGACGGAGCGTGCTTGATGATGCCGGCGATATAGTGCATCGCCAGCTGGCTCAGACCCGCATAGCCTTCCCCCGCGAATAGGGGCTTGCCGGCTTTCCAGAGGCTCTGGTGCACGTGCATGCCGCTGCCGTTGTCCTGGAACACGGGCTTGGGCATGAAGGTGGCGGTCTTGCCGTGGCGATGTGCCACGTTCTTGACCGTGTACTTGTACCACATCAGGGCATCGCCCATCTTGTCCAGGGGCAGGTAGCGCATATCGATTTCCGCCTGTCCAGCCGTGGCCACTTCATGGTGGTGGGCCTCTATCCGGTACCCCAGCTCTGCCATGATGAGCACCATTTCGGAGCGTATGTCCTGCATCGAGTCGGTGGGCGGCACCGGGAAATATCCTTCCTTGTAACGGGGCTTGTAGCCGAGGTTGGGAAACTCCTCCCGGCCTGTGTTCCACTGGCCTTCGACCGAGTCGATGAAGTAGTAGCCGCAGTGCTGGTTCTGCTCGTAACGGACATCGTCCAGGATGAAGAACTCGGCTTCCGGGCCAAAATAGGCGACATCGCCGATGCCGGTCGACTGCAGGTACTGCGTCGCCTTGCGCGCGATAGTGCGGGGATCCCGGCTGTACTCTGCGCGGGTAAAGGGGTCGATGATGTTGCAGATTAATGACAGTGTCGGAGCGCTGGTGAAGGGGTCGAGCACTGCGGTAGACGGGTCGGGAATTACCAGCATATCTGAGGCGTGGATGGCCTGCCAGCCGCGAATCGAGGAACCGTCGAACCCCACGCCTGCGTCGAACACGTCCTCGTCCAGCTCGCTGGCGGGGATGGAGAAATGCTGCCACAGGCCCAGAATATCGGAAAATTTCAGGTCTACGATTTCGCAGCGCTTGTCCTTGGCGAATTCAATGGCTTGTGTTGGAGTCATGGTCGAACCTCCGGTATGGATAGATACCACAGGTAGACGGGCTTATGTTGTCGTTGACGCAGGGACGTCGTCGGCGAACCCCTCTGTCGCTGAACGGGGCGGGAGCCCGGTTTTCTTGCGAACCCCCCAGTGGCTTAATCGTAGTTCGAAATAGCTTCGCTTGCCATTGACAAATTGACGGAATCATGCTCTTCACCCTGCAGGGTCGTAGGACATCCCTTTGCTATAGGCGGCGAATCGCGAAAAGTGAACGCGAAAAAGGGCGCAGGAGTAGGAAGAAAAGGACACTCACTTACTTGCTGATCAAATGGCCACTGGGCGAACCCCTATGGTACCTAGCCGGCCAAACGCTCAGTTGTCAACGCCAATGAAGGTTGTCCGCACCCCCGAGCAGGCTTTGTGCGACGAACAGCACAGAACTCGTGGGGAGCCGTCACTGTCTAATAACAGATTCAACCAGGCTACACAGATCGGAGCCATGAGGAACATCATGAGTGAGTCAACTCATCGGAGGTCCGCGTTGGCCTCCACGGACAGGCATCCGAAGACGCGACTCCCCATGGGAGTTCGGTGTTCAGCATTGTGTGCACTGCTTGCGTTTGCGAATCTTCCCGCCATCGTCTTTGCCCAACCATCATGCCCCGGAATTCACGTTAATATTCTGGATATTAGAAACAGCACTGGAACCGTAGCTTGCGCGCTCTTCGAATCGCCAGTGGGTTTCCCTACGGAATTTCTGCGCTCCGCAACCAATGTCATGATAATGAAAATTCAGGATACGCAGGCGCGATGCGACTTTTTGGACATCCCGCCGGGAACGTATGCAATGGCCGTCATTCATGATGAAAATATGGACGGCAAGCTTGACGTCAACTGGCTGGGGGTCCCCAAGGAAGGCTACGGTTTTTCAAACGACGCAAAAGCCTCGATGAGTGCACCTTCGTTCAATGCCGCGAGCTTTCGGTACGATGGGCAAAACCTGGATATGACGATCAGCTTGAATTACTAAGCAATCATGGACGTGAATTGGAACAATCCAGACAGGAATATAAGGTAATGACGGTGCTTCCTGTGGCGTGGGCTCTGGGGCTGGCGTGGATGGCCGGCTTGTCTATTCCGGCCGGGGCCTTGGTCTCCTCAAATGTTGTGTTGAGGAATGCCTGCCTGAGAATGAAGCTGGACAGTTTCGTGTCGTATTTCGGAGGCGGCGCATTGTTGGCAGCGATAGCGCTCGTCTTGATTCCACGCGGTATTGAGCATACATCGGTACTTTCTGTGGGCCTGGCTTTTGGAACGGGAGGACTCGTGTTCTGGCAGTTCAGTGCCTGGGCGAAACGTACGCAGAATTCGGTATCGCAGTTCATGGGCATGCTGCTGGACTTTTTTCCGGAGGCCATTCTACTCGGCGTGTTGGCAGCAAGCGGCTCGAATATGGTCTATCTTCTCGCTGGCCTGATAGCGCTACAAAACATGCCTGAAGGGTTTTCCGCCTACCACGAAATGCGGGAAAACATGAGCTCGCGATCCTGCTTGCTAATGATCTTCCTCGCTGTTTCAATGGTGGGGCCCTTGGCGGCTTGGCTGGGATTCGTGTGGTTTTCGTCAAGCGAGTTTATGCTCGCGATGATCCTGTTGTTCTGCAGTGGCGGTATTCTCTATCTGATCTTCGAGGATATCGCGCCCCGCGCACATAGCGAGAGCAACAGTTTTCCTGCCGTAGGCGCCATATGCGGGTTTTTGCTGGGCTTGGTAGGGACGATGCTGATCCATTGAAGTGGTTCCAACCAACTCTCCGCCTGATTTGGCGGACGTGGGCAATCCATTATGGGATAAGGTTTGGTTACCGATACTTGCTTGAATTCCGAAAAAGGTGGTTAAAGGCGGCTAAAGGTGGTTAATGGTTCCCATGCGCACCTGAGGCGGGTGTGATAGGGCCAATCCTGTTACCGGCCCTTTGCGCGTGCGAATGGCCGGTTCATGCTTTCAGATTCCGAAAAGGCGAAACGACCATGAAACTTAACGACAAGATCTGCGTCATCACCGGTGGCGCCAGCGGCATCGGCCTCGAAATCGCCAAATGCTTTGCCGCCGCGGGTGGCAAGGTGGTGCTCGCCGATATCGACCTCGACGCGGCGAAGACGGCTGCGGCGTCGCTCGGCGAGGGGCATATGGGCGTCGACATGGACGTCACCGACCCGGACGCCGTGCAGCGCGGCATCGACAGGGTGCTCGAGGCCCACGGACGGGTGGACGTCCTTCTCTCGAACGCCGGCATACAGATGGTCAAGCGGGTCGAGGACTTCACCTTCGACGAATGGCGCAAGGTCGTGTCGATCCATCTCGACGGCGCCTTCCTGACTTCGAAGGCCGTGCTGCCGCAGATGTACAGGCAGGGGGCGGGCACGATCCTCTACATGGGATCGGTCCACTCGCAGGAGGCCTCGGCGCTCAAGGCGCCTTACGTGGCGGCGAAACACGGCCTCCTCGGCCTCGCCCGGACCATCGCCAAGGAAGGCGGCGAAAAGGGTGTGCGCACCAACGTGATCTGCCCCGGCTTCGTCAAGACGCCGCTGGTGGAGAAGCAGATTCCCGAACAGGCCAGGGACCTCGGCATCTCCGAGGAGGATGTCGTCAACGAGGTGATGCTGGGCGAGACCGTGGACAAGGAATTCACCACGGTCGAGGACGTGGCGCATACCGCGCTGTTCCTCGCCACTTTCCCGAGCAATGCGCTGACCGGCCAGAGCATCGTGGTCAGCCATGGCTGGCGGATGGACTGAGCCATGCGCAACGTCGACATCGCCATCTCGGCGCCGAGATGGTCGCGCCCCGGCGCAGCAGGCGGAACCACAACCGGAAGAGGGCGAACACATGACGCAGAAACCCAAGCTCGTTAACCTCGCCCTGCAGGGCGGAGGCGCGCATGGGGCCTTTACCTGGGGGGTTCTGGATCGAATTCTCGAGGACGGCCGGCTGCGCATCGCCGGGGTCTCGGGCACCTCGGCGGGGGCGATGAACGCGGTGGCGCTGGCCGATGGCTTCACCCGCGACGGCCCCGAAGGCGCGCGCGCGGCGCTCGAACGCTTCTGGCGATGCATGAGCGACGGCGCGAAGAACAGCCCGCTGAAACGGATGCCGATCGACGTGCTGATGGGCAATTGGGGGCTGGAGAACAACCCCATGTATCACGCCATGGATGCGCTCACGCGCGTGGCCTCGCCCTATCAGCTCAACCCGATGAATATCAATCCGCTGCTCGATCTGCTGGAGCAGAGCATCGACTTCGAGATGGTGCGCAGATGCACCGCTTTCGAACTCTTCATCTCCGCTACCAATGTGGAGACCGGCAAGGTCAAGGTCTTCCCGCGCGAGCGGCTCACGGCCGACATGGTCATGGCCTCGGCCACCCTGCCGCAGCTCTACCAGGCGGTGGAGATCGACGGCGTGCCCTACTGGGACGGTGGCTACATGGGCAATCCGTCGCTGTTCCCCTTTCACGGCAAGACCGGCACCGACGACATCGTGGTGATCCAGGTCAACCCGATCGAGCGCAAGGGCACGCCGAAGACGCCCCAGGAGATCCAGGACCGGATGCACGAGATCAGCTTCAATGCCAGCCTGCTGAAGGAGCTGCGCGGCATCGACTTCGTCGACCGGCTGATCCGCCAAGGCAAGCTCTCGGAGGACGAATACCGTCAGGTGCGGGTGCATATCATCGAGAACCAGGCGGAGCTGAAACCGCTGGGCGCCTCGTCGAAGATGAACGTCGAATGGGGGTTTCTCATCAAGCTGCGCGATATGGGCCGCGACACCGCCACACGCTGGCTGGATGAGAACTTCGCTGCCATCGGCGAGCGTTCAACCGTCGATCTTCGCGAGATGTTCCAGGGCATCGGGGCGGAACATCAAGGAGGATAGGTGCCAGGCGTCCCCACCGCTCCGCGGCGAAGGTATATCAGGAAAGGAGATGCCCGATTGGTACAAGAGGTGCGTCCTAGGCATTCACCCCGGCCCCCTCTTTGGTATTCATTGGGGTTGACAGTCAAGCCAGTCAAACCAGTCAAACAGTTTCTACGCTTTGTCTGAAAACTGCCTGCGCTCGCCCATACGGCGTTAAAAATCGGCTCAAAGTACTCATTTACACCGCGTAAACTCCGTCTTTTCGCCGATTTTTGCCTTGTCTGGCCATCGCTCGCCGACTTTTCAGACAAAGCTTAGGCATCGTGGGCTATGAAGATAATAGCCACCGGGAGGCGCAGGGGTAAGGGGACCAGCCGGCCGGTGCGATCAGGCGGTACGGATAATGGTGTTCCAGTGGTTGTGAGCAAGGAGAGTGTGATGGCAAGGGAAGCGCGGGCGGTACGGGTGTGGCTGGGCTATGCCCTGCCGGAATTGGCCAGTGGTGCCGGCCGGGAGCGTTTTTACCAGCAACTGGGGGAGATTTTTATCCCCGCCACCGTCGAGTTGATGGCCCCGCAGGGCCTGCAGGCCTATGTGCCATCGGTACTGCCGCCCAGCGGCCATCCCAAGGTACCGGATGAAATCGCGCTGGTGTTTTACCCCAGCCGGCAGTGTTACCAGCAGGCCAGCCATGCCACCGTGGCAGGGCGTGCCTACGGGGCCTTGCACGGTACCGTGTTCAGTTTTCAGGCCCGGCAGGGCCGGCCCGCCAGCCACAGTGATTTCCCGGCGCCCTTTGATGATCAGCCGAAGCAGTCGGGCCCGGTGCAGTTATTCGATTGCGGGGGCAACTGGCAGCAAGGGGCGGTGTTCAGCGAGGTCTGGCTGCGTAGCGGGCAAGGCGTGGCGGCATTCCGGCAGGGGGTGTGCGAGGCGATGGGAACCTTGCGTGCCCGGCCGCGGCAGGGGCTGCTGGGCGTTTATTTCTATCTGGATGACGACCTGTTGGTGGTCTGGTCCCACTGGCAACAGCAGGGCCAGGTGTTACAGGCTGACACCATTGGCGAATTGGTGTGGGCCGACGCCGCCGCAGCGGTGGCGGTGCCGTCGTCTCCCTTTGCCGACTATGCCGGCCTGCCGGTGGGGCCGGGGCAGGCCTTCAATCTGCAATTTTCGCTGTCACCGGCGGCCAGTGAGGGGTGACGCTGATGAGCTTTTCCAACCGGGATTTCATGCTTCTGGATCAGCGCCTGTTCAAGGCCTTCATGGCGGCGGCGCAGACCCAGAGTTTTACCCATGCGGCCACCCGTGCCCACATGACCCAGTCCGGGGTCAGCCAGCATATCGCCAAGCTGGAAGAGCAGATCGGCGTCACCCTGTTCAAGCGTATCGGCAAGAAGGTGGTGCTCACCGATGCCGGTAACGCCTTGATGCATTACGTGCGCCAGCAGATGCATAGCACCCAGCAGTTCATGGATCGGGTGCACGCCATGGAGACGCGGGTGGCGGGGCTGGTGTCCTATGCCATGCCGCCCAGTTGCCTGATGTCGCCGCACTTTCCCATGCTGCTGGAGCGACGCCGGGCACACCCGGATATCGAGCTGAACATCACCCTTACCTCCACCCAGGAGGTGGTGCGCATGCTGCTGGAGAATCAAGCGGATTTCGGCTTCGTCACGGAAAACAACAATCATCCGCTGCTGCGTTACCGGCTGTTCTGTCAGGAAGAGTATGTGCTGGTGTCCAGCAATCCGGCGTCGCTGCAGGACCTGACCGACAGCTCCATTCTGGAGCAGCGCTTCATCTGGTATCCCGGTTCCAGTTATTACTATGATCGCTGGCTAAAGCATGTATTTCCCGAGCGCTGCAATCTCAACACCTATTCGCTGACCTTTGCCGGGGAGATCAATTCCATCAACGGTGCCATCGACATGGTGGCCGGTGGGCTGGGGATGGCGGTGATTCCCTGTCATTGCGTAGCATCCCTGCTGGAGCAGGGGCGGCTGTACCGCCACCAGGCCAGTCAGCCGCTGCTCAATGATATCCATATCATTACCATCAAGGACCACGATTACCCGCGCCGGGTGGAGCAGGTGATCGACTGGTTCTTCGATATGGTGGCCGATAAATGAATCAGCCGTACAGTGCCAGCAGTGATTTGCCGTCACCGCAGGGAATGGCGAGCAGATGCGAGTGCTCCCGCCCGGCCTGCACCTGGGCTTGCTGTTGCCAGCCCTGGCAATCAGTGTGGAAGCGATTGATGGTCAGCTGGCCGTTGTCCGCCCGATACCCGGCAAAGCCGGGGCCTTCCTGCAAGGCGAGCGTTGCTGCCGCGCTGGTTTCCTGGGGCAGCGGCAGGCCGGTGCCGACCGGGTGGGAACCCTGGGCAGGGTCATCCATATAGTGGTCGATATTGACCGCCTTGTAGGTGGGGTTGTGCTTGAAGAAGAAATTCTCGCCGCCGAGTTGGAAAAAACAGAAATCCTGCCAGCCCTTTGCCCAGTCACTTTGCCATAGCTGGCTGATGCTCAGCGGGGCCTGGGGGGGCACTTGAATGCCATAGATCCGGCTGGCGCCGGTGTCTGCGTTGTAGCCCATGAACAGGCAGCGATCGCGGTAGCCGAAGGCATGCACGGTGGTGAAGCCCATGGTGGCGCCATAGGTGCGTTGATAGCGGTACAGGTGTTGGAAATCAGTGGCGGTGACCCGGAAGAAATCGAGGATGCCGTCTTCCCGGGTGTAGGCCAGCAGGTGCAGCTGCCCACCCAGCAAGAAGGGGCTGAGGGCCTGGTAGGCCAGGCTCGCGTTGATTTCCGCCCCCGGGGTAAAGCTCAGGGTATCCGGATTCAGCTCCAGCGCGGCCAGACGGCCCTGGGGGCTGCTGACGAACAGCTCGCAGCCGTGGCTGGCCAGGGCGCTGGCCTGATCGAGAAAGCCGGCCCCGGCGGGGCTGACCGGGGCCAGCCGATACTCGTTGCGGAGTGTCTCGGGGCTGAGCTGGTACCAGCTGGGCTTAGTCATGGTGCGCCTCCAGGCGGTCCGCCTCGGCGGCCAGCAGGGCCCAGGTGGCCAGGGCGCCGTTGTAGCTGGTGTACAGCCCCTGCTCCTGATAGATGTAGCCGGCCCAGCTGTCCTGCAGGGAATCCGGTAGCTGGCCATTGATGACCGGGTCGGACACGTTGCGTACGAAACCGTAGGCCACCCGATGCTTTTCGCAGGCCATGCCGACCACGGCGTCGTCCATCTCCACGATGCAGCCGTACTCTTGCAGGCCGTTGGTGGTGGTGCCGAACAGGAAGGTGTCGGTGGTAATGATGGGCTGGCCGGTGACCACCTTGATGCGACTGTTCGGCGCATCCGGGCTGATGTGGGCGCCGGCGGGATACTGCGGGCTCACCGGCAGGATTTCCGGGCCAGGGACCTGGATCACGCCTTCCTGGGCCTGGGGCAGGTAATGCTCACCGGGTTGCCAGTGCGATTGCACGGTGCTGTGGTTGAAGGCGGCGTTGGCGAAATTTTTCAGGCAATGGAAGTAGGCCTGGTTGGTAATCAGCGCCGAGCCCAGGGCATCCTCCTCGCGCACGCCGCCGGCGGTGCCGATGGAGAGCACCAACCGCGGCCGGGCTTCCCGGCAAAGCTGGTCGACCAGTTGGATCAGGGGCAGGTCGGTGCCGTCCTGGGCCAGGTGCATACCGGATTTCACCAGCAACACCTTCAGCTCGCCGATGGTCACCATCCGCACGCTGCCCCACGCCTGGTCATACAGCGAGGGGGCGCCGCCCTGGTAGGTCTTCGACACATCCACCATGTACTGATGAATCTGGCAGTAATCACGCTGGTACTTTTCCCAGCCCTGGCGCCAGTCGTGACCCTTGGCCTGCTCCGGGGTGAGCGGTTCGCGACGATTGGTGAGCACCTGGTTCATGGCCGCCCATTCGGCGCTGGTCCAGGTGATCACCGCCACATCCGCTACGGGAAAGGGCGAATTGGCCTGCCAGTCGGTGAGGGGAATCACGGTGGGGATACGATTGGCCGCCACGCCCAGTGTCGGCCAGTCCACTGGCGGCAAGGCGTGCTCGCTGGTAACGGGCAGGGCGGCCAGGCGTTGGGCGTTAAGCAGGGTGTCCGGCGCCGCTGCGGATAACTCCGGCGTGATCATGATGGCATCCTTTTTAATGATTATGGAGATACGACAGTTCCCTCAAGGCGAGGTGCGCAATCTGGCTTAGGCCCTCTTTCATACTAGTGGGTTTTTTCATGCGGAAAAGGGATTAACCATTATGGATGGTAATGGTGATCATCACAGTAGATGATTCATGTTTCATGATGGCAACCAACAGCAGTGATAATTTCACTGGATCATTTTCTTGCTCAACACTGATATCGCCGATTCACGGATCGGTGACCCACAAGGGCATGACAATGCCCCTTAACCTTTATCAGGAGCAAGACAATGAGCGACTTGACAAAAACGCTTTGGGGCCAATTCATGACCGCCTTCAATGATCAGATGAAGATCGAAGGCGTTCCGCAAATGCTGACCGGGCCGCAGCCCTGGAACTGGGGCGGCAAGAACCCTCCGATCGGTTCCATTCCCTACCAACAGGTGCAGTTCCTCAATATCGTACCGGCCAGTCCGCTGGTGGATCCCAATACCTATGGCATGAAGCTGAATTTCGGACAGCAGTACAAGGCGTTCCTGAATTCCCTGATGGTGACAGACGGCGGAGATGAAGGACAGAAGCTGCAGCAGAATGTCATCAACGCGATGCAGAATATGGGGAAGGTGCAGGCCAATGTGAATGTGGCCTACCAGAATTTTCAGGAACAGACCGGTAGCACCGAATCCTTCGCGGACTGGTTGGAAAATGAAGGCATCGCCGTGGCCGCGCAACTTCAACAGGCGACAACGGCGTACAAGACAGCCCAGTCGACCTATGATGAGTATATGAAGAAGTTGAAGGGGCCCATCACCGATGCCGTGAAACAATATAATGACAACCTGTCCTCGGTGGTTGGGCAGGCGGGCACCACCCTGAAGGATCAGCCGGTGTTCCAGATCAGCGAAACACCCTGGGACTACATCAAGCGTATCACCAATGACAGCTTCGGCAGCGATGCCAGCGCCGGGTCCGCCCGCACCTTCTCCTTCAGCTCGTCCACCAAGCAGTGGTCCGATAGCACCGTCTATGCCGAAGGCGAAATGGGTGGGTTGTTTGATTTCTTCGGCTTCGAGGCCGGCGGCAAGGTAGAGAAAGTGTCCACCGAGCACTTCTCCAGTGAATACGATATCACCTTCGCCTTCCAGGATGTGTCGGTGGTGAACGTGACCCCGGAAAACTGGTTTGATTCGTCCATGCCGAGCAACTACGTGAATGGGCCGTTCATGCCCAAACATTCCGGCTTCAAGGATGGCAATGATGTGTACTACTTCGGCAAGGGCGGCAACCTGGCGCGCATCGTTTCGCAGATGATCGTCGGTTACCGGCCCACCATCACCATCAACGCCGGCTCGGATTTCGCCGAGGAGGTAAAACAGAAAGCCAGTGGCGAGGGCGGCTTCTTCATCGGACCGTTCGAGTTCGGCGGTGCCGGAGGCTCCGACTCTGACAAGGGGACCATCAAGGTGGACGGGCAGACCATTACCTGCACCTCCAAAAGCAACTGGGGCACCATCGTCGGGCTGGGCACCAACTGGATCGTCAACCCGCGATAACCCCTCGCCGAGGAGACAGCCATGTTACAGGTACAACGGCAGGGGCCGATACGCAATGCCTTCGGCAATATGAACCAGAGCCAGCACAGTGATGCGGTGGCCGACATCAACAGCCTGGCCGATACTGCGATCTGGCGCGGGGCTGGCACCATCATGAACCAGGGCACCGTACGTATCGACGTGCAGGGCTACACCGGCGCCGGCGATCTGAATCTGCAGGCTCAGATCAACGGGGTCAACGGCAACAGCACGGTGGCCGCCATTCTGGTGGCGCCCAGCGTGGGCCAGGCCAATACCCAGGCACAGCATGTCTATGCCACCCGCAAGCTGAAGAATGCTCTCTTCGAGAGCATGAACGACGGCTATATCTACCGGGTATCCGGCACGCCCGTGTGACCCAGTGCCAGCGGCGCCCGGGAGCCCTTGAATGTCACCTCGACCGCCGACCTTGTGCAGAGGCAAGGCCGGCGGTCGCACCGCTTCCACGGCCAATGGCCCGCATCACGATTTTTCAGCAGACGACACGCGTGTGGCACACCCGCACTGTCGCTGAACTTCGTCATCATGCGGTCGATGGTATAACGAACCGCAACGCTGGAAGAATCACGTGATCGAACACGAGAAAATGCTGGCGGGTGCGAAACGATGCATAGCTGTCGTGCAGGCTGGAGCCGCTGACCGTTCGGGCCCGAACAGCAGCGGTCATTCGATCGATCGTCGGGCTCCACGTCAAATACGCGAATCTCGACATTCCCTACCTTTCCTACTATTCCTGGTATAAATACAAGGCGCCTTCGTGCCTTGGCGCGCGTGAGGATGCTTGGTGGAGTAAAGGGTCATGACCGAACGTCCGTTAGATCCGACACAGGGGGCGCAGGCGGCCCGCCGTGGCTGGGATTCAGTGGCCACGGGCTGGAAGAAATGGGCGCCGACCATTGAGGCGGGGGCCCAGGTGGTCAACGATCGGCTCATCGAACTGGCACGGCTCAAAGCCGGGCACAAGGTCCTCGACATCGCCACGGGTTACGGTGAACCTTTGGTAAATGCCCTTGAACGTGTTGGCTCCACGGGAAGTGCCGTGGCAACGGACCTCTCGCCGGAGATGATCGCACTCGCCCGCGAGCGGGTCACGGAACTCGGGCTGACAAACGTCACCTTCTACGCATGCAACGGCGAGACGCTGGAGATTCCTGAAACCGACTTCGACGCCGCACTGTGCCGCTGGGGGCTGATGCTGATGGCCGACCCCGACGCCTGTCTAAGGCGGGTTCACGGCTTGTTGAAGCCGGGAGGGCGCATCGCCATGGCTGTCTTCAGCGAGCCCGCGAAGTCGCCATGGCTCGCAATTGCGGGTGCGACAGTGCGCCGGGCAGTCGGTGCGGGGCCGCCGGATCCCGACGAGCCGAATATTTTCCGGCTCGCCGACTCCGTGGATCTTGAGCGGCGGTTCCGTGCGGCAGGTTTCCGGGAAGTCGTGCTCGAGCAGGTCGCGGGCACATATATCCACGATTCGCCCGAGGCCTACACCCGCTTCCTGCAGGACGTTGCCCGAGACATCGTGAGGCTCCTTGAGGGGCAGCCGCTTGAGCGACAACACGCGATCTGGCAGGCCGTCGCCGAGGCGGTGCAACCATACCAGGCGTCAGACGGCCGTGTTCATCTTGATTTCGAGTGTCATTGTATCGCCGCACGCAAACCGTATGGGGCCGAGACAACCCACTGAACTCGCTTATCCGACACCAACGGCTGTGAGCGGTCGTATTGCCTCATCAAGGAGTGTTACCGGCCTGGGCTTTATCGGGGTGTTGAAGTTGACCCGGTTCGGTGGATTCCGACGCATCGGGCTCGAAGGTCTCCTCACCCATCTGTGCCGTTTCCGGGCCGGCATCTTGCAAGTCGCCAAACACACGATATGCCCCTGGAGACCCAAGCAGGTTCCCCGATTCTTGCATGCTCTGCTGATGCCATCATGGATGGTATAAAAGGGCGAACCGCAACGCCGGAGAACCCCGTGACCGAACGCGAGAAGATGCTGGCGGGTGAGCTCTACGATGCCCGCGACCCGGAGCTGCAGGCCATGCGCCGCCGCGCCCGGCGGCTGATCCAGGCGCTCAATGCCTGCCGTGACGATGCCGAGGAGGAGCGCGCGGCCTTGCTGCGCGAGTTGCTGCCCGGGGCGGGGCAGGGGCTGTGGATCGAGCCGCCATTCTATTGCGACTATGGTTGTCATCTCACCCTGGGCGACAACGTCTTCTTCAATTTCGACTGTGTGGTGCTGGACGTGGCACCGGTAACCATCGGCAGCAACGTGCTGTTCGGCCCGGCCGTGCAGCTCTACACCGCCACCCACCCCCTGGCGGCCGAAGCGCGCCGCAGCGGCCTGGAAGCCGGCAAGCCCATTACCATCGGCGATGATTGCTGGATCGGCGGCGGTGTGGTGGTCAACCCTGGCGTCAACATCGGGGCGCGCAGCGTGATCGGTGCCGGCAGCGTGGTGACGAGGGACATTCCCCCGGACGTATTCGCCGCCGGCACCCCGTGCCGTGTGATCCGCCGCCTGGAAACCTGATTGCCTCGCGCCTCGCGCCTCGCGCCTCGCGCCTCGCGATAACTTTTCAGCAGCCGCGGCCAGGCCCGACGCTTGCCCATGCCGCGGCCATGGTGGCCGCGGGGCGTCGCTTTCAGGAGTCTCAAGCATGACCATCGTCGCATTCGTGGCCGGACTGGTGCTGCTGATCGTGGGGGCCGAGGCCCTGGTGCGCGGGGCCTCGCGCCTGGCCGCCCGCATGGGCATCTCGCCACTGATCATCGGGCTGACGGTGGTGGCCTTCGGCACCAGTTCGCCGGAGCTGGCCGTGAGCCTCAAGGCCGCCATCGACGACCAGGCCGGGATCGCCATGGGCAACGTGGTGGGCAGCAACATCTTCAACGTGCTGTTCATCCTGGGGGTCTCGGCGCTGATCGTGCCGCTGGTGGTGGCCCAGCAACTGGTGCGCTTCGACATTCCGCTGATGATCGGGCTCTCCGTGGTGGTGCTGTTGATGGCCCTGGATGGCGGCATCGGGCGCCTCGATGGCCTGCTGCTGGTCACCGGCCTGCTGGTCTACCTGGCGTTGCTGTTCGTCCAGAACCAGCGGTCGACGGTAGACACCCCATCCGACGCCGGCGCGGCCAGCGATCACCGGCACTGGGGGATCCACCTGGGCCTGGTGGCGGGGGGCCTGGTGGTGCTGGTGCTGGGCTCGCGCTGGTTCGTCGAGGGGGCCGTGGCCTTCGCCGCCTACCTGGGAGTGAGCGAGCAGGTCATCGGCCTGACCATCATTGCCGCCGGCACCTCGCTGCCCGAGGTGGTGACCTCGATCATCGCGGCCCTGCGCGGCGAACGCGACATCGCCGTCGGCAACGTGGTGGGCAGCAACGTCTTCAATATCCTGGGCGTGCTGGGCCTGACCGGCCTGCTGGCGCCCTCGGGGATCGCCGCGTCCCCGGCCATGGTCGGCTTCGACATCCCGGTGATGATCGCGGTCGCTCTGGCCTGCCTGCCGATCTGCTTTACCCGCGGGGCGATCAGCCGCTGGGAAGGCGGGGTCCTGCTCGGCTACTACCTGGCCTATACCCTCTACCTGATCCTGGCCGCCGCCCGGCACGACGCCCTGCCGGGCTTCGGCGCGACCATGCTCTACTTCGTGCTGCCGCTCACCGCGCTGACCCTGCTGGTGCTCGCCGTGCAGGAGAAGCGGCGACCGGGCAGGGCATGAGCCCCCCGGGGGCCGCTACAGAGGGCCCGAAGGTCCCCGTGATGGCCCCCGGGGGTCGGCGGCGACATTGGCGAGCCCGAACGAATGCCGAGACGGAGGGCCCATGCACATCGGCGTACTGACCGTGAGGATTTCCCTGCCGGGATGCCGTTCCCTCAAGGAGAAGCGCCAGCGCATGGGCGGCCTGCACGAGCGCTTCGGTCGCAACCCGGCGATCGCGGTCTGCGAGAGCGCCAATCATGACCGGCTAGACACCAGCGAGTGGTCCTTCGTCGTGGCCGCGGCATCGCCCCAGAAGGTGGAGTCGATCTGCAGCCAGATCGAAGACAAGTTGCAGCGCACGGTCGATGGACGGGTGCTCGAGGTGTCGCGGGAACTGCTGTGACCCTCGGCAACCTCCCCGTTGCTGGTGGCTCCCGCATCTGCGACCTTTTCCTCGAGTTCCTGCTGGTCATGCCGACACGTTCTTTAGTAGGCTCGATGCAATGGCGGTTGCCGTGGGGCCCGATACGGTCGCCACAGCCACCGCCCAGGCTTCATGACATGGCTGACAGGAGGGCAGGAGGAACACTCGGGTCGGGAATCCAGGACGGGTGCGGTCATCGCATGCTGCCTGGAGCGATGACGGAAGCGGATGGCGGGGCAGTTTCGGCTTTCCGTGGGCAGAACCACGGCTGATCGCAAGGGCACAGGTTTGCTGCGCGATCGAAGGGCTCAGATGGCCGACAGGAGTCAAGATGGAATTCTGGCGTTTCGATACCTCCGCCCCCTCGCTGGGCCCGTTGCTGGAAGGCGCCTACGATCCCTTGCTCGTCACCCTGTCCATTGCCATCGCCTGCTTTGCGGGGCTCACGGCATTGATGTTGGCTGACCGCATGGTTGCCTCGCCGACGGCCAGGAGCAAGACCTGGTGGCATATCGGCGGTGCGGTGGCCATGGGCTTCGGCATATGGGCGATGCACTTCAGTGCCATGCTTGCCTTCTCCGTGGCAGGGCACGAGAACATGGAGTACAGCCTTAGCCTGACGGTGCTGTCGTTGGTGCCGGCGATGCTCGGCAGCGGCGCGGCCCTGCACTTCATGGCTCACCCGAACCTCAGGTGGCACCAGCTTTTCGTGGGGGCACTGCTGATGGCCGTCGGCATCGGCAGCATGCACTATACCGGCATGGAAGCCATGCGCATGGAGGGGCTGCGCTATCATTTCCCCTTCTTCGTCCTCTCCATCGTGGTGGCCTTTCTGCTGGCCCTGGCGGCCCTCTACCTCCACTTCCGAGTTCGCCGCCTGCCGGCGTTCTCGGAGAGTGGCATGACGCTGGTGGCAGGGGTCTTCATGGGCTTTGCGATGGCCGGCATGCACTATACGGCGATGGGGGCGTCCCGCTTTTATGAGCCCCCCGTTGCCGCTGCGCATGACTCCCTGCTATCCCATGGCGGCATGGCTGCGACCATCGGCGGCTTCGCCGGTCTGGTCCTGGGTCTGAGCCTGTCGGTGACCTGGGTAGAACGCCAGAAGGCGATCCAGCGGATGCTGGCGCATCTCGCCAATACCGATGCACTGACCGGCCTGCCGAACCGGGTGCATTTCCGGCAACGCCTTGGGTTGGCGCTGTCCCACAGCCAGCGGCATGGCACGCGCCTGGCGGTGTTGTTCATGGACCTGAACGATTTCAAGACGATCAATGATAGTCTCGGCCATGCCACGGGAGACAGGGTGCTCAAGGAGTTCGCGCGGCGGCTCACCGGCCCCGTTCGCGGAGAAGACACGGTGGCACGCTTCGGTGGCGACGAATTCATCATTCTTATCCAGGACCTGAACGCGCCGGAGGACGCGGTCCAGACCGCGGAGCGATTGCTGCGGGCCATGGATGCGCCGATCGAGTTCGATGACTGGAAACTGCATGCCCAGGCCAGCATCGGCATCAGTATCTATCCGGATGACAGTGAGCAGGCCGACGAGCTCATCCAGCAGGCCGATACCGCCATGTACCGGGCGAAGCGCCATGACTGCGGCTATCACTTCTTCGACAAGGCCATGACCGACCGGGCGATGCTGCGGGTACGACTGGGAAACGACCTGCGGGATGCCCTGAAGCAGGATCGACTGTTCCTCCAGTACCAGCCCCAGGTCAACCTTAGAACCGGGAAGTGGACAGGGGTGGAAGCCCTGGCACGCTGGCAGCATCCCCGGGAAGGCAATATCCCGCCGACCACTTTCGTGCCCCTGGCGGAGCGCACCGGCCTGGCTTTGCCGCTCGGCGAATGGGCCCTGCGGCGGGCCTGCCAACAGGGGCGGGTCTGGCTGGCTGCCGGCCTGGAGTTCGGGCGCATCGCCGTCAATGTCACGGCCCCCCAGCTGGCGCGCCCGGGGTTCGTCATGCAGCTTCGCCGTATCCTGGAGTCAGCCGATTTTCCCGCCAGATACCTGGAGCTGGAGATCACGGAGTCATCCCTGATGCACTCGGACCAGGGAACCATCGAGAGGCTGCACGAGATCCGGCGCATGGGGGTAACCCTGGCGATCGATGATTTCGGGATAGGCTATTCCGCGCTGAGCTATCTCAAGAACCTGCCGATCGACAAGCTGAAGATCGATCGCAGCTTCGTTCATGGCGTCCTCAACGATCCCCGGGATCAGGCCATCATCCGCGCGGTGGCCGATATGGGGGCTAGCCTGGGGTTCACCGTTCTCGCCGAAGGGATCGAGACCGAGGAGCAGGGGGAGTTCGTGCTGCGGCTTGGCTGCCGCCAGGGGCAGGGATTCTTCTTTGCCCTGCCTGCGGATGCCGAGACGATTGCCGTGGCGCTGAATGGGTCCAGGCGGGAAGAAAGTGCCCTGGGGAGGAGATGATGGAGAAGAACAATAACCTGGCCGTGCTGATCGATGCGGACAATGCCCAGCCGGGCATCGTCGATGGCCTGTTGGCGGAAATTGCCAAGTATGGTGTCGCCAACGTGAAGCGAATCTATGGCGACTGGACCGGGCCGCAGCTGAAGGGATGGAAGGAGACCCTGCTGCGGCACTCCATACAGCCGGTCCAGCAGTTCGGCTACACCACCGGCAAGAATGCCACCGACAGTGCCTTGATCATCGATGCCATGGACTTGCTGTATACGGGGAATTTCACCGGATTCTGCCTGGTGTCGAGCGACAGCGACTTCACGCGCCTGGCGTCCAGGCTCCGGGAGTCGGGGCTCACGGTCTTCGGCTTCGGCGAGAAGAAGACGCCTCTCCCCTTTGTCTCGGCATGCGACAAGTTCATCTATACCGAGGTGCTGCGCGAAGGCGAAGAGGAGGGGCCGGAGACGGTTCGGCGCTCCACCAAGGAACTGAAGTCGGATGCCAAGCTCGTCAACTCCCTGCGCAATGCGGTCGAGTCGTCTTCGGATGACAGCGGTTGGGCACCCCTGGCCGCGGTCGGCAGCAATATCGTGAAGCAGTTTCCGGATTTCGACTCGCGAAATTACGGGTATCGAAAGCTCGGGGAGCTGGTGGCGGCAACCGAGCTGTTCGATATCGAGGAGAGACCCTCGAGGGGGGAGAGCTCGAAGGTCATCTACGTTCATGACAAGCGAAAGAAGTGAGGGGCCCTTGGGGCGTGACGCCTCGCGGCCGCTGCAGTAGGCTGGAAGCAGGCTCATCACCCGACCGGGGGGAAACGCCATGACCGAGGCCCGCATCGCCCAGAAGGGGCCCTATGCCGTCGACGTGGTCGCCGGCAAGACCTATATGTGGTGCGCCTGCGGTCGCAGCGCCACCCAGCCGTTCTGCGATGGTTCCCACAAGACCACCGAGCTGCGGCCGGTGGTCTACAAGGCGGAACGGGACGAGACGCTCTACTTCTGCGGCTGCAAGCACACCGGCACGCCCCCACTGTGTAACGGCACCCACAAGACGCTCTAGACGTACCACCAGGGCACATGGCCGCCGTCGCCTCGCCAGGCATGGATGGCTACCGGCTGGCGACTTTCCATCCGACACCGGGTAACATTTTCCCCAGGATCAGGCAGTCGAGAGGTGTCGGTGGAGCGACAGCAGGGGTTCGTGCTGACCCGGCACTGGCGGGAGTCGCCGGCCGGCACCGAGGTCACGTTCTGGCTGGCCACCGATGACGGCCCCCGGCGTGTCCGCCTGCCGGCTCAGCCCGCGGTGGCCTTCGTGCCCGCCGAACAGCGCGAGCAGGCCGAGGCGCTGCTGCGCGGCGAGCGCGACATCGCGCTGCGCCCGCTGGACCTTCGCGACTTTCACCAGCGCCCCGTGCTCGGCCTCTATTGCCGCCAGTATCGCCAGTTGGTGAACCTCGCCAAGCGGTTGCGCCAGGCGGGCGTCGAGGTCTACGAGGCGGATGTCCGCCCGCCGGAGCGCTACCTGATGGAGCGCTTCATCACCGCGCCGGTGCGGTTCACGGGCAGCCCGGACACCGGCGGCACGCTGGCCGATGCCCAGCTGAAGGCCGCGCCGGACTATCGCCCTCGGCTCAGGCTGGCCTCGCTGGATATCGAGACGAGCGCCCGCGGCGAGCTCTACTCCATCGCGCTCGAGGGCTGCGGCGAGCGCCAGGTCTATATGCTGGGGCAGGGCGGCCAGGGCGATGTCGCCCTCGACTTCTCCCTCGACTACTGCGACAGCCGCCAGGCACTGCTGGAACGCCTCAACGGCTGGATCGCCCGGCATGACCCGGATGCGATCATCGGCTGGAACCTGGTGCAGTTCGACCTGCGTATCCTGCATCAACACGCCGAGCGTCTCGGCGTGCCGCTCTTGCTTGGGCGTGGCGGCGAGCCGCTGGAGTGGCGCGCCCACGGCAGCCACCCGAATCATTTCTTCGCCGCGGCCGCCGGGCGCCTGATCATCGACGGCATCGAGGCGCTGCGCCAGGCGACCTGGAGCTTTCCGTCGTTCAGCCTCGAGAACGTCGCCCAGACGCTGCTCGGCGAAGGCAAGGCCATCGACAACCCCTACCAGCGCATGGAGGCCATCGACCGCATGTTCGCCGGGGACAAGCCGGCGCTTGCCCGCTACAACCTCAAGGACTGCGAGCTGGTTACGCGGATCTTCGCGAAGACCGAGCTGATCGACTTCCTGCTCGAGCGCGCCACGGTCACCGGGCTGCCCGCCGACCGCATGGGCGGCTCGGTGGCAGCCTTCTCCCATCTCTACCTGCCGCGCATGCACCGGCTCGGCTTCGTCGCCCCCAACCTGGTGCAACGCCAGGGCGAGCGGCCGGGGGAGGACAGCCCGGGCGGCTTCGTGATGGATTCGCGTCCCGGCCTCTACGATTCGGTGCTGGTGCTCGACTTCAAGAGCCTGTACCCGTCGATCATCCGCACCTTCCTGATCGACCCGGTGGGGCTGGTGGAGGGCCTGCGCCACCCCGACGACGCCGACTCGGTGCCCGGCTTCAAGGGGGCGCGCTTCTCACGCACGCGCCATGCGCTGCCCGAGATCGTGTCCCGGGTGTGGCAGGGCCGCGAGGCCGCCAAGCGCGAGCGGAATGCGCCGCTCGCCCAGGCGCTGAAGATCATCATGAACGCCTTCTACGGCGTGCTGGGCTCCCGGGGCTGTCGCTTCTTCGACCCGCGGCTCGCCTCGTCCATCACCCTGCGCGGCCACGAGATCATGCGCCGTACCCGCGAGCTGATCGAGGCCGAGGGTTATACCGTTATCTACGGTGACACCGACTCCACCTTCGTCTGGCTTGGCCGCGCCCACGGTGAAGCGCAGGCCCACGCTATCGGCCGGCGCCTGGCGGCACGGGTCAACGCCTGGTGGACCGAGCACCTGCACGAGACCTTCGGCCTGGAAAGCGCCCTGGAGCTGCAGTTCGAGACCCACTACCGACGCTTCCTGATGCCCACCATCCGCGGTGCGGAGGAGGGCAGCAAGAAGCGCTACGCCGGGCTGGTGCGCGACGCGGATGGCGGCGAGCGGATGGTCTTCAGGGGGCTGGAGACGGTGCGTGCCGACTGGTCGCCGCTGGCCAAGGTGTTCCAGCAGGAGCTCTACCGGCGCATCTTCACCGGCGAGCCGCACCGCGAGTATGTGCGCGACTATGTGCGCCGTACGCTCGCGGGCGAGTTCGACGACCGGCTGATCTACCGCAAGCGGCTGCGACGACGGCTCGACGACTACCGGCGCAACGTGCCGCCCCATGTGCGTGCGGCGCGCCTCGCCGACGACTACAACGCTCAACTGGGCCGGCCGCGGCAGTACCAGGGCGGCGGCTGGATCAGCTACGTGATCACGGTGGCGGGGCCGGAGCCGCTGGAAACGCGCCGCTCGGCCATCGACTACCACCACTACCTGACCCGCCAGTTGCAGCCGGTGGCCGACGCCATCCTGCCGTTCGTGGACGATGACTTCACGGCATTGATCGACCGCCAGCTGGGGCTGTTCTAGGGGGGGGCGCCGACGTCAGGGCAGCGGAATCTCGTTGACCCGCTTCGGGCAGTGGTAGCCGCGCTGTACGGCGGGGCGGCTGGCGATCTCGAGGTACCAGCGCTTGACGTTGGGGTAGTCGTTCAGGTCGATGCGCTGCCACTCGTAGCGCGAGATCCAGGGCCAGGTGGCCATGTCGGCGATGGTGTAGTCGTCGACCAGGAAGGCGCGATCGGCCAGGCGGGTGTCGAGCACCCGGTAGAGGCGCTGGGCCTCGGCGTGGAAGCGCTGTTCGGCATAGGGTGCCTTGCCGGGGTGAAACTTCAGGAAGTGATGGGCCTGGCCGAGCATCGGGCCCACGCCGCCCATCTGCCACATCAACCACTCCAGGGTGCGGTAGCGGCCCTCGGCGTCCTCGGGCAGGAAGCGGCCGGTCTTCTCGGCCAGGTAGAGCATGATCGCCCCGGACTCCATCAGCGCCAGGCCGGTGTCGTCGTCGCGAATCGCCGGGATCTTGTTGTTGGGGCTGACGGCGAGGAAGGCGTCGTCGAACTGCTCGCGGTTGGTGATATCCACGGCGTGGGTGAGGTAGGGCAGCCCGAGTTCCTCGAGCATGATGGAGACCTTGCGGCCGTTGGGGGTGGTCCAGGTCCAGAGATCGATCATGTCGGCGAGGTCCTCGTCGGGGAGTCGAGCGGATACCGGCAGGATCTCACACTGCTGCCGGCGTTTTCATCCATGGCTGGCCGGCCAGTGGTACGGGAATCAACGGGTGGCATGACGGGATGTGGTCGAATACAGCGTAGCTGCTTCATCCGGTGACCTGGCGCGTGTTCTCCCCATCCCGGCCTGGGCGCCGAGAGCTCGGTCTACAGCAAGACAAGATAACGTCGTACTAAAATTGTCTGACCGGCCTGGACCGCTCCCACTACACTCAAGAGCGCACCAATACTACGTTCTTGAGAGGAGTCAATATGTCAACCGCTAAACAAGTGCCCACTGGGCAAGCGACTCCCGAAGTGACCCCCGAAGCGACCCTCGCTACCGTTGTCGCTTTCCCGGAGGGTGTCGCCGAGGCCACGAAGCCGGTGTTCGACTGGTGGCTGCATCACTGGATGGATGCGACCCACCCGATGGTCAGGATACAACTGGCCTGGATGGAGTCTCTCCTCGAGGCCGTCCAGGTGGAGGCCGAGTTCATGGCCGCCTGCGCCGCCTCGAATCAGAAGGTATCGAAGTGCTTCTCCGACCCCGAAACGCTGCGGAGCCCCGCCTCGCTGAGCCACTGCTACCACGAGGCCGCCAAGGACATGGCCGATGCCCACATGGCTCGGCTCGGCAAGGTAGCCGAGCTTCCCAAGGATTTCCGGCAACGGCTCTGGGAAGAGATCTGCTGAACCCGCACTCATTCCCGCACTGCCATGAACGGGAAAGACTGCCATGAACGGGAAAGGAGGGGTGGCCCCTGCTTTCCCGTTTTCGTGTGCGCTCGTGGTCTTTTAGTTAGTGCCTGGCCATCAGCATCTCCTGTGTCGCCGGCGGCCGGCACTGGCTGCGGGCACCGGGCTCGAGGTGGGGTGAGAGGATCGGCTCCATGCCCTTGAGCACCTGCACCGGCAGTGCCGAGGTAAAGCGGAAGTTGTCGGATTCGCCTCCGGGCACGTAGGCGGTGAGGGTGCCGAAGTGGTCATCGCCGAGATAGAAGACGAAGGTGGCGGTGCGATTGCGTGCCTGCGAATCGATGACGTGGCCCCCGCGGGTCACCGTCTCGATGCGGTTGTTGCCGGTGCCGGTCTTGCCGCCCAGCGTCAGGGCGGTGCCGTCCGCCAGGGTGAAGCTGCCCTGCAGGCGTCGGGCGGTGCCGCCCTCCACCACCTGCGAGAGGGTCTCGCGCAGCACCGCGGCGACCTCCGGGGCCATCACCCGTTGGGCGCGGGCCTCGGCCGGCACGAAGCGGGTCTCGTAGGGCGTGGCGGTGGCGAAGTGCAGGTCGTCGATGCGCAGGGTTGGCAGGCGCACGCCGTCGTTGAGGATGATGCCGACCAGCTCGGCCAGTGCCGCCGGGCGATCGCCCGAGGTGCCCACCGCGGTGGCGAGCGACGGCACCAGGTGCTCGAAGGGATAGCCCAGGCGTTGCCAGCGCTGGTGGATGTCGAGGAAGGCCTCGACCTCGAGCATGGTGCGGATACGCACGTCGCGGGCGCTGCGGTGGCGTGTCTTGAACAGCCAGCCATAGACCTCCTGGCGTTCCTGCTGGCTGGCCGCGGCGGCCTCGAAGAAGGAGGCCTCGGGATAGTCCAGCAGGTAGCCGAGCAGCCACAGCTCCAGCGGGTGCACCTTGGCGATGTAGCCCTGGTCCGACAGCGAATGGTTGCCGGGCGCATGGACATCATAGAGGTTGTCGATGCGGCGGTCGTCGAGCGGTTCGCCGGGTAGCCACTCGGCAAGGAAGGTGGCGAAGGTGTCGCGGTCGGCCTCGGGGAAGAGGTAGCGATGCACTGCGGCCAGGCGTGAGGCGGTGATGCGCAAGCCGCCGAGGAAGGCAGCGAGGCGCTGGTCGCTGTCCAGGTCACGGTACTTGCGCCAGAAGCGCCGCAGGAAGACGCGCCCCTCGCGGTCGGCGAAGCGCTGCAGGTATTCCAGCCGGCGAGGGTCGCCGTCGTCCGCGAGCAGTTGGCTGCGCTGCTCGTTGCGGTGGGTGCTGTAGCGCACCAGGTCGCGCAGCAGGCGCACGAAGGGCAGGTTGAGCGATTCGCGGATGGCCTCGGAGAGGGTCGGGTTGCGGCCGTTGTCCTCACGGCTGAAGTTGCTGAAGGTATGGCGACCGCCGCCGGTGAAGAAGGCCTCGTGGGGGCTGGCCGAATAGCGTCGCTCCATGGCGGCCGCGAGAATCGCGTCGAGCTCGGTGTCGGGGCGGGCGATCAGGGTGTCGAGCACCCAGCGACTGAGTACGTCCTGGCGATCCACCTCCACCTGACGCAGCGCCTCCACGGGCTGGCCGGCATGGCGCTGATGAAGTTCGGCGATCATCTCCAGGTAGGTCGCCAGGACCCGCAGCTTGGCGGTGGAGCCGAGCTCGAGCTTGCTGCCCTCGTTGATGTCGAAGGGCTGGCCGGTATTGTCGGTCTGCACGCGGACACGAAAACCGTCGTCGCCCCGCTCGAACAGGGTGAAGCTGTAGCGGACCTCGCGGGTCTTCTCCGGCGACAGCAGCCGCTCGCCGAACAGCCCGATCTCGCTGGCGAAGTCCGGGTCGGCGAGGCGATACAGGTAGTCGGTGACCTGGCGTTGCAGGTCCCCGTGCAGGGTGGTGCGGGCCCTGAGATCGAGGCGGTCGAGGTCGTAGTATGAGAGGCCGACCAGGCCACCGAGGCGGCTGCGGGCCACCTGCAGGCCCTTGTCCTGCTCGACCCGCAGGCGCACCGGGTCACGGGAAAAGTCGCGGAACGGCAAGCGCTGGTCGAGGGCGGCATCGCGCAACTCGGGGCTGACCAGCGCCTCGTCGGCCAGCAGCCGCAGGTGGCTGTCGGTGAGCTGCTCCAGCGCCTGACGGCCGGTGGAGAGGTACCAGGAGGGGCGGCGCTGGGCGATCATCAGTGCCACCACCTGGCGCAGGGCCTGGCCCTGGCGCTCGAGGGTGGCGTTCGAGTTGAAGTCGGGGACCAGCAGGCGATTGATCTCGTCGAAATCGGCGCCGAACCAGATCCAGAGCCCGTCGCCGATCCCATGCACCTCGCCGTAACCGGGCGCCGCGGACAGGGGCACCGAGTTGAGGTATTCCAGCGCCACCTCCTGGCGTGCAGCGAGCGTCTGCGGCCCTTGCTGGTAGCCGCGCACGCTGGCCGAGATCATCTGGCGCAGTTTCTCCATCGGCGACTCGGTCAACCCGTGCGGGGAGTGACGGTACTTCTCGACCTGGGTGGCCAGGGTGCTTCCCCCGGAGGCCTGGTCGGACATGTCCAGCGCACGGCCCACCTGGGATATGGCCGCCTTGGTAAAGCGTGGCCAGTCCACCGCCGGATTGGCATAGGGCGCACTCTCATCGAGCAACTGGCGGTTCTCGATGAACAACAGCACCTGCAGCATCAGCGGCGGGATGGCATCGAAGTGTGGATAGTGGCGCTGCGGATGTCGGAACTCGTACAGCGTCTCGCCACGGCACTCTTCCAGGGTCAAGCCGGCTCGGGTCTTCTCCGGGTAGGGCGGGAAGAAACCGCGCCGGGTGTACTCCAGCAGCGGCGGCGAGAAGCGTACCTGGCGTTCGATGTCGAAGCCGCGGCCGAGGAGGCGCTCCTCGATCTGCGGCAACTGGGCATAGCCCAGGCGCAGGTCGAAGGGGCCGTGGCTGGGAAAGCGGATGCGGTCGCTCTGGCCCGGGGCGAGGGTGTAGGTCAGGGTGCCGGCATAGCGCGACAGCTCCTGGGACTGGAAGTGCGAGGTGCGGGCCTCGGCCACCAGCAGGGTGGCCAGGGTGACGGCGAGCAGGGCGATCAGCAGCAGCCCCCAGTTGCGCAGCCGGTGGCGCGGCTCCTCGCGCGGGTGAGCCGGCTCCAGCGGCGGTTCCTGGATGAGGAGCGGCGAGACGCCGGGATGTGCTGTGCCGTTTCCTGGCGATGACATGGAGGAAGAGGACTTCCGGTGTGACGACGACCCGCGTGCGCCCATACGCCACCCCTCGCAACCTACGATAACAAAATTGTTCCTTTTTGTAGCGTAGCTCGGCGAGGGGGAAAATGTAGCCAGTGACAGCAAAAAAAAACGCTGTTCGCGCGAGTCAGGTGGCGCGGTAGACGCCGAAGTGCGTCAGGCCCCGGTCGTGCAGGTGCAGGGCCTGCATCCGGCTCATCACCCCCTGGTCGCAATAGAGCAGGTAGCGGCGGTCGTCCGGCAGGTCCGCCGCCCGGCCCTGGAGCTCGTAGAAGGGGATCTCGAGGCGTGGCACGTCGGGGAGCCACAGCGGCGCGGCCTCGCGCTCGTGGGGGGCGCGGATGTCGATCACGCAGGTATCACCCAGCTGCTCGAGGGCCTGTGGCGAGTCCACGGTCGGCACCTCGCCGGGGGCATACCGACGCTCCAGCAGGCGGTCGGAGCGGGTCGTCTCGGCGGCCTCGATGGCGGCCTCGAGCACGGCGAAGTCGAAACCGGCCTCCGCCTCCTCGACCTGGCTGGCGCGGGCACGGGTATGGGGGCGACGGGAGATCACCCCGCAGTATTCGGGCATCGTCTCGGCGAAGCGGGCGGTATCGAGGCGGCGTGCCTGGGTGATGATGTCCTGCTTGTCTTCGGTGAGCAGCGGGCGGAGGATCGGCAGCTCGCTCGCCTCGTCGATCAGCGCCAGGTTGGTCAGGGTCTGGCTCGAGACCTGGGCGATGGCATCGCCGGTGACCAGCGCCGGGATCCGGGCGCGCTGGCCGATGCGGCTGGCCGCCCGCACCATCATGCGCTTGAGCACTACCCCCATGACCCCATCGGGCACGCTGCGCAGGATCTCGGCGACCACCCCCTCGAAGGGCACCGCGATGAAGTTGACGCGATGGGAGCTGCCGTAGCGCTGCCAGAGGTGATGAGTCACCTCGCGTACCCCGGCTTCGTGGGCCGGCCCCCCCAGGTTGAAGAAGAGGAAGTGGGTCTTGATGCCGCGACGCATCATGCGCCAGGCCGCCACCGGCGAGTCGAAGCCGCCGGAGATCAACGACAGGGCCTGTCCCTGGAGGCCGAGCGGATAGCCGCCGAGGCCGGGCCAGCGAGCCTCGATCAGCCTCAGTTGCTGGTGCACGACCTCGACGGAGACGTCCACCTCGGGGCGGGTCAGGTCGACCCTGGCGTCGGGGCAGGCCTCGAGCAGCCGGCGACCGACCAGGCGCTCGATGTCCTCGGAGCTGAAGGCATGCTCGCCGCGGCGCTTGGCGCTGACCCGGAAGCGGCGCCCCGCGATGGCCTGCTGCCACGGCGGCACCACCCGGTCGGCGATGTCGGCCAGGTCGGAGAAGGGCACCTCGCGGATGGCCAGCACCTCGTGAATGCCGGGGATCCGTGTCAGGCGCTCGCCCATCTCCCGGGCCAGGGAATCGGGCAGCGCCTCCGGCAGGGTGACGTGGAGGGCATCCCAGGTGTCCTTGACTCTGACCCTCTCGTCGAGCCGACGCAGGATAATGCGCACATTGCCGGCCAGGCAGCGCGTCATGTGTCGACGCACGGAGCGCGACTTGATGGTGATCTCGGGGAACAGCTTGAGAAGATAGTGCATGCGTGAAAAACGATTCAAAAACAGTCTGTTGACATGATATCAGGGCCGGCGCGGCAGCGCACGGCCTCGACCGACCGGCTCAGGGTAATCGCCGTTACCCAAAGCGAGAGGCGCCGGGGACAGGTCGAAGAGGGGGGCCGATTCCATGGATGGAATCGGTAGCGCCCAGGGAGGGGTTCACAGCGCCCCCTCGCAGACCTGTCGCCGGAACAGCCTCGAGCGTTACCGCCAACTGCGATTGCCCTGCCGGCGGATTCCCCGATGCAGAACGCCCGGCGAGTGCCGGGCGTTCCTGGGGCTCGGGGCGAGCGCTGCTCGAGGGCATGGCTCAATAGAGGGCCTGCTCCTCGTCGACCACCTCCTTCAGTACCTCCAGGAAGAGCCGGTCGGCCTCGGAGTGTTCCGTCGGGTCCTCCGGGATATGCACGCTGGTGGTGTCCGAGATCTCGTTGGCGATACGCGCCATCGCCTCGTCCTTGCTGCCTTCCGAGAGTTGGCGGCGGGCGATCTCCAGCGACTGCTCGAGGATCCTGGGGTCCTGCAGCAGTTTCTTGATGAAGCTGCGCAGTTCGTTGATGACGCGCGTCTTCTGGATTTCCGATGAGGACATGGCGTTCTCCTTGTCGTGACGCTGCCGTGTCGGTGATGGCGTGACGATAGCACGTTTGGTGTCGGGCAGGAGAGAGCGTGGCGGTGAAGGAGGCTTTGTAAGCTTTGTCTTACACAGGAGTCGGTGATTTCCTCGCCTTTCGCATCGATTTAGGGATTGGCTAAAGGCGCTGGTTTGGTTACGCTACATTACAAAGGATAACGTTCATGAGAAAGTATTGTGGCCCTCACCTTGCCTCAGCGGAATTTCCTGATGCTGGCCCGTGGTGAGATGTCGCTATCGGGAATTAGGAAAGCGGGAAAGGAAGCGCCGTCCGGACTTGCCGGATGAGTCCCGTAATAACAAGAAAATAGACTCGACCTCCTGACGGGCCGGACAGCGTCGTGAGCTGCGCGCCTGCCAAACATGAAAGGAACTCGAATGCATTTCGTAACCGCCTCTTCGCGCGTCCAGGGTGCCTGTCGACTCGCGCGGGCCGCCGTGATGGGGGCCTCGCTCACCCTGTTGCCGCTCGCGGCCGCCGTGGCCCAGTCCTTGCCGTCCGGCCTGGCCGCCCCCGGTTCGACCGACCTCCAGCGGGTGGTGCAGCGAGCCATCGCCACCAACCCCGAGGTCCAGGCGGCCTGGAACGGCCTGCGTGCCGCCGGCAATGACGTCGGCGTGGCGCGTGGCAACTACCTGCCGAGCATCGACGTGGCCGCCGGGATCGACTACGAGGATCTCGAGGGTGACGGGCGCGGTAGCTTCACCACCGACTTCGCCCAGCTGACCCTGACCCAGATGCTCTACGACGGCTTCGCCACGCGCAGCGAGGTGAGACGGCTCGATCACGCCAAGCTGGTGCGCTACTACGAGCTGCTCGGGGCGAGCGAGAACGTCGCCCTGGAGGCCGTGCGGGCCTATCTCGACGTCAGTCGCCGCCGTGAGCTGGTGCGCCTGGCCCAGAACAACTACACCGATCATCTGCGGGTCTTCAACCAGATCGAGGAGCGGGCGCTCTCCGGCGCCGGCCGCGGTGTCGACCTGGAGCAGATCAACGGTCGCCTGGCCCTGGCCGAGTCCAACCTGATGACCGAGGCCTCCAACCTGCACGACGTCACGGCGCGCTACCAGCGCATCGTCGGCAACCTGCCGGCGGAGAACCTCGCCCCGGCGCCGGGTCTCGACGACCGGCTGCCGCCTTCGGTGGCCGAGGCGGTGGACCTGGCCTTTGCCGGCAACCCGGAGTTCCATGCCGCCATCGAGAACATCGAGGCGTCGCGGGCCGAGCGCGAGGGGGCCAGGTCCGCTTTCCATCCGCGCCTCGACCTGCGTGGCCGCACCGGCACCAACAACGACGAGAGCAGTTTCACCGGCCGTCGCGACCAGCACAGCATCGAGCTGGTCGCCAGCATGAACCTCTACCGCGGCGGCAGCGACCTGGCCTCCTTCCGTGCCGCCACCGATCGGGTCGAGCAGGCGATCAACCTGCGCGAGCAGGCCTGTGTCGATCTGCGCCAGACCACCCAGATCGCCTATAACGACACCCAGCGCCTGCGCGAGCAGCTCGGCTACCTGAACCAGCACCGCCAGTCCATCGACGGGGTGCGCGGTGCCTACCAGCAGCAGTTCGATATCGGCCAGCGTACCCTGCTCGACGTGCTGGACAGCGAGAACGAGTTCTTCGAGGCCAGTCGTGCCTACGTCAATGCCCAGTATGACGTGGCCCTGGCCGACGCTCGCACCCTGGCGGCCATGGGCCGGCTGATGCAGGCCCTCGAGGTGCGTCGTGACGACATGCCGACCCTGGCCGAGCTGGGCGGCGACGGCATCGAGATCAATCCCGACGTGATCTGCCCGGCCCAGGGGCCGAGCGGTTTCACCCTGTCCGACTTCACCGGCGGCATCACGGCCCCGGCACCGACCCGGGCGCCGGACATCACCCTGTCCGCCGATGCCCTGTTCGCCACCAATAGTGCCGAGCTGGGCGCCGGTGCCCGCAGCGAGCTTGCCGGGCTGGCCTCGCGGATCCGTGACCGTACCGACCTGGCGCGGGTCTTCATCGCCGGCCATGCCGACAGCACCGGCAACGACGCCATCAACGACCCGCTCTCCCAGGCGCGGGCCGACAGCGTGGCCAACTACCTGGTCAGCCAGGGGGTGGAGCCTGACCTGATCGAGACCCGCGGTTACGGTTCCCGCCGGCCGGTGACGAGCAACGACACCGTCGATGGCCGCCGCCGGAATCGGCGGGTCGAGGTGACCCTGGAGCGGGTCGGCGAGAATCTCGACATGAGCTTCCGCGCCACCGACGGGCCGGAAGCGAGACGTGAACTGCGGCGTCGCCTCGAGGGCCTGGGCGATGGCGACACCGATACCGTCAGCGGCTGACTCCGCCGGGGGCGGGTCCGCCCGGCCCCGATGACGGGAGTCATCGACACTTGCCGCCATGCCACGGGCGCTTGCAGCTCCTGCGGCGTGGCGGGGCAACATCAGAGGTAGGCGTGACGCTCAGAGAAAACCTGGACCCGGCTTCGGGTCCATCGCGGCCCGTGGTTCGGGACGAGCTCCTCGAATGCCTCCAGACCATCGCGCAGGTCCATGGGCATGCGGCGACGGCGGAATCCCTCACCGCCGGCCTGCCCCTCGAGGAGGGGCGGCTCACGCCGGCGGTCTTCCCGCGCGCCGCCTCCCGGGCGGGGCTCACCGCGCGCATCGTCAAGAGTCGTCTGGTGCAGCTCAACCCGGCCCTGTTGCCCGCCGTGCTGCTGCTGGAACCGGGGCGCGCCTGCGTGCTGGTGGCACTGGACCTCAAGGCCCGCCGTGCCCGGGTGATCTTCCCCGAACTGGGTGACGCCGAGACCGAGGTCGGCCTCGACGGCCTGCAGTCGAGCTATGGTGGCCAGGCGATCTACGTGCGCCCGCGCTTCCATTTCGATGCCCGCGGGCCCGAGGTGAGCAAGCAGCGTACGCGACACTGGTTCTGGGGGGTGATACGCGAGAACCGCAAGCTCTATCGCGACGTCATCGCCGGCTCGCTGGTGATCAACCTGTTCGCCGTGGCGATGCCGCTGTTCGTGCTCAACGTCTACGACCGGGTGGTGCCCAACCACGCCACCGAGACGCTCTGGGTCCTGGCCGCCGGCATCTTCGTGGTGCTCTGCTTCGACCTGGCGCTGCGCCTGATGCGCAACGCCTTCGTCGACCTGGCGGCGAGCCGGGCCGACGTCAAGCTGTCGTCATCGATCATGGCGCGGGTGCTGGGGCTGAAGATGGAGGCGCGGCCGGCCTCCACCGGATCGTTCGCGGCGACCCTGCAGTCCTTCGAGTCGGTCCGGGGCTTCATCGGCTCGGCCACGGTGGTGGCGCTGGTCGACCTGCCCTTCGTGCTGCTGTTCGCCGGCATCATCGCGCTGATCGGCCCGCCGTTGGTGATTCCGGTGCTGGCGGGCATCGTCTTCGTGCTGCTCTACGCCATGGCGGCCCAGGGCAAGCTCCACGCGCTCTCCGAGACCACCTGGCGGGTGGGTGCCCAGCGCAATGCCACCCTGGTCGAGTCGATCTCGCACCTGGAGACGGTCAAGGCGCTGCGCGCCGAGAGCCGCATCCAGGGCACCTGGGAGAAGGCCTCCGCCTACCTGTCGCGCACCGCCGCCCAGCTGCGCCTGGTCAGCTCCTCGGTCTCCAGCGTGGCGCTCTGGGCCCAGCACAGCGTGGCGGTCGGGGTGATCCTCATCGGCGTCTACCAGATCATCGAGGGCAACCTCACCCAGGGCGGGTTGATCGCCGCCTACCTGCTCTCGTCGCGGGCCATGGCGCCGGTCAGCCAGGCCGCCGCGCTGCTCGCCCAGTACCACCAGGCCTCCACGGCACTCCAGTCCCTCGATGCGGTGATGGCACGCCCGGTGGAGCGTCCCGAGGGCAAGCAGTTCATCAACCGGCCGGTGGTGCGCGGGGAGATCCGCTTCGACAGGGTGACCATGCGCTACCCCGAGGAGGAACGCGACGCCCTGCGCGACATCTCGCTCACCATCTCGCCCGGCGAGAAGGTTGCCCTGCTCGGCCGGGTGGGCTGCGGCAAGTCGACCCTCAACAAGCTGATGCTGGGGCTCTACGCGCCCAGCGCCGGGGCGGTGCTGGTCGATGGCGTCGACATCCGCCAGTTCGACCCCATCCAGCTGCGTCGTCACATCGGCTATGTGCCCCAGGACGTCAACCTGTTCTTCGGCTCGCTGCGTGACAACGTGGAGGCCGGTGGCGGTAGCGACGGGGTGGACGACGAGGCGCTGCTGCGGGCGATCGAGCTCGCCGGCCTGGAGAGCCTGGTCAATGCCCACCCCCACGGTGTCGACCTGCAGGTGGGCGAGCGTGGCCAGTCGCTCTCCGGCGGCCAGCGCCAGGCGGTGGGCATCGCCCGGGCGCTGGTCCACGACCCGCGGATCCTGCTGCTCGACGAACCGACCAGCGCCATGGACCACGCCAGCGAGGAGGCCTTCAAGGCCAGCCTCAAGGCCTACGCCCACGGCAAGACCATGATCGTCGTCACCCACCGTACCTCGCTGCTGTCGCTGGTCGACCGCATCGTGGTCATCGACGCCGGCAAGGTGGTGGCCGACGGCCCCCGCGACAAGGTGGTCGAGGCCCTGCGCAAGGGCCAGATCGGGAGGGCCGGCTGATGGCCAAGCACAAGGGCAAGACCGCCGAACAGCAGGGCTTCGAGGCGATCGGACGCTTCTCCGAGGTGGGCGGCAAGCCCTTCCGGCCCTTCATCGACCGGCTCTTCGCCAAGCGCGTCACCGCCGCGCATCTCAACCGCGACTGGGCCAGCGATGCCGACTGGGCACGGCTGCAGCAGGATCCGCTCCGTGCCCGGGCCTTCCTCTACGTGGTGCTGCTGGCGGTGGCGGCGCTGATCGCCTGGTCGTACTTCGCCTCCATCGACGAGGTGACCCGCGGCAGCGGGCGGGTGATCCCCTCCAGCCAGCTGCAGCGCGTGCAGACCTTCGACGGCGGCGTGGTGCAGGCGATCCTGGTGCGCGAAGGGGAGAGGGTCGAGGCCGGCCAGGTGCTGATGCGCATCGACCCGACCCGTTTCGTCTCCAGCTTTCGCGAGAACCGGGCCCAGGCGCTGGCGCTGGAGGCGCGCGCCGAGCGGCTGCGGGCCCTGATCACCGACACCCCCTTCGCTCCCGCGGAGCCCCTGCGCGCCGAGGCGCCCGGCATCGTCGCCCAGGAGCGCGAGGTCTACGAGAGTCGCCGCGAGGAGCTGCGCGAGCAGGAGAGCATCCTCGCCGACCGTATCCGCCAGCGCGAGGAGGAGCTGCGCGAGGCCCGGGCCAGGCGCGACACCGCCCAGCGCGAGGCCAACATGGCCGGTCAGGAACTCGACCTGACGCGGCCGCTGCTGCAGTCCGGGGCCGTGTCCGAGGTCGAGGTGCTGCGCCTGCAGCGGGACGTCTCGCGGGCCACCGGCGAGCGTGACCAGGCGGCGGCGGCGGTATCGCGCCTCGAGGCCGCCGTGGAGGAGGCGCGCACCCAACTGAGCGAGGTCGGGACCGAGCGGCGCAGCGACTGGCAGAACGACCTGGCCCAGACGCTCGGCGACCTCAAGGCCCTGGACGAATCCAGCACCGGGCTGCAGGACCGGGTGCGCCTGGCCGAGGTTCGCTCGCCGGTGGACGGCGTGGTGCAGCGGCTGGCCATCAACACCATCGGCGGGGTCGCCCAGGCCGGCCAGGAGGTGGTGGAGATCGTGCCCAGCGACGACAAGCTGCTGGTCGAGGCGCGCATCGCCCCCCAGGACATCGCCTTCCTGCGCCCCGGCCAGCCGGCCACCATCAAGCTCACCGCCTACGACTTCGCCATCTATGGCGGGCTGTCGGCCGAGCTCGACCATATCAGCGCCGACACCATCACCGACGACAACGACAACACCTTCTACCTGGTGCGCGTGCGGACCCTGCCGAGCGAGAACATTGCCAGCGATCTCGCCGTGATTCCCGGCATGACCGCCCAGGTCGACATCATGACCGGCAAGCGTACCGTGATGCAGTACCTGCTCAAGCCCGTGCTGCGGGCCTGGAGTGACTCCATGGGGGAGCGATGATGGTGCACCTCTTCGTCTGTCAGGGTCGCGACGAGATCCCGCGCTGGCGCGAGGCGTTCCCGCAGGCTCGCCTGGTGAGTCCGCAGCAGGCGAGGGCCTGGACCAGCCGCGGCGATAGGGTCTGGGTGATGAGCAACCTCGAGAACTGGCCCGCCCTGGTGTCCGGTCTCAGCGGGCGGGGTGCCATCCTCACCGTGCTCAGCTATGCACCGAACTCGCTCGAGGCCTTCCAGGCCCTGAATGCCGGCGCGCGCGGCTACGCCCATGCGCTCTCCCCGGTGGCGCTGCTGCGTCAGGTGGAGGTGGTGATCACCAACCAGGGGATCTGGGTCTGGCCCGAACTGCTTGCCCGGGTGGTGGGTGGCACCTTCAAGGCGCTGGGGGGCGAGTCACGGCTGCAGGAGGAGACCCTGGCACTGCTTACCGGGCGGGAGCGGGCGGTGGCCCTGGCCGTGGCCGAGGGCCACAGCAACAAGGAGGTCGCCCGCCGGCTCGATATCACCGAGCGCACCGTCAAGGCCCATCTCGGGGCGGTGTTCCGCAAGCTCGGCATCCGCGACCGCATGCAGTTGATCCTGCGACTCTCGCACCAGGACGCCAGCCTGTCCGAACCAGGCCGATGATCTCCCGCTCTGCCCGGAGGCGTGGCTCCGGCGTCAGGGGTGGCGCCACCCCGGACCACTGCGTGATGCCGGTCATGTTTTTCGCCTACCTGTCCATCGGTCCAATACTCAATCGATCCTTTGTTACGTAATGTGAAGGTATAACTTGCCCAAGTTGTCCGCCTTGAGACTGACGGGCGCCTGATGCGGCATCCGATTACGAACATCCCGCAGGGACTCATACCATGACCATCGCAACCGTGGTTTCCATCTCCGGCCTGGCCTGGGCACGCGACGCCGACGGCCACCTGCGCGAGCTGCGCGTCGGCGACACCCTCCAGGAGGGCGAAACCCTCGTCACTTCCGACAACGCCCGGGTCGAGCTCGACTTCGGCGACGGCCTCGACCCCACCCTGGTCGAGGGCGGCCAGGAAATCGCCATGACGCCGGAGCTCGACGCCGACCGGCCCGTGGCCGTGGAGGATGCCAGTGCCCTGGACGAGGATCTCGAGGCGCTGCTGTCGGCCCTGGACGAAGACGACGTTGACCTGCTCGATATCCTGGACGCCACGGCCGCTGGTGCCGGCTCGGGCGGCGGCGGTGGCGCGGGTCACAGCTTCGTGCGCCTGACGCGCATTGCCGAGGATAACCCCGACTCGCTGGCCTTCGACTTCAGCGTCGGCCAGTTAGGTGGGCCGACGGACGCCGAGGGTATTCTCCTGGAGGCTGTGGATGCACCTGAGGCGGAAGAGCCGGGGGTGGAAGCACTTGGAGAGGAAGGACCTGGGGAGGAAGGACCTGGGGAGGACGGACCAGGAGAGGACGGGCCAGGGGAGGACAGGCCAGGAGAGGACGGACCAGGAGAGGACGGGCCGGGAGAGGACGGGCCGGGAGAGGATGGGCCAGGAGAGGACGGGCCAGGGGAGGACGGGCCAGGGGAGGAAGAGGACGAGCCGGAAGTTGAGCCTGAGCCCATTATTCCAGCAGTGAGTGTCGATCTTGACGTTGGCGCGTTCGAAAATACGGTTACGACATCCCTGACCGGGACCTCGACCGACGCCGTTTCGATCACGATCTCGATCGTCGGTGGGGGGCTCGAAGAGACCTTCACGGTTACCCCCGATGCCGATGGCAGCTGGGAAGTGGATGTCTCCGGTCTGTCCTTCGAAGAGGGCGTTACGTACGAAGCGACTGCCACGGCAACATCCAGCGATGGAAATACCGCGACGGCTACCGATACCTCCAGCTTTACTCTGGTGAAAATCGAGGGGCTTCTAGATGCCGGCGACGTTACCGTCAATGAGGGCTTCCTCGAGAGTGGCACACAGGCCACTCAAGGTGAGCCCAGGGGTTCCGGTACCTTCACGATCAGCGCTGCCGGTGGCTTTGCCTCCCTGACGGTTTACGGGAAGGAGGGCGCCGAAGAGTTCACCTTTGCAGCGCTCGAGGGGCTCTCGGACGACGGGGTGACGATTGCCATCGAAACCGAGCACGGCCTGTTGACCCTGGCCGGTTTCGAGGACCTGGGCGATGGCCGCTATGAGGTCACCTATGAGTACCTGTTGAGCGAGGCCTTCGAACACCCGGAGGGTGACGGCCGGAATGAAGCGGACAAGGGTCCGATTGATATCAAGGTGACGGACAGCAATGGCAACACGGCTGCCGATCAAGTCAATGTCACGATCATCGACGATGTTCCCGTGCGGGAAGAAAGCCAGAATGCGATTCTCTCGACGCAAGCAGGTGCGGTGCTGACAGGGGATTCTGGACTGCGTATTGGGGCGGATATCGATGATGCGGTTGTATCGGATCTTCGAGTCGATACGAATGATGATGGGAAAATCATAGGCTATTATGGTGACGGTGAATCGTCGATCCTCTTGTCGAATGGCCAGGCGCTCACTTCGTCTTTCGATGTGGAAGCTGGAACCTTTACGGCTTATAACGGCGATGGCGATCCGGTTTTTTCTATAGCGCTAGATGTTGATAGTGGTGAGTATGCCATTGAGCTCCATGAGAAGCTTGATGCCATTGCTGTCGAATTTGAGAATGAGAGCCTGTCGGTTGATGGCGGTGGTAACGATGATGACGTATTGATTTTCAATGGAGGCAGCTTTGAAGCCAGCGAGCTTGGCATCAGGTTTACCAATCAGAACCCTGATGAGGGAGTTAATCATTCGGCTCAAGGTCTCGGTGGTGGAAGTAAGCAGGCGATCACGTCTGATGATGTGCTGATCGGGACTTTCTCACAGGTGATGACCGAACTGACCATCGGGGTTGGCGAGGGAAATAACCAACCCGACGATGTGCGTTGGCAGGCATACCTCGACGGTGAGCTCGTATCACCTGTGGATGATGATGGAAACCCGGTCTGGCAGTCAGGCAATGTCATTGAAATTTCCTCTGGCTTTGACGAAATCTGGTTGACCGCCGAGGGGGATGGCAGTTATCGGGCTCGGGACTTTGACGGAACATTCGGCAGCAAGGAACTCGATTACTACATCAAGCTGGAGTTCGATGTCGAGGATGGCGATGGTGACTCCATTGATGGGTCTTTCGATCTGACCTTTAGTCCCGATAATGTTTTCGAGGGGGCGGAAGGGAACGATGTGATCGTCGGAACGAGTGAAAGCGATATCCTTGTCGGTGGTGCTGGCGGTGACATTCTGGCGGGTGGACTCGGCGACGACGTCTTCAAATGGAACTTCGGTGACCAGAGCGAGGAGGATGCCGCGGCCACCGACATCGTCAAGGATTTCAGCGAAGGGCACAATGTCCTGGATATCGCCGACCTGCTGCAGGGCATGGATGAGGGGGCAGACATTGCTAGCTACCTTCATGCCAGCGAGGAGGACGGTAACACCGTCCTGCACATCAGCTCGGAGGGCAACCTTGCCGTCGATGGCGCCGATATCTCCGGCGCCGATCAGGTGATCGTTCTGGAGGGTGTCGGGTACGGCTCGGATATCCTTCAGCAGCTCATGGACGGCGGTCAGCTTCAGGTCGACTGATGCCGACATGGTACGGCAACGAGCGCCCGGCAAGGCCGGGCGCTTTTCTTACTGCCAGCCCCATGCGCCCCACGGTGGTCTGCCCTATGATGGCAGGTAAGAGGCTTCTGCGGAGACACCCCATGTACATCAAGCGCGACGACGACGGCCACATCGAGCTGGTCAGCCGTGAGGCGACGCCGGACTGCAAGGAGTTCCTGGCGTCGGATTCACCGGATCTGCTGGCCTTCCTGATGGAAGGCGAGGCCCGGCAGGGCGAGGCGCATTTCCAGGCCTCGGACCTGGCCTTCGTCCGCGTGCTGGAGGACGTGATCGAGCTGCTGATGGACAAGGGGGTGATCAGTTTCACCGACCTGCCCGAGGCGGCCCAGCAAAAGGTGATGGAGCGCCAGTCGCTGCGCCGGCGCTTCCAGGGGCTGGATCTCGTGTCGGGGGTGGATGATGAGGGCGTGATCTAGATACCATCTCTCCTAACCGGCCTCAAATGCAGCGTCAGGCTCCACCAGGGCTATCGCAGTTGACTGTAGCGAGGGGCGCGGGGGCCAGCCCCGAGCAATGCTGCTATCTGCGATAGGCCTGCTAGGCGGGCTTGTCGTTCTGGCGCACGCCTGGGCCGGTGACGCCGTCGATCCCCAGGTCGAACAGCACCCTGGACTCCGCTAGCCTGTCGACGCCCTCGGCGATGGCCAGTATCCCCAGCGAATGGCAGAGCGTGGCCATGCCGCGCAGGATGGTCTGCTGCTCGGCGCTGGCCTCGACCCCCTTGACCAGGGAGTCGTCGATCTTGAGGTAGGCGAGCCCCAGGTCGTGCAGGTCGGCGATACGGGTGAATTCGGCGCCCACGTGCTCCAGGCCGAGCCGGCAGCCGAGCGGCTGGAGTTCGCGGCACAGGCTGCGGAAGCTGGCGAGGTTATGGATCGCCATCGATTCGGGCAGTTCCAGCCAGAGCTTCTCGGCGGCTTCGGCGTGGGAGCGGAGCAGGGCGCGCAGGTCCAGCACGAAACGCGAGTCGCGGATCGAGGCCGGCGACAGGTTGATGCCGACCGGCTTGCCGCGCTGGGCAATGTCCTTGAGCGCCGCGCGGGCCACCGCCAGGTCCAGTTCGGCGTCGAGCTCCAGCCGCGAGATCCAGGGCAGGAAGACCCCCGCCTGGCGCCACTCGCCCTTCAGCCGCAGCCGCGAGGGGCACTCGTAGTGCAGCAACCTGCCCTGGGCATCGAGCACCGGATAGTGGCCCAGGTAGACGCCCTGTGCCATGGCCTGGTGCAGGGCGGAGCGCCAGTCGGCATGGCTGGCGTAGAGGGTGTCGCGCGCGGCGCCCTGGGCGATCGTCTGGCCGCGGTCGCCCTTGGCCTCGGCACCGGCCAGGGCGCCATCCAGGCTCGCCAGCAGTTCGTTGCGGTGGTCCCCCTGGGCGTAGTCGATCAGCGCCGAGGGCAGGCCGAGGGGCAACGACGTCTCCTCCTCCTGCACGGTCAACAGTCGCTGCGAGAGCTCGTGACCGACCTCCTCGAGATCGCTGCTGCCCGGCAGCAGCAGGGCGAAGTCGCTGCCGTTCAGGCGCCCCACCAGGCCACCCCCGCGCACCTTGCCCAGCTGATCGAGGCTGTGGGCCAGGGTCTTGAGCAGGGCGTCGGTGCGCGGGCGCCCCAACTGCTGGTTCACCTCGGCGAGCCGCGCCAGGCGCACCATGGCCAGGCTGCCGCTGGCACGGTGGCCATCGCTCCCCAGGCTGGCCCGCAACTGGTTGAGGAAGGCGTCGCGGTCGAGCACACCGGTCACCGGGTCGTGCTGCAGGCGGCGGCGCAGCAGGTCGAGCTTCTCGCTCTCCTGGCCCAGCATCTCCCGCACCGTGCCGGAAAGCTGGTTCATGGCCTGCACCACCTCGCGAAGCTCCCGGGTGCGGGGCTCCCGGGAAGTGGTGAAGCGCCGCACGCCGATGTCGCGGGCCTGGGCGACCACCGAGTGCAGCGGGAGCCGGATGGTACGCACGATCCACCAGGCCATCAGCAGGCTGACCGCGCCGGCAACGGCGAACCAGCCCGCCAGGTTCCGGGCGCTCTGCCACAGCGAACGGTAGGCGAAGCTGTGATGGCTCTGCAGGGTCAGGGTGCCGAACTGGCGCCAGCCGTCCTGCACCACCGCCTGGCCGGGCGGCACCTCGAAGCGCACCAGGTCGACGAACCAGCCGGGCACATCATCGATGTGTTCGTTGCCTTCGCGGCGTTCGAGAAGCTCGCCGTCCGGGGCGCGCAACTCGACCCGCCGGTAGTGGCCGGTGTCGAACTGGGCCGCCAACAGCATCTCGGTGGTGACCGGGTCCTTGTCGAGCTGGCTCATCGACAGAGCCAGGGCATTGGCGTTGTCGGCGTTCTTGATGCGCACTTCCTGCTCGATGTAGTGCCGACTGGTGCTCACGCCGATGAACAGGCTGCCGACGAAGGCCAGCAACAGCAGTACCACGATGGTCAGCCAGAGCTGCTTGATGAGCGACATCTCGGTGTTTCCCCCATGGGTTCAAGACCCGAATCAGATGAATCCCTGCCGATGCATGCGGTCGATCACGCGGCGCCAGCGCGACAGCCGGGCCAGCGGGTCGGCCCGTGACTCGGTGGAGGCACCGGCCCAGAGCCCGCTGCTGTTGAAGCTGAACAAGGGGTCGAGGTCGGTGCGCTGCGAGGCCGGGGTGATCGTTGGCACCAGGTTGTCGAGCAGCAGCGGTTCGGCACCGGGTGTGGCGTAGTAGCCCAGCACCATGTGGGCCTGGGTGATCCGGCTGCGGCCGATGCGTGCGCGGACATAGATCATGCGCAACCGTTCGCCGGGCACGCCCAGTTGCTTGAGTGTCACGTACTTGGCGATGGAGTAGTCCTCGCAGTCGCCCTTTCCTTGGCCCATGGTCTCCAGCGGCGTGGCCCAGTAGTCCTCGGGGCCCCAGTTCAGGTCGTCATCCACCCAGAGCACGCGACGATTGAAGAAGTCGTTGACCTCGCGCAGCTGGGTGCGGAGCTCCGCCCCGGCGAGCCGGTCGAGCAGCGAGAACCACTCCTCGAGCACGGCGAGGCCGCTCTGGCCGTAGAGGCGCTGCATGTTCTCGCGCAGCCGCGGCGGATCCAGGCTGGCACCGACAGCGGAGGCCTGCAGCCCCAGGCCGGCGGCCAGCACCAGGCTGCCCAGGCCCGCCAGGAAGCGGCGGCGCCCGGGCGAGGCGAGGGTCCGGTGGCGAGGCTTAGGCATCATGACTCGAGACTGGATGAGCGATTGCTCAAGTCTAGGAGCATGAACTTGCTAATGCGAGCGATATGAGAAGCCTGGCATCAACGAAGCTCAGCCCTTGCCCGGGCCCTTCCAGATCCGCAGTCGGCCGATCCACTCGAGGTCGCGGGCGGCCTGGCGCAGGTCGTCGGCCGCCTCGTCGAGGCTCTGGCCGCTCGGCAGCTCGTGGACATAGATCGACACGTCCACCTGGTTGTCCAGGTAGTGCAGGTCGAGCGCCACCCGGGCGTTCCAGACCCGAATGTCGCTCCAGATATCGTCGAGCATCCCCTCGACATCGCCGCGCAGGGGCATGCCGGGGCGTCGGCTGTGTTCGGTCTCGCCGGAGTCGTCCTCCGGGTCGATGTGGAAGGTCACGTCGGTGAGGTTGGGGAAGGCCTCGCGCAGGCGGCGGCTGACCGCGTTGCCGATCTCGTGGGCCTCGGAGACCGTGACCCGCGGCGGCACCACGATATGCAGGTCGAGGAGCGCCTGGCTGCCCAGGGTGCGGGTGCGCAGGTCATGCACGCCGTTGACCCCCGGGACCCGCTCGGCGACCTGCTGCATGCGGTCGCGCTCCTCCACGGGCAGGGCGGTGTCGATCAGCTCCTGGCTGGACTCCCACAGCAGGCGGCCGCCCACCTGGCCGACCATGATGCCGACCAGGGTCGCCGCCACGGCGTCCATCCAGCCGACACCGAACTGGGCCGCCACCAGGCCGATCAGCACCACCACGGTGGAGAGGGCATCCGAGCGGGAGTGCCAGGCATTGGCCTCGAGCAGGCGCGAGTTGACCCGCCTGGCGACGCGCAGGGTGTAGCGGAAGATCCACTCCTTGGCGGCCAGCGCGATCACCGCGATGCCGATGGCCCAGATGCCCGGCGCGGGAATCGGCTCGCCGCCGACCAGCCGGGACAGGCTGGCCCAGGCGATGCCGCCGGCGACGAAGATCAGCACGCTGCCGAGCCACAGGGTGGCCAGGGTCTCGATGCGCCCGTGACCGTAGGGATGGTTGCTGTCGGGCGCCTGGCGGCCGAAGTGGGTCGCCGCGATCACGAAGACGTCGGTGACGATGTCCGAGAAGGAGTGGATGCCGTCGGCCACCAGGGCGGCCGAGCCGACCATGAAGCCGGCGGCCATCTTCGCCACCCCGACCACGAAGTCGATCAGCGCCCCGATCAGGGTGACCTTGTGGGCCTCGCGGGTCTGGGCACCGATATCCGGGGGCAGGGGGCGGTGAGGTGCGTGGGAGTGGCCCATGGTGGCAAGCTATCCCGCCCCGTCGATCCTGCCCGCCCGGTTGCGCACCGGGTTGGCGTACTGGGCCAGCCACCACTCGCGCAGCTCGGCGGGCACCTGCTGCAAGCGGGCCCGGAAGAGCGCCCTGTCGGCGTCGGTGACCCCGGAGAGGTCGAGCAGTTCCGGGGCGTCGCCCAGCGTTTCCAGGGCCAGGTAGTGGCTGGGGAAGAGGCGATACCCCTCCAGTACCTGGCGATCGATCTCCGCGGCCACCTCGTCGGCGCTGTCGAAGTCCGCCGCCAGCGGCGTACCGAAGCGCAGGTGAACGCGGCCCTTGTGGCCGGTGATACCGGCCACGATCGACATGATATCCTCGAACTCGGCCTTCTCGTAGTTGCCGCTGGAGTGCACGGCATGCAACTCGCGGGCCTTCTGCACGTCGCAGGGGTCGTACTCGTAGCTGATCGACACCGGCACCAGGCGCAGCTCGCGGATCGCCTCGCCGACCCCCAGGTCGCGGTCCAGCGAACGCCGCGACATGGTCATCATCTTGATGATCGCCGGGTCGGTGCGATCGATGCCGTCCTTGGCACGGCCCTCCCGCTGGGCCATCCAGATCGAGTGGTTGTCCTCGAGGATGGAGTGGCGAATATAGCTCGAGAGGTTGTGGTAGGCGGCCAGCATGGCGCGCTTGCCGCGGGCGCTGCGTGGCACGATGAAGCTCTTGTTCAGCCGCATCAGGTCGGTGACATAGGGCTTCTTGAGCAGGTTGTCGCCGATGGCGATGCGCACCGTGTCGCGCCCGGCCAGGTAGAGCGCGTAGTTGACGAAGGCCGGGTCGAGCGAGATGTCGCGGTGGTTGCCGATGAACAGGTAGGCGGTGTCATGGTCGAGCGCCTCCAGCCCGTCGACCCGGAAGTCATCGGTGGTGGTGCGGATCATGCGCTGCATGTAGCCGGCGATGCGCTGCTGGAAGTCGCGCACGCTGGCTACGTCGCGCACCTCGCGGCGGATCACGATGCTCGCCAGGGTGCGTGACAGCCGCGGCATGAAGCGCGACAGCCGGGGCAGCCGGAAGCGGGTCAGGGCGTCCAGCAGCTCGGGGTCGTGGGCCAGTCGCACCAGTACCTCGGCGACCTCGTCGTCGTGGTAGGGGCGAATGTCGGCCCACGGATCGGCCGGCTGGTTGTCGGTTCGGAGTTCGGTCATGCGCTTGTGATGGTTGTTGTCGGAAACATGGTCGGGCGTGCCGTCGTTGGAAGCCTTGCCGGAAGCGGTCATGCGACGCTCTGGTCGCTCGCGGTGCCGGCCTCGCCGCCCAGCCAGTCGATCAGGCGGTCGAGGTTCTCGCCGAGTGCCTGGGACATCAGCAGGAAGTCGGTCTCCAGGCGCACCAGGGCGTCGTCGCCGTCGTCGCTGTTGTTGGCCTCGTCGATCAGGGCATCGCCGAAGCGCAGCGACTTGAGGGCGAGGTCGTCATGCAGCACGAAGCTTAACCGGCCCTCGATCTCCAGTGCCAGCTTGCTCGCCTGGCGGCCGCTCTCCAGCAGCCGCTGGATCTCGTCGCTGTCGAGGTCGACCTGGCGGGCGCGCAGCACGCCGTCATCGCCCTTGGCCTTGAGTTCCACCTGGTCGCCGAGCACCAGGTCGGCCGGCCGCTCGCCCGGGTCGACCAGCCAGCCGGTCATCGCCCGCATCGGCAGGGTCTGGCTGGCCAGCGGGGTGACCTTGAGGCTGCCCAGGGTCTCGCGCAGCAGGTCGAGCACCTCCTCGGCCCGCTTGCGTGAACTCGAGTTCACGCCGATCAGGCCGCGGCGGACGTCCCACCACAGGTCGACCTTCTGGGTGCGCACGAAGGCGCGCGGCAGCAACTCCTCATAGACCTGCTCCTTGATGCCGAGCTTCTCCTGGCGGCGCAGCTTGCGCCCCTCGCGGGCCTCGAGCTCGGCGGCGCGTTCATCGACCTCCTCGCGCACCACCGAGGCGGGCAGCAGGCGCTCCTGGCGCAGGGCGGTGATCAGGCGCTGGCCCTGCAGCTCGTGGAGCAGCTGGGTGCCGGCGCGGCCGGCCGGGGCACACCAGCCCAGGCGGCGCGGCTCGCTGCCGCCCAGGGGGCGAAAGGCCTGCTCGGACAGGGCGGCTTCCAGGGTGGCGGCGTCGAGCGCCGGCGCACCGTGCAGGCGGTATAGGTGCAAGTGCTTGAACCACATGACGCATTCTCGAGCGAAAAGGAGGCACATTATGGACAAAGGGAGGCGGGGGTGCCAGTGAAAGCCCGCGTTACCCGAGCTGCCTTTGCGCGGCCCACGGTGGTATGATGTGACGCTGTTTATGGTGCCTCCCCGCCGCGGCGGGGGAGCGCGCCAACCCGTTGCAGTGCAAAGGATTCGACGACCCATGGGTGACATCGCCAGAGAGATTCTGCCAGTCAACATCGAGGACGAGCTCAAGCAGTCGTACCTCGATTACGCGATGAGCGTGATCATCGGCCGTGCGCTGCCCGACGTGCGCGATGGCCTCAAGCCGGTCCACCGGCGCGTGCTGTTCGCCATGCACGAGCTCGGCAACGATTGGAACAAGGCCTACAAGAAGTCGGCCCGTGTGGTGGGCGATGTCATCGGTAAGTATCACCCCCATGGTGACAGCGCCGTCTACGACACCATCGTGCGCATGGCCCAGGACTTCTCCATGCGCCACGTGCTGGTCGACGGCCAGGGCAACTTCGGCTCCATCGACGGCGACAACGCCGCCGCCATGCGTTACACCGAGGTACGCATGGCCAGGCTCGCCCACGAACTGCTCGCCGACCTCGAGAAGGATACCGTCGACTGGGTCGACAACTACGACGGCACCGAACGCATTCCCGACGTGCTGCCCACCAAGGTGCCCAACCTGCTGATCAACGGCTCCTCGGGCATCGCCGTGGGCATGGCGACCAACATCCCGCCGCACAACATGGTCGAGGTGATCAACGGCTGCCTGGCGCTGATCGACGACTACACCCTGTCCGTCGACGACCTGATGGCATACATCACCGGGCCCGACTTCCCCACCGGCGGCATCATCAACGGCCGTGCCGGCATCCTCGAGGCCTACCGCACCGGCCGGGGGCGGGTCTATGTGCGTGCCTGCCACACCATCGAGCACGACGACAAGACCGGCCGCGACCACATCATCGTCAGCGAGCTGCCCTACCAGGTGAACAAGGCGCGGCTGATCGAGAAGATCGCCGAGCTGGTCAAGGACAAGAAGATCGAGGGCATCGCCGAGCTGCGCGACGAGTCCGACAAGGATGGCCTGCGCGTGGTCATCGAGGTCAAGCGCGGCGAGAGCGGCGAGGTGGTGGTCAACAACCTCTTTGCCCAGACCCAGCTGCAGAACGTCTTCGGCATCAACATGGTCGCCATCGAGGACGGCCAGCCGAAGATCCTCAACCTCAAGGAGGTGCTCGAGGCCTTCATCCGGCACCGCCGCGAGGTGGTCACCCGCCGCACCCTGTTCGAGCTGAAGAAGGCCCGCGAACGCGGCCATATCCTCGAAGGCCTGGCCGTGGCGATCTCCAACATCGACGAGGTGATCGAGCTGATCAAGGCCTCGCCGAACGCCAGCGAGGCCAAGGAGAAGCTGCTCGCCCAGACCTGGCAGCCGGGGCAGGTCACCGCCATGCTCGAGCGCGCCGGCGCCACCTCCTGCAAGCCCGAGGAGCTCGAGGAGGGCTTCGGCCTCAACCAGGCCGGCAGCCAGTACCGCCTCTCGCCGGCCCAGGCCCAGGCCATCCTCGAGCTGCGCCTGCACCGCCTGACCGGGCTCGAGACCGAGAAGCTGCTCGACGAGTACCTGAAGATCCTCGAGCAGATCGCCGAGCTCACCGCCATCCTGGCCTCCGCCGACCGCCTGCTCGAGGTGATCCGCGGGGAGCTGATCGCCGTGCGCGACCAGTACGGCGATGCGCGCCGCACCGAGATCCAGGCCAGCCACCTCGACCTGCGCCTCGAGGACCTGATCGCCGAGGAGGACATGGTGGTCACGGTGTCGCGCTCGGGCTATGCCAAGACCCAGCCGCTCTCCGACTACCATGCCCAGCGCCGCGGCGGCCGCGGCAAGTCCGCCACGGCGATGAAGGACGAGGACGTCATCGAGCACCTGCTGGTGGCCTCGACCCACGACACCGTGCTGCTGTTCTCCAACAAGGGCAAGGTCTACTGGCTCAAGGTCTACGAGATGCCCAACGCCAGCCGCGGCTCCCGCGGCAAGCCGCTGGTCAACCTGCTGCCGCTCGACGAGGGCGAGGCGATCAACGCCATCCTGCCGGTGCGCGACTACGACCCCGAGAGCTACATCTTCTTCGCCACCGCCAAGGGCACGGTCAAGCGCACCAGCCTCGAGCAGTTCTCGCGTCCGCGCAGCGTCGGCCTGATCGCCATCGATATCGAAGAAGACGACCGACTGGTGGGCGCCGCCATCACCTCGGGCAACGACCATGTGATGCTGCTGTCGTCCAACGGCAAGGCGATCCGCTTCGAGGAGGGCAACGTGCGTGCCATGGGGCGTACCGCCCGCGGCGTGCGCGGCATGCGCCTGCAGGGTGGCGCCGAGGTGATCAGCCTGATCATCCCCCAGAGCCAGCAGATCGACGCCGAGGCCGATGTCGAGGCCGAGGACGAGGAGGGCACTGCCCTCCCGGCCGGCAACGGCAATGGCAACGGCGGGCAGATCTATATCCTCACCGCCAGCGAGAACGGCTACGGCAAGCGCACCCGGCTCGAGGAGTTCCCGCTGCGCGGCCGTGGCGGCCAGGGCGTCATCGCCATGCAGACCAGCGAGCGCAACGGCTCGCTCGTCGCCGCCATGCAGGTCTACTCCAGCGACGAGATGATGCTGATCACCGACCGCGGCACCCTGGTGCGCACCCGGGTCGACGAGGTCTCGATCACCTCGCGCAACACCCAGGGCGTGATGCTGATCCGCCTGGGCAACGACGAGAAGCTGGTCAAGACGGTGCGCGTCGACGAGCCGGAGGACATCGAGGAAGCGGTGGATGCCGAAGAATGACGCGGGGTCAGACCCCACAGAATACTTTGGGGTCTGACCCCACAGGATGCTTAGGAACACGACGCTGATGACACGCCACTACAACTTCTGCGCCGGCCCGGCCGCGCTGCCCACCCCGGTGCTGGAGCGGGCCCGCGAGGAGCTGCTCGACTACCGGGGGCACGGGCTCTCGGTGATGGAGATGAGCCACCGGGCCACGGAGTACGTCGCCATTGCCGAGCAGGCCGAGGCCGACCTGCGCGAGCTGCTGGCCATCCCCGACAACTACCGGGTGCTGTTCACCCAGGGCGGGGCCACCCTGCAGTTCGCCGCGGTGCCCTACAACCTGCTCGGTGCCGGCGGCAGTGCCAACTTCCTCTACACCGGTATCTGGGGCAAGAAGGCCATGGCCGAGGCGCGCCACCTGTTCGGCACCGCCCATGTCGCCGCCAGCAGCGAGGAGAACGGCCACAGCGCCGTGCCGCGGCCGTCGGACATCGCCCTCTCGGCGGATGCCGCCTACCTGCACTACACCGCCAACGAGACCATCGGCGGGCTGGAGTTCGACTACATCCCCGAGGCCGTGCGGCCCGATGGCAGCGAGGTGCCGCTGGTCTGCGATCTGTCCTCGTCGATCCTCTCGGGCCCGCTGGACGTATCGAGGTTCGGCGTCATCTACGCCGGTGCCCAGAAGAACATCGGCCCCGCCGGCCTGGTGGTGGTGATTGTGCGCGAGGACCTGCTCGAGCGCGCCCGGCCCGACATGCCTTCGCTGTTCGGCTACAAGGCCCTGGCCGAGGCCGGTTCCATGATCAACACCCCGGCCACCTACAGCTGGTACCTGGCCGGCCTGGTGTTCCGGTGGCTGAAGGAGGACATCGGGGGCCTGGCCGCCATGGACGCCATCAACGCCCGCAAGGCCGAGAAGCTCTATGCGGCCATCGACGGCAGCGGCCTCTACGCCAACCCGATCGTGCTGCGCAACCGCTCGCGGATGAACGTGCCCTTCGTGCTCGCCGACGAGCGCCTCGACAAGCCGTTCCTGGCCGAGGCCGAGGCGGCCGGCCTGCTCAACCTCAAGGGCCACCGCAGCGTCGGCGGCATGCGCGCCAGCCTCTACAACGCCGTGCCCGAGGAGGCCGTGGACGCCCTGATCGAGTTCATGGCAGATTTCGAGCAGCGGCGGGGGTAGAAGCGCCGAGTGCCCAGCCAGCGCTGGCGGTCCCTATGGGGTCAGACCCCGGCGGAGGTTGGTTCGGCTGGTTAAGGTGCACCATGACAGGCAGGGCGAGTTGGCTGGGGTCTGACCCCCTAGGGGCCATGTCGCCGACACAGACGAAGGGGTGGCTTGTCACTTGGGCCCTGGTTCGGCCGCTGAAACATGAGACACCGAGAAGAAGGGAACCACGCATGACCGACACCCCCAAGGATCTCGATGAGCTGAGACAGCGCATCGACGAGCTGGACGGCGACATCCTGCGGCTGATCAGCGAGCGCGCGGCCTGCGCCCAGCGGGTGGCCGAGATCAAGACCGTCGAGGACCCCCAGGCGGTCTTCTATCGCCCCGAACGCGAGGCCCAGGTGCTGCGCCGGATCATGGCGCTCAACCAGGGCCCCCTCGACAGCGAGGAGATGGCGCGGCTGTTCCGCGAGATCATGTCCGCCTGCCTGGCGCTGGAGCAGCCGATCAAGGTGGCCTATCTCGGCCCCGAGGGCACCTTCACCCAGCAGGCCGCCCTCAAGCACTTCGGCGAGAGCGCGCTGAGCATGCCCATGGCCGCCATCGACGAGGTGTTCCGCGAGGTCGAGGCCGGGGCGGTCAACTACGGCGTGGTGCCGGTGGAGAACTCCACCGAGGGGGTGGTCAACCACACCCTCGACTCCTTCATGGACTCCTCGATGCGCATCTGCGGCGAGGTGGTGCTGCGCATCCACCACCACCTGCTGGTGGCCGAGACCACCCGCCGGGACAAGGTCTCGCGGATCTACTCGCACCCGCAGTCCTTCGCCCAGTGCCGCAAGTGGCTCGATGCCCACTTCCCCCATGCCGAGCGGGTGCCGGTCTCCTCCAATGCCGAGGCCGCGCGCCTGGTCAAGACCGAGTGGCACAGTGCGGCCATCGCCGGCGACATGGCCGCCAAGCTCTACGGCCTGACCCGGCTCGCCGAGAAGATCGAGGACAGCCCGGACAACTCCACCCGCTTCCTGATCATCGGCAACCAGGACGTGCCCATGTCCGGCGAGGACAAGACCTCCATCGTCGTCGCCATGCGCAACCAGCCCGGTGCCCTGCACGACCTGCTCGAACCCTTCCACCGCCACCAGATCGACCTGACGCGCCTGGAGACCCGGCCGTCGCGCAGCGGCGTGTGGAACTACGTCTTCTTCATCGACTTCAAGGGCCACTGCGAGGAGCCCCGGGTCGCCGCGGTGCTGGAGGAGGTGCAGCTGCGTGCCGCCGAGCTCAAGGTGCTCGGCTCCTACCCGGTGGGCGTTCTCTAGGCATGCGGCAGACGTCAGGCATGAAGCTCAATGAAGCGCGGATCCTGATCGTCGGCCTGGGGCTGATCGGCGGCTCGCTGGCCGCGGCCCTGCGCCAGGCAGGCTTCGGTCGTCGCGATAGCGACGATGCCGGCGGGGGCGGGCCGGTGAAGAGAGCCGAGATCGTCGCCTGCGACCCGGACGCCGACGAGATCGCCCTGGGCATCGAGAGGGGCCTGATCGACCGCGGCGACACCCGGCTCGCGCCGCTGGTCGAGGGTGCCTCGCTGATCGTGCTGGCGGTGCCGGTGCTGGCCATGGCGCCGGTGATGCGCGAACTGGCCGGGTGCCTCGAGCACGCGGCGCCGGACGTGGCGCTCACCGACGTGGGCAGCACCAAGGCCGCCATCCGCGACTGCGCGGTCGACGCCTTCGGCCGGGTGCCCGCCAACCTGGTGCTCGGCCACCCCATCGCCGGTTCCGAGAAGAGCGGCGTGGCCGCCGCCGATCCGCGCCTCTATGCCAACCACAAGGTGATCCTCACCCCCGAGCCGGACACCGACCCCGCGGCCCTGGCCCGGGTGCGCGCGCTGTGGGCGGCCTGCGGCGCCGAGGTGCTGGAGATGGACGTGGCGCGCCACGACCAGGTGCTGGCCCGCACCAGCCACCTGCCGCACCTGCTGGCCTTCTCGCTGGTGGATACCCTGGCGCGCCAGGACGATCGCCTCGAGATCTTCCGCTACGCCGCCGGCGGCTTTCGCGACTTCACCCGCATCGCCGGCAGCGACCCGGTGATGTGGCGCGACATCTTCGTCGCCAACCGCGACGCCGTGCTCGCCTCGCTGGACGACTTCGAGGCCGGCGTGGCCCGGCTGCGCCGCGCGGTCGAGGCCGGCGATACCGATACCATGCTGGCGATCTTCGACCGCGCCAGCCATGCTCGACACTATTTCGAATCCCTGCTCAACCAGACCAGTTACCAGGCGGAATACCAGATGCAAGCACAAGGCAAGCTGCGCTACCGGGTCGCCCCCGGTGGCGGCGTCACCGGACGAATTCGCGTCCCCGGCGACAAGTCGATCTCCCACCGCTCGATCATGCTCGGCGCGCTCGCCGAGGGCGTCACCGAGGTCAAGGGCTTCCTCGAGGGCGAGGACAGCCTGGCCACCCTGCAGGCCTTCCGCGAGATGGGCGTGGCCATCGAGGGGCCCCACCAGGGCCGCGTGACCATCCACGGCGTCGGCATGCACGGCCTCCAGGCCCCCGCCGGGCCCCTCTACGTGGGCAACGCCGGCACCGCCATGCGGTTGTTCGCCGGGCTGCTGGCCGGCCAGGCCTTCGACACCGAGCTCACCGGCGACGCCTCCCTGACCAAGCGCCCCATGGGCCGGGTGGCCGATCCCTTGCGAGCGATGGGGGCCGAGATCGATACCGCCGAGGGTGGCCGCCCGCCGCTGAAGATCAAGGGTGGCCGCCAGCTGAAGGGCATTTCCTACGACATGCCCATGGCCAGCGCCCAGGTGAAGTCCTGCCTGCTGCTCGCCGGCCTCTACGCCGAGGGCGAGACTCGGGTGCGCGAGCCGGCGCCGACCCGCGACCATACCGAGCGGATGCTCGCCGGCTTCGGCTATCGGGTCCAGCGCGAGGGCGACACCTGCTGGCTCAGCGGTGGCGGCAAGCTCACCGCGGCCCCCATCGACGTGCCCTCCGACATCTCCTCGGCCGCCTTCTTCCTGGTCGCCGCGGCGATCACCCCCGGGTCCGACCTGGTGCTCGAGCATGTCGGCATCAACCCGACCCGCATCGGCGTGATCAACATCCTCAAGCTGATGGGCGCCGACCTGCGCTTCGAGAACGAGCGCGAGGTGGGCGGCGAGCCGGTGGCCGACCTGCACATCCGCTATGCGCCGCTCGCGGGCATCGAGATCCCCGTCGACCAGGTGCCGCTGGCCATCGACGAGTTCCCGGCGCTGTTCGTCGCCGCCGCCAACGCCACCGGCACCACGCGGCTGCGCGGGGCCGAGGAGCTGCGGGTCAAGGAGTCCGACCGGCTGCAGGCCATGGCCGACGGCCTCACCGTGCTGGGCGTGGAGAACACCCTGTACCCGGACGGCATCGATATCGTCGGCAGTGGAAAAAATAGCGGCAAGGCCAAGGGGGCGAGCTATGGCGGAGGTCGCATCGACAGCCTGGGCGATCACCGCATCGCCATGGCCTTCACCGTGGCCGGGTTGCGCGCCGGCGGCGAGATCGTCATCGACGACTGCGCCAACGTCGCCACCTCCTTCCCCGGCTTCCTGGAGCTGGCCCGCAAGGTAGGCCTGTTCCTGGTCGAGGAAGTGGGCGAGGAGGTGCCATGAGCGACGCAGTGGTGCCGGTCCTGACCGTGGATGGCCCCGGCGGCGCCGGCAAGGGCACCATCAGCCGGCTGGTCGCCGAGCGGCTCGGCTGGCACCTGCTCGATTCCGGCGCCCTCTACCGGCTCACGGCCCTGGCCGCCGCGAAGCACGAGGTGCCCCTGGACGACGAGGCCGGCCTGGCCGAGGTGGCCCGCGAGCTCGACGTGGTGTTCCGCGCCGAGGGCGACGCCACCACCGTGCTGCTGGAGGGGCGTGACGCTACCACCACCATCCGCACCGAGCAGATCGGCGACGCGGCCTCCCAGGTCGCCGCGCTGCCCGCGGTGCGCCAGGCGCTGCTCAAGCGCCAGCGCGACTTCCGCCAGGCGCCCGGGCTGGTGGCCGACGGCCGCGACATGGGCACCGTGGTGTTCACCGATGCGCCGCTGAAGATCTTCCTCACCGCCAGTGCCGAAGAACGCGCCCGGCGGCGCCACCTCCAGTTGCAGGAGGCGGGGGTGGATGCTAATCTATCGAGTCTTTTAAAGGAGATTCAGGCACGCGATGCGCGCGACATGCAGCGCAGCGTGGCACCGCTCAAGCCGGCCGATGACGCCATCACGCTTGACACCACGCGCCTGACGATACCGGAAGTGGTGGATCGGCTGACGGAACTGCTGACCGAACGGGGTCTGGCAACCGCCACCTGACACTCCCTTGCGGCGCCTCCGGCAGGATGTGATGACGTGGTCCGGCACTTCGATTTTCCGTGAGCCTGGCCAGGTCGAACCAGCGTTAACATCTCCGGAGGCATGGTGAATAAGGCCCGCACTCGCTGGTGGTGCGGAGAAGGCGGCAACGCCGTACTCAACGTTGATCACGTAGGAACATCATGAGCGAAAGCTTTGCTGAACTGTTTGAACAGTCTCTCCAGGACATCAACATGGAGCCGGGCGCCATCGTCGCGGCTACCGTCGTCGACATCGATGGTGACTGGGTCACCGTCAATGCCGGCCTGAAGTCTGAAGGTCAGATTCCCGCGGCGCAGTTCCGCGACGAGAACGGCGAACTGAACATCGCCGTCGGCGACGAGGTCCACGTCGCCCTGGAAGCCGTCGAGGACGGTTTCGGCGAGACCCGCCTCTCCCGCGAGAAGGCCAAGCGTGCCGAAGCGTGGAAGATTCTGGAAGCGGCCTTCGAAAAGGACGAGATCGTCAAGGGCGTGATCAACGGCAAGGTCAAGGGCGGCTTCACCGTCGACGTCGACTCCATCCGCGCCTTCCTCCCCGGCTCCCTGGTCGACGTGCGTCCGGTGCGCGACACCACGCACCTCGAGAACAAGGAACTCGACTTCAAGGTCATCAAGCTCGACCCGAAGCGCAACAACGTCGTCGTGTCCCGTCGTGCCGTGCTCGAGGCCGAGAACAGCGCCGAGCGTGAGGCCCTGCTCGCCACCCTGCAGGAAGGCCAGCAGATCACCGGTATCGTCAAGAACCTCACCGACTACGGTGCCTTCGTCGACCTCGGTGGCGTCGACGGCCTGCTGCACATCACCGACATGGCCTGGAAGCGCATCAAGCATCCGAGCGAGATCGTCGCCGTGGGCGACGAGATCAACGTCAAGGTTCTGAAGTTCGACCGCGAGCGCAACCGCGTCTCCCTGGGCCTGAAGCAGCTGGGCGAGGATCCCTGGGTCAACATCAAGGATCGTTACCCGGAAGGCACCCAGGTGCACGCCACCGTCACCAACCTCACCGACTACGGCTGCTTCGCCGAGTTGGAAGAGGGTGTCGAGGGCCTGGTCCACGTCTCCGAGATGGACTGGACCAACAAGAACATCCACCCGTCCAAGGTCGTGCAGGTCGGCGACGATGTCGATGTCATGATCCTCGACATCGACGAGGAGCGTCGTCGTATCTCCCTGGGCATCAAGCAGTGCACCGCCAACCCGTGGGAGACCTTCAACGCCGAGTACAAGAAGGGCGACCGCGTCAAGGGCACCATCAAGTCGATCACCGACTTCGGTATCTTCATCGGCCTGGAAGGCGGCATCGACGGCCTGGTGCACCTCTCCGACATCTCCTGGACCGAGACCGGCGAAGAAGCCGTGCGCGGCTTCAAGAAGGGCGATGAGGCCGAGGCCGTGATCCTCTCCATCGACCCGGAGCGCGAGCGCATCTCGCTGGGCATCAAGCAGCTCGATACCGACCCGGTCGCCGAGTTCCTGGCCGTCAACGACAAGGGCACCATCGTCACCGGCCGCGTGGTCGAGGTCGACGCCAAGGAAGCCCACGTCGAGCTGGCCACCGATGTGGTCGCCGTGCTCAAGGCCTCCGAGATCAGCGCCGACCGTGTCGAGGACGCCCGCAACGTGCTGAACGTAGGCGACAGCGTCGAGGCTCGCATCATCGGTGTCGATCGCAAGAACCGCCAGATCGCCCTGTCCATCAAGGCCAAGGACCAGGACGACACCCGCCAGAACCTCAAGAAGCTGCGTGAAGAGAGCCCCGAGAGCGGTGGTCCGACCACCATCGGCGACCTCATCAAGCAGCAGATGGGCCAGGACTGAGCAGGCGAAGCGGAAGCGAGGCCTCGGCCCGCCTCCGGCGAACTTGCCAGCCATGAAGGACGCCGCCCCTCGGGGCGGCGTCTTTTTTTCGACAAGTCGGCTGAGTTCAAGGATACCGCGACTGTTGCTCCCCGAGTGGTAATCCAGGCGTTGCTCTTCTACAAATAACTGTGCCGTGATACTTTCAACTCGACTCTTGATATTAAACGAGTCGCTATCCACACTATTGTCATGAACCCTTTAAGCGTTCATAATTGCCCACGCATCCCGACACCCGAAGAAGGAATACCTAAATGTCCCTGCTCAGCGAATACATGCAAATGGAACAGCAGCTCAAGCAGCTCCAGGAGAACATGGAGAAGCTGCAGAACGACAAGCGCCTGAAGACCGAACTCGAGTTCAAGGAAAAACTCGAGGCGTTGATGCGCGAGTTCGACAAGAGCGCTGCCGAAGTCATTGCGCTGCTCGACCCCAAATCCACTGCGGCTTCCGCCCCGAAGGCAGTGGCGGCCGGTGGCCGTCGCAAGCGCAAGCTGAAGATCTACAAGAACCCCAACACCGGTGAAGTCGTCGAGACTCGCGGTGGTAATCAGAAGACCCTCAAGGCGTGGAAGGACGAGTACGGTAACGACACCGTCGAATCCTGGTTGGTGCGCGTCGAGGAGTGATCCTCCGCCCCGCCCGTTATATGTCAAGCGCCGCCCTCGAGGCGGCGCTGTCGTGTCCGTAACCGCGATAAGCTACGACGCCGACGCTGGCTCCAGCAGTGGCAGTTGAAGCTCCAGGCCCGCCGTCGTATGCAGTAGTCGCGGCGCCTCGCCGTTGAAGTGCACGCCCTTCTCGGGCAGCGAGCGACCGACCAGGAAGCGTACGGCCGTGGGGAGTTGCGCCATCTCGCCGAACGTCAGGCAGGCGCAGCGCCTGGCCGGCAGTTCGATCAGGCGGAAGGGCAGGGGCAGGGCCACGTCGATGGTCGCACCATGGGCCACCTGCACGCCGAGGTCGGTGCGCGGCATGTCGCTGGCCAGGGGCTGGTCATGCAGCAAGGCGATGGGCGTGGCCTCGCTCAGGCGGTCGGGCAGCGCATCGTCGACCTCCAGGTGCTGCTGCCATGCCGCCGGGGTGTCGATCGCCATGCTCGGCGCGTAGAGGCGGGTCACGATCGCCTCCTGCGCAGGTGTCAGGCGGAGTTCGACGGCAAACTCCCTGCCCGTGGCCGGATCGCTCCGGCGCAGTTGCAGGCGCTGGGCCCGCCGGAAGTCGCGTGGCGAACGCTCGTAGCGGCGCTGGAAGGCGCGACTGAACGCCGAATGGTTGCGATAACCGCATAGTTCGGCAATCTGCCTGACGCCATGGGGGGTGTGCACCAGCAGCCGGGCTGCCTTCTCCAGGCGCAGCAAGTCGCGGTAGGCGCCGGGTCCTATGCCGAAACGCTGGCGGAAGCGGCGCCGGACCTGGGAGGAGGAATAGCCGAGCCGCTTGGCCAGGTCCTCGATACCCAACTGACTCTCCAGGGTCTCCTGCAGCCAGATCTCCGCTCGCATCATGTCGTTGCCCATGGCCTGGCCTCATCCCTTGAGATCACATACTCGAGCCGACCAGATGCCGTGCTCACCGACAGGGATCTCCCGCCTGTCGCCGTTCGCAAGCGCGCCGGGCAGCGGTTCGACGGGAGCCGAGCCCGGGCCGTTGCCTTCTTCCCTTTCATTAGTTCTTTATGCTTGTCAAAGCGGATCAAAGGCAAGTTCGAGACTTCGGAATGATCGATTGAGCACATTATGCGAGGGATCGAAGCGACGGCGATGACCGCCGGAGACCGGTGGCGAGCCGCAGCGAGTGGCGAATGCCCCTTCGCCACGGGCGCCAATGGCGGTATACTCAAGATAGGACATCATGCGTGAGCGTCGACCCCGATTCCTTTCCCGCCCCGTCGACCTCCTGACACCACTGGTAGCGAATGAAACAGCAGACTTCTCGAAAACCCATGGACGAGCGCGAGAAATTGCGCAAGTTTCGCGAACTCGACGACGCCTTCGCCGAAGCATTGCGCGAACTCGAAAGCCCCGGCAGCACGTTCGACATTCCCACCGGGCCGCCCGTGCGCTCCCTGGAAGCCCAGGAGCAGGACGACGAGGCTCGCCAGCAGGCCTTCGAGCAACGCCTCAAGGCGCTGATGAACGAATACGCCCAGCCCGCCGAAAGCGTCAGCAGCCTGTTGCAGACGCTGAAGTCCCTCGGGCGCATCGCCTGATACTACGCGTCAAATGCCCCCCATCAGGGGGGTAGATTCCCTGCCTGTGGCTCCGCCGAGCGAGTGGCGCCGATAGGCGCCCTGGCGGCAATCGCCGTCGCCCCGAACGATCACCGATAGCGGAATACCCGCAGGCTCGGCAGGAAGGGGGCGTCTTCCAGGCGTTCGTCGCTGCGCCGCGCCCGGGTGCGGCTCTCGGGTGGCGTCGGCGGGGGCTGGTTGTGGTCGGGCAGGCGGCCGTCGGGCGAGGGCACGAACAGTGGCAGCGCCACGTTCAGCGCCCGGCGCGTGCGGCCATCCTCCAGCGGTTCGCGAAAGAACAGGTTGGCCCGCATCAGCGGCGCCTGGCGCTGCACCTGGGCCAGGGGTTCGCCGTCCGGTAGGCCCGCCAGCTTGCGCAGCTGGATCCGCACATGGGGCGCCTCCGCGTCGAGCTTGAGCAACTTCTGCTCGGCCTCGCGCACGCTCAGTCGCTTGATGGAGCGCCCGCTCGAATACCAGGCCAGCCGTACCCGCGCCACCGGGGCCTCGGCCACCGGAATCGCCCGCCAGCACTGCTTGAGGTGCAGCCGCGCCAGCCCGCGGCCGCGCAGGTGATCGTGCAGCGCCGGGTGGCGGAAGGGCAGCACCGTCTTGATCTCGGGGATCAGCGCCGGCACCTGGTCGCGAATCTGCGCGAGCAGCGCGGCGAAGGCCGCCTTGGCCGCATTCACCTCGGCGACCCGGGCCAGCAGCGCCTCGCCGGCCGCCACCAGCCCGACATGGGCGCGCGTCGCCCGGCCGTCCTGGCCATCGTGATACCAGAAATCCAGCAGCGCCTGGCGCAACCATGGCTCGCTCGCCGACTCCTCGCCGAAGGCCCAGCTGGCCCCCGGCGCCTGGTGGTAGGCGCCGAGCAGCGCCTCGGTACGCTGGATCAGCGTATCGAAGGCCGCCTCCAGCTCGGCCAGCAGGCGGTATTCGGGCTTCTGCAGCCCCGGGGGATGCGCCAGGCCAAGGGGCTGCCTACCGGCGATCACTGCAGGCCACCATCCCGGTCGGCCTGGGCGAGCAGGGCGTCGAGATCCATCTCGTCCATGGCCGGCTCGCCGGTGATGCGATGCGACTCGTCGGCCCAGGCGCCCAGGTCCAGCAGCCGGCAGCGCTTGCTGCAGAAGGGGCGGTAGGGGTTGTCCTCGTTCCACAGCACCTTCTTGCGGCACTGCGGGCAGGCGACTTCCAGCGGGCGATTCGTTCGTTGCGACGTCATGACTCTCGGTCTCGGTTCGGGGTTCGAGGGTGGGGCTCGGTCATCGTGGTGGATGAGAGCCTGCCAGGTGCCGGTAGCGCCGGTCCAGTTCGGCGACCTGCGCGGCCAGCGCCTGCTCGTCACCCCCATTGTCGATCACGTCGTCGGCCAGGGCCAGGCGTTCGGCGCGCGGCATCTGGGCGGCCAGGATGGCGCGGGCCTGGGCCTCGTCGACCTCGTCGCGGGAGGCGGTGCGTGCGATCTGCAGCGCCTCGGGCACGTCGATCACCAGGCTGCGGTCGACCAGGCGGTGCTGGCCCGACTCGAACAGCAGCGGCGAGACCAGCAGCACATAGGGCGCGCCCCGGGCCTGCAGGCGCTCCAGGTGGGCCAGCAGCCGCTCGCGGATGCGCGGGTGAGTCACCGACTCCAGCCAGCGCCGCTCGGCCGGATCGGCGAAGACGATCTCGCGCAGCGCCCGGCGGTCCAGGCGCCCGTCGGCCAGCAGGACCCGCCGGCCATGGCGCGCGGCGATCTCCGCCAGCGCCGGCTCGCCGGGCTCGACCACCTCGCGGGCCACCTCGTCGGCATCCACCCAGGGTATGCCCAGCGCCGCGAAGGCCCTGGCCACCGTCGACTTGCCCGAGGCGATCCCGCCGGTCACACCGATGATCAAGCTAAGTCCCCCTTGGGGTCAGACCCCAAAATTCGCTTAGGGGTCTGACCCCAAGGCGCGGTTAATAGAGCAGGCCGAGGTAGGCGGCCATCAGCGGCTCGCCGGCGAGCAGGGCGATCCAGCCGGCCACCACCAGGTAGGGGCCGAAGGGCATCGGCGCGCCGCGCAGCCGCGGGATCGCCAGCTGCATCAGCACGCCGACCACGGCGCCGGCGCCGGCCGAGAGGATCAGCACCAGCGGCAGGCTCTGCCAGCCCAGCCAGGCGCCCAGCGCGGCGAGCAGCTTGAAGTCACCGTAGCCCATGCCCTCCTTGCCGGTCACCAGCTTGAACAGCCAGTAGAAGCTCCACAGCGCCAGGTAGCCGGCCATGGCGCCGATCACCGCCGAGGAGAGCAGCAGCGGCTGGAACAGCAGCTGGTAGAGCAGCCCGGCCCACAGCAGCGGCAGGGTGAGCAGGTCCGGCAGCAGCTGGGTGCGCAGGTCGATCACCGCCATCGCCAGCAGCGCCAGGCAGGCGCCGAGGATGAACAGCCCCTGCCAGCTCGCCCCGAAGATCGCCACCACCGCCAGCGTCAGCGCGCCGCCGGCCAGCTCCACCAGCGGGTATTGCGGGCTGATGCGCGCCTGGCAGCTGGCGCAGCGCCCGCGGCGCTTGAACCAGCCCAGCAGCGGGATGTTGTCGTGCCAGGCGATCGGCGCCTCGCAGGTGGGGCAGATCGAGGGCGGCGTCACCAGGTTGAAGCGCGGCGTCTCCTCGGTGGGCAGCTCCAGCGCCTCGCGGGCCTCGGCCCGCCAGCCCTGCATCAGCATCACCGGCAGCCGCGCGATCACCACGTTGAGGAAGCTGCCCAGGCAGAGGCCGACGACGGCGGCCAGCGGCCAGAGCAGGGGAGAGGGGAGATCGAGCAAGAGAGTATCCTTTCGGGTCAGGCGGCTTCGCTCTTGAGTAGCGGCCAGGCACCTTGTTTCGAGGCCTCGAGAATGACCACCTCCACGATGGTGCCATCCGCGGCGTAGCTGATATGGGTGTTCCAGTCCTGGGAGACTTCCTTGGTGATCGGCTTGTCCGCCAGGTGAAGCATCAGGATATCGTCGGTTTCGTCGTAGGTCGTGCGCATACTGGGACTCTTTTCTCAGCAACTCATGCCGACGTGTTGTCCATCCGGAAGTTCGATATCGATGGTAAGCTTGCCCCCCATGGCCTCGATGTAGCGCTTCAGGGACGAAAGCTTGATTTCGGTGCCCCGCTTTTCCAGGTTGGCGACCGAGGGCTGCGAAACACCCATTAGCGTGGCCAGCTCGACTTGGGAGAGGTCGAGCTGTTCGCGGAGCCGGGCAAGACGCCACTCGAAGACCTCTTGCTCGGCTCTCGCTTTCGCGGCTTCGACGACTTCCGGACTGACGTGCTTCACCAGTAAAGAGAGTGGCTTTGCCATGGCTATTCCCCCAGGCTGGCTAAATGGTCGATGAACTCGCGTTCGGCGATCGGGATCATGGTCTGATAAAAGCGCTTGTCACCGGTCTTGTCCCCGCCACATAGCATCACTGCTTGACGAGCCGGATCGAACGCAAAGAGGATGCGAAAGGGCTTCCCTCCATGCTGAATCCTCAGTTCCTTGAGATTGGTAACCTTGCGACTGCCCTTGAGGCTATCGACGTCTGGTCTTCCCAGCTGTGGGCCTAACGACTCCAGCTTGAACAGGCCAGTCAGCACACTTTCCTGCTCTGCTTCAGATAGCTGCAGAAACCAGCTGTCGAATCGCTCGACGGTCACGATGTGCCACATCCGGGCCTTCCTTGGCGATTATAGTCCATAAGCTATATAGCGTAAAGGCTATCAAATCACGGTGCCCAGCTCGAAGATCGGCAGGTACATCGAGATCACCAGGCCGCCGACCAGCACCCCGAGCACCACGATGATGAAGGGCTCGAGCAGCGAGGTGAGGGTATCGACCTTGTTGTCGACCTCCTCCTCGTAGTAGTCCGCCACCCGGTTGAGCATGGCGTCGAGCGAGCCGGCCTCCTCGCCGATGCCGACCATCTGCACGGCCAGCGGCGGGAACCGCTCGGTCAGGCGCATGGCGAAGTGCAGCTGCTGGCCGGAGGAGACGTCCTCGCGGATCTGCTCGATGGCGCGCTCGTAGACCTTGTTGCCCGAGGCGCCGGCGGCGGTGGTCAGCGCCTCGACCAGGGGCACCCCGGCGCCGAAGGTGGTGGCCAGGGTGCGCGAGTAGCGCGCCACCGAGGACTTGTCGAGGATGTCGCCGAGCACCGGGATCTTCAGCGACAGGGCGTGCATGCGGTAGGCAAAGGCCTCGGAGCGCTTCATGCCGGTGCGGATGAAGTAGATGAAGGCCGCCAGGCCGAGCACCCCCCACCACCAGTACTGCTGGGCGAACTCGGAAAGCGCGATGGTCATGCGGGTCGGTGCCGGCAGCTCGGCGCCGAAGCCGTGGAACAGGCTCTCGAACTGGGGCACCACCTTGATCAGCAGCAGGGCGGTGACGCCGAAGCCCACCGCGATCACCGCCGCCGGGTACCACAGCGCCTTCTTCACCCGGCCCTTGAGCGACTCGATCTTCTCCTTGTAGGCCGCCACCCGCTCGAGCATGCGGTCCAGCGAGCCCGACTGCTCGCCGGCCTCCACCAGGTTGGCGAACAGGCGGTCGAAGTGCTGGGGGTGGCGCCTGAGCGCCTCGGAGAAGCTCGAGCCCGCCGCCACGTCGTTCATCAGCTCCTGGACCAGGGCGCTCATCGCCGGCTTCTTGAGGCTCTCGGCCACCACCTGGAAGGCCTGCAGCATCGGCACCCCGGCGCGGATCATGGTCGCCATCTGGCGGGAGAAGAGCATGATGTCGCGGGGCTTGATCTTGCCCATGCCGCCGCCCAACCCGCCCTTGCGGCGGATCGTCTTGACCATGATGTTCTGGCCCGAGAGCTCCTTCTCCACCTCGGCCTTCTTGGCGGCGATGATCTCGCCGCTCACCTTGCGACCGTTGGGTCCCTTGCCGTTCCAGCGCCAACGATAGAGCTTGAGCTTGTTCGGCGTGCGCATCGTGCGTGTGGCCATGAGTGTTCCCTGCGTTGCTGCTGGTCGTATGTTCTGTTATAGGCCCGGGGGGCTCGATGGTGCTGTTACCGTTCAGGGCGTTCGTGTTGTCGCGCGTCACGCCTGGCCGCCGGGCACCCGGCGGCGCCTCCGTCAGTCCTTGGTCACCCGGTTGACCTCGGCCAGGCTGGTCAGCCCCTGCATCACCTTGAGCAGGCCGCTGCGGCGCAGGTCCGGGTGGCCCTCTTCCCGGGCCAGGGTGTCGAAGTCCATGGAGTTGCCCTGGCGCATGATCAGCTGGCTCATGGCATCGCTGATCGGCACCACCTCGTAGATCCCTACCCGGCCCTTGAAGCCCTGGGTGCAGTGCTTGCAGCCCACCGGCGCATAGAAGGTGGCGCCGTCGACCTCCTCGGCGCTGTAGCCCTGCTGCAGCAGCACCTCCCGGGGGATGTCGGCCGGCTGCTTGCAGCGGCTGCACAGCTTGCGCGCCAGGCGCTGGGCGATGATCAGGCTCACCGAGCTGGCGATATTGAACGGCGCCACCCCCATGTTGGCCAGGCGGGAGAGGGTCTCGGCCGCCGAGTTGGTGTGCACCGTGGAGAGCACCAGGTGGCCGGTCTGCGAGGCCTTCACCGCGATCTCGGCGGTCTCCAGGTCGCGGATCTCGCCGACCATCACCACGTCCGGGTCCTGGCGCAGGAAGGCGCGCAGGGCGCTGGCGAAGTCCAGGCCGATCTTCGGCAGCACGTTGACCTGGTTGACCCCCGGCACCTTGATCTCCACCGGGTCCTCGGCGGTGCAGATGTTGCGCTCCACCGCGTTGAGCAGGTTGATGCCGGTGTAGAGGGTCACCGTCTTGCCGCTGCCGGTGGGGCCGGTGACCAGGATCATGCCCTGGGGCTGGTCGAGCACCGCCTCGTACATGGCGCGCTGCGCGGGGGTGAAGCCGAGCTGCTCGATGCCCATCTGGGCCGAGGCGGGGTCGAGGATCCGCAGCACCACCTTCTCGCCGTAGACGGTGGGCAGCGAGTTGACGCGGAAGTCGATCGACCGGCTCTTGGAGAGCTTGAGCTTGATGGCGCCGTCCTGGGGCAGGCGCCGCTCGGAGATGTCGAGCCGCGACATCACCTTGAGCCGCGCGGCGATCCGCGTGCGCATGGCGAAGGGCGGGTGGGCCACGTCGTGGAGGATGCCGTCGATGCGAAAGCGCACCCGGTAGCTGGTCTCGTAGGGCTCGAAGTGGATGTCCGAGGCGCCGCGGCGGATGGCGTCGAGCAGGATCTTGTTGACGAACTTGATGATCGGCGCATCGTCGCCGGCCGCGGCGCTCACCGCCTGGGCATCGATCGCCTCGCTCTCGCCCTCGTCGTAGGCCAGCTCGCCGATGGCGTCGTCGACCCCCTTGAGCTCGTCGAGCATGCTGTGCTCGCCCTGGGTCAGGTAGTTCTCCAGCGCCGGGCCGAGCTGGTCGACCGGGGCCAGCACCCCCTCGGGGGTGAGGCCGGTGGCGAACTGCAGCTCGTCGAGCTGGGCCAGCGTCGAGGGGTAGGGCACCGCCACCGTGAGGCGGTGGCCGTGGCGCACCAGCGGCAGCACCCTGAGCCGGCGCAGGATCTTCTCGGGGAACTCGCTGGCCGGCGGCAGGCCGTCGGCGCGCAGGGCGTCGAGGTCGATGATCGGCAGGCCGTACTCCCAGGCCGCGGTCAGGGTGGCCTGGCGGGCCGGCACCAGGCCGGACTCGATCACGTGCTCGAGCAGCGACATCTCGGCTTCCCGCGCCTCCTGCTCGGCGCGCACCGCGGCGGGCTCGGAGAGCAGGCCATCCTTCACCAGCCGGCGCGACAGCCCGCGCAGGCCGTCGGCGCCGCGCTGCCCCGCCCCGGCCAGCGGCGATTCGGTGGGTTCGGCGGCCGGGGGTGGCCTCTCGGCGGCAGGGGTGCGGTAGTCGTTCATGGCGCCTCGCGGGTGCAGCAACTGTGGCATCATCCACGATTCTAGCCTCAGGCGGCTATCCCCGCCCAGCGCTTCGCCCCGTCGATTCAGTCTTTTCCTTGATTCAGGATGATGAGCCGCCTGCACGGGCGGGATGAGAAGGCTCAGATTGTCCTTGCAAGGTTGCCATCTGTAATTTAATGTAAGCTGTAGAGTCGAGCCGTCGGGTAGGGCGAGCCGGCTGGCAAGTGACGGTGGCACGCCGTGGGCACCGAGGTCCTGTGGGAGCGCAGCGCTGCTGCGCGATGGCGCAGGCCTCGGCACGACCCCGGCACGCCGCCCAACGCAAACCCGCACGGGCTGCAGAAGTAAGGCAACGGCAGACGGGCCACGGCGGACCGATAGCAAGAGGCAGGGCCATGAAGAGACAAGGCAGGCAACAGATGAAGCACATCAAGACCGGCCAGGGCGGTTTTACCCTGATCGAGCTGCTGATCGTGGTGGCGATTATCGGCATTCTGGCGGCGATTGCGATTCCGCAGTATCAAAACTATCTCACTCGAGCTGATCAGAACGCTTGTCAATCGCAGCTAGATATTGAGCGAAATAGAATTATGGCTGAGTTGACGACATCAAATGACCCCGCAACAGATCTGGCAACTGAATTAACTGCAATGACTTCGAATGCGGCACCTGCTTGCGGCACTGTTACTAACGACGTTGCGCTTGATAGTGATGGAAATCTGACCGGCTCTGCGACAGCGTCAAGTACTCCGCGAGGAAATTATGTCGAACTTAACTTCGGTACTGGTGAATTCACGCTCACTGCTCCGACCTCATGATGAGGGACATACCCTCATTCCCCGCCTAACTTGAACTCAGGCATCAACCAGCGGCCGGCTTAATGCCGGCCGTTGGCGTGATGGGGGAGCCATCCTCGAGCAGGGGCCTGGAGTCGCGGCCGGGCGCGCCGTGCGGGTAATGAGGGACAAACCCCCATTTTCCCTTAAGGCAGGCCACGGTGGACAAGAGCAAGGGGCAGGGCCATGAAGAATCAAGGCATGCAGAAAGACATGAAGACCGGCCAGAGCGGTTTTACCTTGATCGAGCTGTTGATCGTGGTGGCGATTATCGGGATTCTCGCGGCGATTGCGATTCCGCAGTATCAAGCTTATACGACGCGTTCAGCCAACAATGCGTGTTTGTCCGAGGCGACTTCATTTGCACGGCTTGTGGCAGTTGAAAGACAAGACGCTACCTTTACAGCGCCAACGATGGCCTGGTCGGCGTGTGACGCACCGGCCGCTACAGATTTTGAGACCGCTGCCAGCCCCTTTACCTTCTCGGTGGCTGCGACTGGCCACGGAGATACCGATACTGACTGTGACCTGGATACCGGAACTTGCAGTCTCCAGTAGCAATAAAGGACATCTGAGGACACGGTGATGAGGGACAGATCTTGGCGGATCCCCACGAATATCCCGACGATGGCAGCGCGTTCGCCGGAGAAGGCGCCGTGGCCGCCCCTATGGGGTCAGACCCCGGCGGGGTCGAATCCGCTCGCCCTGTGCACGATGACAGGCCGGTAGCTCGGCCGGGGTCTGACCCCATAGGACCTCCCCGCGCTGGCGGCCCATTCCGCAGCATTCTCAACCCGCTGATTTCACAGCAACGTTTGTGGGAATTCCTCCCAGTCTGACCCCATAGGGCAGGCCTCGGCGCCTCTTGCCGCGAACGTGCTCGGGTAGGGCGGCCCCATTGCCACCAGGCGGCGCCCCTGTCTCCATCGATTCTCCATCGATGTTGCGCTGCACAAAAATCCCTGCTATTGTGCAGTGCAGTAGAGCGGGAATCTCCCGTTCCATCACATTCAGAACCCCGGAGGTTCCCATCATGACCAACGCATTCGCATTCGACGCCAAGCAATTCGACACCGCCCAGCTCGAGTCCGTGTTCTTCGGCCCGGCGCGTGCCTTCGCCGCCCTGTCCATCGACGTCACCGAGAAGCTGGTCAATACCCAGCTCGAGGCCACCAAGGCCTATGCCGACACCAACCTGGCGCAGCTGCGCAGCCTGGTGGAGGTCAAGGACGCCGAGGGCCTGAAGGGCTACCTGGAAGGCCAGCAGCAGGTCGCCAAGGACCTGACCGAGCGCCTGAAGGGCGATGCCGAGAAGGTGGTGGCCCTGCAGCAGGAGTTCATCCAGGAAAGCCAGAAGCTGACCGAGGGCAGCGTCAAGCAGGCCCAGGAAAGCGCCCAGCAGGCCACCGAGACCGCGACCAAGGCCGTCAAGGAAGCCGCGCCCAAGGCCAAGTAAGCCGAAGAAAGCGTTAGCCCCGCCCCGCGGGCCGCGATGACGCCATACCACGGGCCGCCGATCCATGATCGGCGGCCCGTTGGTGTGGGTGAGGGTAATGAGGGGGCCCCGTTTCCCACCTTGCCCGAATCAACCAGCGGCCGGCATCGAGCCGAGGCGGGGCACCGTGGTGGTGGGCCGCCAACGCCGGGAGGCCCTAGGGGGTCAGACCCCGGCGGCGGCGATTCCGCCGGCAAGGTGCGCCACGACAGGCCTGGCGACTTGGCTGGGGTCTGACCCCATAGGGGCAGGCCTCGGCGCCTTTTGCTGCGAACGTGCTCGGGTAGGACAGCCCCCTCCCTTTCCGCTGGGCGGCGCCCATGCCGCCATCGATTCTCCATCGATGTTGCATTGCACAAAAATCCCTGCTACGATGGCTTGCAGCAGAGCGGGAGTCTCCCGTTCCATCGCATTCAGAACCCCGGAGGTTCCCATCATGACCAACGCATTCGATTTCGGCGCCAAGCAGTTCGACACCGCCCAGCTCGAGTCCCTGTTCTTCGGCCCGGCGCGCGCCTTCGCCGCCCTGTCCATCGACGTGACCGAGAAGCTGGTCAATGCCCAGCTCGACGCCACCAAGGCCTATACTGACACCAGCCTGGCGCAGCTGCGCCAACTGGTGGAGGTCAAGGACGCCGAGGGCCTGAAGAGCTACCTGGAAGGCCAGCAGGAGGTCGCCAAGGAGCTGACCGAGCGCCTGAAGGGCGATGCCGAGAAGGTGGTGGCCCTGCAGCAGGAGTTCATCCAGGAAAGCCAGAAGCTGACCGAAGGCAGCGTCAAGCAGGCCCAGGAAAGCGCCCAGCAGGCCACCGAGACCGCGACCAAGGCGGTCAAGGACGTCGCGCCCAAGGCCAAGTAAGCCGAAGAAAGCGTTAGACCCGCCCCGCGGGCCGCGAAGACGCCACACCAACAGGCCGCCGATCCATGATCGGCGGCCCGTTGGTGTGGGTAAGGGCAATGAGGGACATACCCCCATTTCCCCGCCTAGCATGACCCGGCGGCCGGCAGGGATGCCGGCCGCTGGCGTTTCTGTGGTTGGGTTGCCAAATATACGTCATTGACGTACGATGTTGCCATGTTCACGATCATCGAGACACCGGTGTTTCAGCGTTACGCCGCCAGCGTCTGGAAGGACGATGAGCGCTTGGCGTTTATCAGTTGGCTTGCTGAGAATCCGCTGGCAGGCGATGTGATTCCGGGTACCGGTGGTCTTCGCAAGGTGCGTTGGTCGCGGCCCGGAATGGGCAAGCGCAGTGGAGCTCGGGGCTGAATCAACTGAGGGAGGAGCTTGGCAATGACTGATGAACAAGCGGTATTCGAGAATGATCTGTTGGAGTCCGTGCGTGAAATGAAGGCCGGGAAGGCGGCGCGGGAGGCTCGCGTGGACGTTTCACCGGCGATTGAAGCACGCCACCGTATGGGCCTCTCGCAGACGGAGTTCGCCTCGTTGCTGGGTGTCAGTCGGCGTACGCTTCAGGAATGGGAGCAGGGGCGTCGTGAGCCAACGGGAGCGGCGCGTACCCTTTTGCGTGTTGCGACAAGACACCCGGAAGCGTTGAAAGATCTGAGTTAACCGCGACAAGCGGGGAGGAACCCCCAGTATCCCACCCCCCATTTCCCACCTGGCCTGAACGACCCAGCGGCCGGTAGCGAAGCCGGCCGTTGGCGTGATGGGGAGCAACCCTCGGGCGGCGACCCGGCGCCGTAGCCGTGGCGGACCCCGGGGCACCCCTGCTCCGATCGATGTTGCACTGCACAAAAATCCCTGCTATTGTGCAGTGCAGCAGAGCGGGAAATTCCCGTTCCAGCACATTCAGAACCCCGGAGGTTCCCATCATGACCAACGCATTCGCATTCGACGCCAAGCAATTCGACACCGCCCAGCTCGAGTCCGTGTTCTTCGCCCCGGCGCGTGCCTTCGCCGCCCTGTCCCTCGACGTCACCGAGAAGCTGGTCAATACCCAGCTCGAGGCCACCAAGGCTCATGCCGACACCAACCTGGCGCAGCTGCGCAGCCTGGTGGAGGTCAAGGACGCCGAAGGCCTGAAGGGCTACCTGGAAGGCCAGCAGGAGGTCGCCAAGGAGCTGACCGAGCGCCTGAAGGGCGATGCCGACAAGGTGGTGGCCGTGCAGCAGGAGTTCATCCAGGAAAGCCAGAAGCTGACCGAGGGCAGCGTCAAGCAGGCCCAGGCAGGCCTCCAGCAGGCCACCGAGACCGCCCCCAAGGCCGTCGAGGAAGCCGTCAAGGAAGCCGCTCCCAAGACCAAGTAAGCCTCGGGCCCGCCCCACGGGCCGCGATGACGCCACACCAACAGGCCGCCGATCCATGATCGGCGGCCCGTTGGTGTGGGTGAGGGTATTGGGGGAGCGGGCCTTCGTTTCCGCTCACTTCCAACATACAAGCGTGGCTCCGCCGAGCGATTGGCGCCGCAGGCGCCTTGGCGGTGGCCGCCAGCGTGGCCGACAGCCGCCCAGCGCCGCTGCGCGCCGCCATCGCCCCGCAAAGCGTGGCTCCCACAGGGGGTCGATGCCCTGCCCTGAGGCCATAGGAGCTGGCCTCGGCGCCTTCTCCGGTGAACGTGCTGCCATCGTCGAGACATTGTCGGGCCAATGAGGGATAGCCTCCATTCCTCGCCTTGCCTGAATCCACCAGCGGCCGGCAGGGATGCCGGCCGCTGGCTTCATGCGGGGAGGGGAACGGCGCCTGTCGCCGAGTGACCTCAGCTGTCACCATCGTTGCCGACGAATCCTCTCAGCCGGTCCCGAATCGCCTCGAGGCGACCCTTGGCGGGCTCGGCGGCACGCTCCACGGCCCGGTCGAGCCCAGGCGCCTTCACCTTACCCTCCTCCTCGGCATCGGCATCGGCCTCGGCCTCGGCATCGGCCTCGAGCTCGGCCTCGGTATCGGCCTCGGTATCGGCCTCGGTATCGACCTCGGCATCGACCTCGGTATCGGCCTCGGTATCGACCTCGGCATCGACCTCGGTATCGGCATCGACCTCGGCATCGGCCTCGGTATCGGCCTCGGTATCGGCCTCGGTTTCCGAGTCGACGCCGGCATCGGTATCGCCGTCGGTACTGCCGACATCACCACTATCGGCGTCGCCGTCGGCACCGCCGTCAGCTCCACCATCGGCATCGCCGTCGGCTCCACCGTCGGCACTGCCGTCGGCTCCACCATCGGCACCGCCGTCAGCTCCACCATCGGCATCGCCGTCGGCTCCACCATCGGCATCGCCGTCGGCTCCACCGTCGGCTCCACCGTCGGCACTGCCGTCGGCACTGCCGTCGGCTCCACCATCGGCACCGCCGTCAGCTCCACCATCGGCATCGCCGTCGGCTCCACCATCGGCATCGCCGTCGGCTCCACCGTCGGCACTGCCGTCGGCTCCACCATCGGCACCGCCGTCGGCTCCACCATCGGCACCGCCGTCAGTTCCACCATCGGCACCGCCGTCGGCACCGCCGTCAGCCCCGCCGTCGGCACCGCCGTCAGCCCCGCCGTCGGCACCGCCGTCAGCCCCGCCGTCGGCACCACCATCGGCACCGCCGTCGGCACCACCATCGGCACCGCCGTCGGCAGCCGCCAGCAGGAGGGTCTCGCTGGACAGGCTCGTCATCGACGACGGGGAGAAACCGCCGGCCTGTCCCTCGTCCTCGATGCTCATTGCCTGGCTCTGGACGGCCATGCCGGAAAAGATCAACGCCATGCTGGCGACAAGGGTCTTGAGTTTCATATCGCGCCTCCTTGTGTCCCGACCTCCCTGGGGCGGGTTTCCATTGGCAGGAATGGCTCGTCCCTGAGCCGTTCGACTACGCGAGTCGAGATCCTGCCTTGTCGCAGCAAGCAAGGTGCCAACCAGATGAATAAATTAATAATGACAAAAGGTTAAAAAAATATCGTCGCGCTCCCGGTCGGCGCCAGACGCCTCGCTCCCCTCCGGAACGTCGCCTCTGACCGACGCTTTTCCCGCCATCGGTCGCCCATGACACTGGGACTCAACGCTCATGCTGTCGGTGTCATTCGACAGCATGTTCATCATCGAGCGCTCGGGCCACAGGGCCAAGCACTGGGACAGCACGAGAGAAATCAAACGCTTGGATCATGGCATTCCGGCAATGAGGGACAGCCCCCGTTTCCCGCCTTGACTGAATCCACCGGCGGCGGCGGTGCGGGGCTTGCCTCGTCGCCTTGCGCGGCGAACACGCCGCCATCTCCAGGTGTTCGGGGAACGGGCCGGGATCCACGCTCAAGGCCCGGCGCTGGCATCGGGCCCGTTGGCAAGCTTCTTGCCTCCTGCACCTTGGTTGCACCCTGCCGGCATCATTACCACCTACACTGACGGCACATGCCCACCGAAAGGAGTTTGCCATGTGGATCGGACCCACACGCCCGTTGCTGCTTGCCTCATTGCTCGGCCTCGCCCTGGCCGCCGGCCCGGTGCTGGCCCAGCCCGCCGACAACCCCGGCCGCGGGCAGGGGCAGGGGAAGGCGCCCGGGCAGCAGCGCCAGCAGGCCCAGCCCCAGCAGCACGAGCGTGAGCCCCAGCGGGATCGCGAGTACTGGCGAGAGTGGGGGCGTGAGAGCCGCGGCGAGGTTCGCGGCGAGGTTCGCGGCAAGAGCCGCGGCGAGGTTCGCGGCGGCGTTCGCGATGAGCGGCGCGACGGCCCGCGCCTCGACGAGCGCGAGGTGCGGCGCATCTTCGAGCGGCGCCGCGACTGGATCACCCGCGACGACCGCGACAGCCTGCCGCCCGGCATCCGCATGAACCTGGAGCGCGGCAAGCCGCTGCCCCCGGGCATCGCCAGGAACTTCGACGACCGGGTGCTGGGCGAGCTGCCGCACCACGACGGCTACCGCTGGCAGCGCGTCGGCCCCGACGCCGTGCTGGTCGACACCTCCAACGACATCATCCACGAGGTGCTGCGCGATATCCTCGACTGAGGGTGTCGGGGGCGGTCGATCTATCGAGTGCTAAGCGGCCGCACCCTCTTCGTCCTCGATCGCCAACTCTAGATGGAAGTGTGCCGGCCCCGTCAGATTGACCAGGGCGTCCAGGCTGAACTTGTTGATCCGGCCCGCCAGCAGGTCATTGAGACGAGGCTGGGTCACGCCGAGACGCTGTGCAGCTTCTCGCTGGGTGACGCCCCACTCCCTGACACGCCCGGCGATCTTCGCCATCAGCTCGGAACGGAGGCGCATGTTCAGTGCCTCCTCCGGCGTGTCTTCGATGGCCTCCCAGACACTGTCGTAACGTTCAATGGCCATGGTGTCACCTCCTTTGGTGGTCAAGGCAGTTCCTCGGCATCTTGGTTATATCAACCTTGATATCATGCGCCTTGCATCTGGCTGGTCAAGGGCGCGGCAAAAGCAACGGGGCCTGTCCTGCTTCCCCGTGGCGATGGCTGTTATCCTGTGCGCCATGGACCACGGCAGAAGGACACTGCAATGAGCTTTCAATCCATCAAGCGGCTGGGCGGCCTGGCGCTGGGCGTCGGCCTGCTCGGCCTGAGTGGCTGTGTGGTGGTGGATGGCGCGCCCTATCCCGGCCACGGCGGCGGCTACTACGCCCCGGACGCCGGCATTCCCGAGGGGCATCTACCGCCGCCGGGGGAGTGCCGGATCTGGTACCACGACCGTAGCCCGGGCCACCAGCCCCCGCCGGGCCCGTGCGGGGAGCTGCGCCACCACGTGCCGCCCGGCGCCAGCCTGATCCGCGGCTAGGCCAACGGCCGGCCGCCGCCAGCGCCGGCGCCATTCCCCCTCGGGAATGCCGACCCCCGGGACGTCGAGGGCGGCGAGGCTGGCCGTGTCGGCGGCACCTGTCGGGCACGTGGTCAGACGCTGAGGCCTCCCCAGAAATACTTCTGCATTATCAATGTGTTGTGCATGGGTGGGTGGCAGGTTGCCAGCGCTGCCGGTCCCTATGGGGTCAGACCCCGGCGGCGTCGAATCCGCTCGCAAGACGCACTATGACGGGCTTCGCGACTTGGCTGGGGTCTGACCCCATAGGGGCAGCCTCGGCGCCTTCTTCGGCGAACAAGCTATCAACGTCGAGAAAAACGTGGGGATTCGTCAGGGTCAGACCCCGGGGCGGTCGCCGCCAGCGCCGGAGGAACTGCTCCACAGGGGCAGGCCCCATTTTCCGAGGAACGTTGGTCGTTGCCTAACGCGCGACAGGACAGGAGTGGCACTGTGAACCGCGACGTGTCCGAGGGGAGCCCCAAGATTTGCTCATGCCTCTTCGTGCGGCCTGGCTGTCATATCGACACCGAGCGCACGCATGACGGCCAGCATCGTCTTCAGGGTCGGGTTGCCTTGCTCGCTGAAGGATCGATAGAGCTGCTCCCGGGACAGGCCTGTCTCTCGTGACAGTTCCGTCATGCCGCGAGCACGGGCGACAACACCAAGCGCCTTGGCGATGTAGGCGGCATCGCCCGTTTCAAGGGCGTCAGCCATGAAGGCTGCGATGGCCTCCTGGCTATCGAGGGCGGCAGCAGGATCATAGTCATAAATGGGTTCGTTCATGGTGCCCTCCACTCGGATGCGAGACGCTTGGCCGTCTCGATGTCTTGCTGTTGAGTGTCCTTGTCTCCTCCACACAGCAGCAGGATGAGTTCGTTTTCGCGTTGCAGGAAATATACCCGATAACCCGGGCCGTGATGGATGCGTAGCTCGCTGACACCCTGGCCGACCGGCTTCGCGTCCCCGGGAAGACCATTGGCCAGGCGAAAGACGCGGGCCGCGATCATCGCCTTGGCACGCTGGTCCTTCAGCTTGCGCTCCCATGTCAGGAACGTGGCGGTCTGCTTCACTTCGAGCATTCGTTCATCGTAGTCTAAAAACTACACCGAAGCACGGTATCGGCTGGCCGCCGGCCCGAATTCCCGTCATACAACGACCCGGTTGCGGCCGTCGTGCCTGGCGGCGTCGAGGGCCTGGTCGGCGCGCTGGTAGAGGCTGCCGGGGGTGTCGCCGGGCCGGTAGCCGGCCAGCCCGATGCTCAGGGTGACGGGGTCGGGCGACCAGGGGTGGCGTTCGACGGCCCGACGCAACCGTTCCAGGGCGGTGCGGGCGGCGGTGGGCCCGGTGTGGGGCATCAGCAGCACGAATTCTGCGCCGTCGAGGTGGGCGGCCAGGTCGTCGAGGCGCAGGGTGGCGCGCAGCAGGTCGGCGAGGGTCTCGAGGACCCGGTCGCCATGGACCCGGCCGTGGCGTTCGCTGAGCGCCTCGAAGTGGTCGATCTCGAGCAGCGCCAGGCTGAAGGCGCTGGCGGCGTGGTGGCGTTCGGCGGCAGCGAAGAGCAACTCGAGGGTGTCGTCGAGCCGGCGGCGATTGGGCAGGCCGGTGAGCGGGTCGGTGGTGGCCCGGTGATCGAGCCGGCGGTCGAGTTGCGCGAGTTCGGCGCGGCGCCCCTCGAGCAGGGCGCCGAGGGTCTCGAGCTCGGCGATGATGGCGTCCTTCTCCCGCAGGGCACGCGCGGTGGCCTGGCGCGCCTCGAGCAGTTCGCGCTCGAGCCGATGCTTGCGCGGGATCGGCGTCAGGGCGAGCAGGGTGAGGCTGGCGCCCTGGTACGCCAGGCGCACGGCGCTGCACACCACCGGCAGCGGCGCGGCCTCGGCCAGGTCGAGCTCGAGGTGGATCTCGTCGGCGCGGCCCTGGTTGGCCAGGCGGAAGTCGAGCAGGCCGAGGTAGATCACCCGCGCCGAGGGGGTGAACAGTTCGCTGGCGTGGCGGTCGAGCAGCGTCTCGGCGCGGTGGCCGAACCAGTCGGCCAGGGTGCGGTTGATCGCCAGCACATGGCCGCCCTCGTCGACCACCAGTTGGCCGTCGGGAGAACGGTTCCACCAGTGGGCGAGGTCGTTCTTGCGGAGTGGCATCGTCAGGGCTCCAGGCGTCAGCGGGCCGTCGGCGAGTGCAGGCGGGACATCAGCGCACCGGTCAGCCGCTCGGGGGCGGTGAGTTGCGGGTAGTGGCCGGCACAGTCGATCAGCTCCAGCTCGCTGTCCGGCAGGTGGCGCTGCAGGTAGTCGGCCGCACTGAGCGGCACGATGGCGTCATGGATCGTCTGCAGCACCACGCTGGGCACCGGCACCCGGGGCAGCAGGTGGCGGATGTCGCCGAGGAAGACGGCGCGGGCCAGGGGCCGCAGCACCTCGGGGGCCACCGCCAGCAGGCGCTGCTGCAGGTCCTGGTGCCACCCCGGGGTGGCGGCATGGCCCAGGGCCACCGTCGAGAGGCTGCTGGCCCAGTCCAGGTAGTTCTGTTCCATCAGGGCCAGCAGGGCGTCGAGCTCCTCGGGGCGGTAGCCGCCGCGGTAGGCCGGCGGGTCGTCCAGGTAGCGGGCGGAGCAGCAGAGCAGGAACAGCCGGCGGAAGGCGCGAGGCCGCTCGATCGCCGCCATCAGGCCGATGGTGCCGCCGATGGAGTGGCCGAGCAGCAGGGCGTCCTCGAGCTCGAGGGCGTCGCACAGGGCGACCAGGTCCTCGGCATGACCCTCGGGGCGGGCGTGGCGTCCGGGATCAAAGGCGGTGCGGTCGGAGGCACCGAAGCCGGCCAGGTCGAACAGGATGAGGCGGTAGTTGGCCTCGAAGGCGGGGACGATCCGGCTCCACACGGTCTGGTCGCAACCGAAACCGTGGACCATCACCAAGGGCGTGCTGCCCCGGCCATGTTCGGTGACGTTCAGCAGATAACGCAAATCGCAGGGCATAGCGGTCCTTCGCCGTTCCTGATGGTGTCGGGATTGATTGCCAGCATAGCATCACCGGGGCCTGCCCGGAGGCCGGGTCGCTGCCTTGTGCCATGGCAGGCAGGCCGGCCGGCGATCCACCATACTGGCGGTGACAGCACGGGAGAAATGCCATGGTGGAACCCCTGGGGGTGGCGCAGGTGTACCGGACCTGTCCGGATGAGGCCTTCGCCTTCGAGGTGACCAGCGAGCTGGAGTCGCTGGATCTGCTCAGCGGCCATGATCGGGCGCGGGAGGCGCTGAGCTTCGGCACGGCGATCCGCAGCGACGGCTTCAACCTCTTCGTGCTCGGCCAGCCGGGCCACGGCAAGCACTCCCTGGTGGGGCGCTTTCTCTCCGAGCGCTCGCGGGGCGAGGCGCCACCGCCGGACTGGTGCTACCTGTTCAACTTCGACGACCCGGCGGTGCCCCGCCAGCTGGCGCTGCCGCCGGGCCTGGGCCGCCAGCTGCGCGCCGACATCGAGGCGCTGGTGGACGAGCTGCAGCGGGCGATTCCCGCGGTGTTCGAGAGCGAGGAGTACCAGAACCGCCTGCACGAGCTGAAGCAGGCCATGGGCGAACGCCAGAGCGATGCCGTGGAGGCGGTGCGCCGCGAGGCCCGCGAGCATGACATCATCCTGCTCTCGACCCCCAACGGCTTCACCTTCGCCCCGGCCGACGGCGACAAGATGATGTCGCCGAAGGATTACGAGGCGCTGGCCAAGGACGATCGCGAGCGCATCGAGGGCACGGTGGAGATCCTGCAGCGCAAGCTGACCCAGGCGATCCGCCAGATGCCGCGCCTGGCCAAGGAGCTGCGCGCGCAGGTCAACACCCTCAACGAGGAGATGCTGCAGTCGGTGATCGGCGCGCCCCTGGCCGAGCTGGAGGAGCGCTACGCCGACGAGGCGGGGGTGCTGGCGCACCTGGCGGCGATCCGCGAGGCGCTGCTGCAGCATGTGGACTCCTTCCACGCCGACGAGCCGGACATTCCCCCCGAGGCGGTGTTCAGCCGCTTCCACATCAACCTGCTGGTGGACAACGCCGACACCCAGGGGGCGCCGGTGATCTACCAGGACCTGCCCAGCCACCAGCACCTGGTGGGGCGCATCGAGCATCACGTGCACAACGGCACCCTGATCACCGATTTCTCGCTGATCCGGGCCGGGGCCCTGCACCACGCCAACGGCGGCTACCTTGTGCTCGACGCGCGCGGCGTGCTGACCCAGCCCGGCGCCTGGGAGACGCTCAAGCGGATCCTGCGCGCCGGCGAGATCCGCACCGAGTCGCTGGAGCAGGCCTACGGGTTGATCAGCACCGTCAGCCTGGAGCCGGAGCCGATCCCGCTGGACATCAAGATCGTGCTGCTCGGCGAGCGGCTGTTCTACTACCTGCTGTGCGAGCACGACCCGGAGTTCCTCGAGCTGTTCAAGGTGCAGGCCGACCTCGAGGACGAGCTCGACCGCGACGCGGTCCATCACGACTTCTACGCGCGGATGATCGCCACCCTGGCGCGGGAGGCGGCGCTGCGCCCGCTGGACCGCAGCGGCGTGGCGGCGGTGATCGAACGGGCCAGCCGCCTGGCCGACGACCAGCGCAAGCTCACCGCCCGCCATCGCGATCTCCACGACCTGCTGCTCGAGGCCGACCACTGGGCCGGCGAGGAGGGCGTCACGGTGATCTCCCGGGGCCAGGTCGACAAGGCGGTGGCGCAGCAGCTGTGGCGGGCCGGCCGCATCCGCGAGCTCAGCCACGAGCAGATCACCCGCGGCACCCGGATGATCGCCACCGAGGGTCGCGTGACCGGGCAGGTCAACGGCCTCACGGTGCTGCAGCTCGGCGACTTCGCCTTCGGCCAGCCGACCCGCATCACCGCCACCGCGCGCCCCGGCAGCGGCCAGGTGGTGGACCTCGAGCGCGAGTCGCGCCTGGGCGGGCGCATCCACTCCAAGGCGGTGATGATCCTGTCGCGCTACCTGGCCAACCGCTATGCGCTGGAGACGCCGCTGTCGCTCTCGGCGAGCCTCGCCTTCGAGCAGTCCTACGGCGGCATCGAGGGCGACAGCGCCTCGGTGGCCGAGGTCTGTGCGCTGGTGTCGGCCATCGGCCGGATGGCGCTCGACCAGTCGCTGGCGGTGACCGGCTCGATCAACCAGCACGGCGAGGTACAGGCGGTGGGGGGCGTCAACGAGAAGGTCGAGGGCTTCTTCGATGTCTGCCGCGCCCGCGGCGAGCTGAGCGGGCAGGGGGTGATCCTGCCGGCCGCCAATGTCGAGCACCTGATGCTCAACGGCGAGGTGCGCGAGGCCATGGAAGCCGGCACCTTCCGGGTCTATGCGATCCACCATGTGGACGAGGCGCTGGCCCTGCTTACCGGGCTCGAGCTCGGCGCGGCCGACGAGCACGGCCACTTCCCCGAGGCGAGCCTCAATGGCCGGATGCAGGCACGGCTCATGGCCTTCCGCAAGGCGGTCAAGGTCGCCCGCGGCAAGGGCGGGGCCGAGAAGGATAGGCCCACGAAGGACGAGGGCGGCAACGACGAGGAGGAGGGCGGCGATGAATGACGAGGTACGCAAGCCTTCCGAGGTCGCCGGCGACCTGCCGGGGGCGGCGCGGGTGCTGGCGCTGCTGGACGCCTCGCGCCAGAGCCTGGCGGCGCTCACCGCCGCGGTCGAGCTCGCCGTCGGCCGCCATGCCGAGCTGGTGGCGCTGTTCGTCGAGGATCTCGACCTGCTGCACTGCGCGGGCTTTCCCTTCTCCTGCGAGGTGGGGGCCCAGAGCGGCCTGGCCCGGCCGCTGTCGCCGGAGGTGCTGGAGGCCAGCCTGGCCCGCCAGGTGAAGCGCGCCAGCCAGGCGCTCGCCGAGGCCGTGGCCGGACGCGAGGTGCGCCACCGCTTCCAGGTCAGCCGCGGCCGCGTGGCCAGTGAGGCGCTGGCGCTCGCCGGCCCCGGCGACGTGCTGGTGCTCGGCAAGGCCGGGCTCTCCGGCCAGTGGGGCGTGCGCCTGGGCTCCACCAGCCGCGCGCTGATCCTCGAGGCGCCCTGTACCGTGGTCATCTGGGACGAGCGCCTGCCGCCCAGCCGCGGCTCCCTGCGGCTGGTCTCGGACACCGACCCGCAACTCTCGGATGCCGACCTGACCGCGCTGGCGCCGCTGTTCGACGGGGTGGAAGCCCTGCCGTCCATGAGCGCCACGGCCCTCGAGCGCTACCTGGCCCGGGCCCGCAGCGGCGCGCTGCTGCTCCACCGCCCCGAGCTCGCCCGCCTCGTCGAGCAGGACCCGCAACTGCTCGCCCGCATCCCCGTCCCGATCATCGTGGTGCCGTAGATGATGCCTGCCTGGTGGGCTTGGCTCCGCCGAGCGATCGGCGCCGCCAGGCGCCTTGGTGGTGTCGATATGGCGGGCATGGCCACCGCCGCCCCGCCCGAATATGGCAGAATGGCGCTTTTGCAGTGAACGAAGGATCGCCGCATGGCGTATTTTCTGGTGATGGGCGGTCTGGCGCTGTCCGTGTTCTTCACCTTCGGCTGGCTGTTGCTGCGTACCGGCCAGTGGCTGGCGCGCGGGTTGCCGGGTGGCGGCGGGGCATCGCGGCGGGCCAGGCGCCCGGCGCGACGGACGCCGGCGAAGAAGCCCGCCCGGGCCCCGGCGGCGAAGTCGCGCCCCCGGGCGGCCACGAAGCGGGCCGAGCCCCGCGAGCCCTGGCGGCTGACCCGGTGGCTCGCCCGACGGCGCTTCGCGCTGCCGATGTCGCTGCTGGCGGTGCTGCTCTACGGCCTCACCCGGTTGGCCGAGTACGGCATGGGCTTCCGCCCCCATGAGGTCCCCGGCGCCTACCACAGCCTGGTCGGCACCCTGGGCTGGATCGCCGCCGTGCTGCTTGCCGTGGCGCTGGTCAACCTGCTCGCCGCCTGGCGCTGCCGGGGGCGCTAATTCCGCTTTGGGGTCAGACCCCAAATTCTGCTTTGGGGTCTGACCCCAAAGTTTGCTGAAGACGGAGAGAGAATGTTCCAGCATATCCTGGTGGTCTGTATCGGTAATATCTGCCGCAGCCCGGTGGCCGCGGCCATGCTCAGGCAGCGGCTGCCCGGCCGCCATGTGGAATCCGCCGGCCTGGGCGCGCTGGTGGGGCAGGGCGTCGAGCCCACCGCCCGGGCGCTGGCCGAGGCCGAGGGGCTGGATGTCGCCGACCATCGGGCGCGCCAGCTCAGCGCCGAGATCCTCGACGCCGCCGACCTGATCCTGGTGATGAGCGAGGGCCAGCGCCGGGCGGCCGCCGACCTGGTGCCCGCGGCCATGGGCAAGACCCTGCTGCTCGGCCGCTGGCTGGACGGCGGCAAGGGCCGCGAGATCCCCGACCCCTACCGCCGGGATGCCGAGGTGTTCCGCGCCGTTCATGGCCTGCTGCGCGAGGCCACCGAGAGCTGGGCGAGGCGGCTGTAGGGGACAGCCTGTCGCTGTCCGTGGCTCGGGATGGTGTTTCCGGTGGCCTCGACGGGACGCTCAGGTTGCGTGAGTGAGGTCGTGGAAGTGGATCCCGGTCGCCTTGATGACGGCGGTCATGGTGCGCAGGGTAGGGTTGCCCTTGGGCGAAAGCGCCCGGTAGAGGCTTTCCCGCGAAAGCTTGGTGCGTTCGGCGACAGCGGCCATGCCCCCCTGGGCTTCAACCACATGGCGAAGTGCCAGCAGGAATGCAGACTCGCCACCTTCCTCGTCCAGTTCATCGAATGCCGTGCGCAGGTAATCCACGGCCATGTCCGGGTCATTGCGCAGCATCTCGATCACGGCGTCGTCGTGACGTCTCATCTCTGGGTTCTCCTCCGATGGTCGGCCAGGAACGCCTTGGCCTGCTCTATGTCGGCCTGTTGGCGCTGCTTGGTGCCACCGATCAGCAGCATGACCAGGCGTTTGCCTATCCTGGCGTAGTAGACGCGGTAGCCTGGGCCATAGTCGATCCGCAGTTCGAGCACTCCATCACCTACGGCCTTGGTATCCCCGGCATTGCCTGTGGCCAGCCGGTTGAGTCGGGTCAACACCCGCATGGCGGCACGACGATCCTTGTCCTTGGTGGCATCCAGCCAGGCCTGGAAGGGATCATGGCCGTCGGCTGTCAAATAGTGCGTCAGCTCCATCATGGAGATGTATTGTAGCCTAAAAGCTACAAGTGGGAAGGGGCCTTGCTACCTCCTGCCCCATTCAGCTGGGTTCCCTCGCCGGGTGCATTCGGGTTATCCGGTCGGCCGGGTGCTACGCGTGGCGTGACCTGCCGTGACGGGGATACAAAAAAAGCGCCCCGGGAGGGGCGCTTCGGTCATCGGCTCTGGCCGCCGTGCGACGGCCATCGATGTTGCGAGCATCGGAGTCGAAAAGTGGGGTATCAGCCTTCCTGGGCGACCGGAATCACGTTGGAAGCGGCGTTCTGATACTCCTCGATCTCGTGGAAGTTCATGTAACGATAGATCTCCCCGGCCATGGCGTCGAACTCGCCCATGTAACGGCGGTATTCGTCGACGGTCGGCAGGCGACCCTCCACCGCGGCCACCGCGGCCAGCTCCGCCGAGGCGAGGTAGACGTTGGCGCCGTCGCCGAGGCGGTTGGGGAAGTTGCGGGTGGAGGTGGAGACCACGGTGCTCTTGGCGGCGACACGGGCCTGGTTGCCCATGCACAGCGAGCAGCCCGGCATCTCCATGCGCGCCCCGGCGCGGCCGTAGATGCCGTAGTAGCCCTCCTCGGTCAGCTGGTGCTGGTCCATCTTGGTCGGCGGGGCCAGCCACAGGCGGGTCTTCAGGCTGCCGGCCGGCTGCTTCTCGAGCAGCTTGCCCGCGGCGCGGAAGTGGCCGATGTTGGTCATGCACGAGCCGATGAACACCTCGTCGATCTTCTCGCCGGCCACGTCGGAGAGCAGGCGGGCGTCGTCGGGGTCGTTCGGCGCGCACAGCACCGGCTCCTTGAGCTCCTCGAGGTCGATCTCGATGACCTCGGCGTACTCGGCGTCGGCGTCGGCGCGCATCAGGCTCGGGTTGGCCAGCCACTCTTCCATGGCCAGGATGCGGCGCTCGATGGTGCGCGCATCGCCGTAGCCGTTGGCGATCATCCACTTGAGCAGGGTGATGTTGGACTTGAGGTACTCGGTGACGCTCTCTTCGCCCAGGGTGATGGTGCAGCCGGCGGCGCTGCGCTCGGCGGAGGCGTCGGAGAGCTCGAAGGCCTGCTCGACGGTGAGGTCCTCGAGGCCCTCGATCTCCAGCACGCGGCCGGAGAAGGCGTTCTTCTTGCCCGACTTCTCGACGGTCAGCAGGCCTTCCTTGATGGCGTACAGCGGAATGGCATGGACCAGGTCGCGCAGGGTGACGCCGGGCTGACGCTCGCCCTTGAAGCGCACCAGCACCGATTCCGGCATGTCCAGCGGCATCACGCCGGTGGCGGCGGCGAAGGCCACCAGGCCGGAGCCCGCCGGGAAGGAGATGCCCATCGGGAAGCGGGTGTGGGAGTCGCCGCCGGTGCCCACGGTGTCGGGCAGCAGCATGCGGTTCAGCCAGCTGTGGATGATGCCGTCGCCGGGGCGCAGCGAGACGCCGCCACGGTTCATGATGAAGTCGGGCAGGGTGTGGTGGGTGTCCACGTCGACCGGCTTCGGATAGGCCGCGGTGTGGCAGAAGGACTGCATCACCAGGTCGGCCTGGAAGCCGAGGCAGGCGAGGTCCTTGAGCTCGTCGCGGGTCATCGGGCCGGTGGTGTCCTGGGAGCCCACGGTGGTCATCTTCGGCTCGCAGTACATGCCCGGGCGCACGCCCTCCATGCCACAGGCCTTGCCGACCATCTTCTGGGCCAGGGTGTAGCCCTTGCCGGTGTCGGTGGGCTGCTCGGGCAGGCGGAAGACGTCGGACTGGGGCAGGCCCAGCGACTCGCGCGCCTTGCCGGTCAGGCCGCGGCCGATGATCAGCGGGATGCGGCCGCCGGCGCGCACCTCGTCGAGGATCAGCTGGGTCTTGAGCTCGAAGGTGGTGACGACCTCGTCGGTGCCGTGCTTGCACACCTTGCCCTCATAGGGATAGACGTCGATGACGTCGCCCATCGCCATCTTCGAGACGTCCATCTCCACGGGCAGGGCGCCGGAGTCTTCCATGGTGTTGAAGAAGATCGGGGCGATCTTGCCGCCGAAGCAGAAGCCGCCGGCGCGCTTGTTGGGCACGTTGGGGATGTCGTCGCCGAAGAACCACAGCACCGAGTTGGTGGCGGACTTGCGCGAGGAGCCGGTGCCGACCACGTCGCCGACGTAGGCGACCGGGAAGCCCTTGGCCTTCACCTCCTCGATCTGCTTGAGCGGGCCGGTGGTGCCGGGGACTTCCGGCGTGATGCCGTCACGCTCGTTCTTGAGCATGGCGTTGGCGTGCAGCGGGATGTCGGGGCGCGACCAGGCGTCCGGGGCCGGGGAGAGGTCGTCGGTGTTGGTCTCGCCGGGCACCTTGAACACGCTGAGGGTGATCTTCTCGGCCAGGGCGGGCCGGGAGAGGAACCACTCGGCGTCGGCCCAGGACTGGATGACGTCCTTGGCGACGGCATTGCCGGCCTTGGCACGCTCCTCCACGTCGTGGAAGGCGTCGAACATCAGCAGGGTGTGCTTGAGCTGCTCGCCGACTTCCTTGGCCAGCTCGGCGTCGTCGAGCAGTTCGACCAGCGAGACGATGTTGTAGCCGCCCTGCATGGTGCCCAGCAGCTTGACCGCGTGCACCTTGTCGATCAGCGGGGAGCTGGCCTCGCCCTTGGCGATGGCGGTGAGGAAGCCGGCCTTGACGTAGGCGGCCTCGTCGACGCCCGGGGGAACGCGATTGGTCAGCAGGTCGAGGATGAACTCCTCCTCGCCGGCCGGCGGGCTCTTCAGCAGCTCGATCAGCGCGGCGACCTGCTCGGCGTTCAGCGGCTTCGGCGGGACGCCGTCGGCGGCGCGCTCCTCGACATGTTGGCGATAGGCTTCAAGCACGTTGGGGCCCTCATCTGTTGTGGTGGCCAAAGCACGCCGATTCGACGAAGAACGTCGGCGAAATGGCCGCTCTGGCTCGTGAAACAACCTAGTCACTGGGTGGCGGCGATTCTACGCCAAACTGTCGACAATGTTAAGCGAGCCCCGTGGCTAGGGCCTTGAACTTTGGTCGCCGGCTTGTCGGCGCCGCTACATGATGTCACGAAGGGCTGCCCGCGTTACCATGGACGGCGTACCAACGGAGAGGGTGTTCATGGGAGCCACCATCACTTCGCCCTGCGTCGGGCTCTGCTCGACTACCCTGGGCGACCGGGTGTGCCGCGGCTGTCAGCGCGGCGACGACGAGATCTGCGACTGGTTCGGCCTGTCTGCGGCCGAGCGGGCCGAGCGCATGGCCGAGCTGGATGCCCTGCGCGAGGCGGTGGCCGGACGCTTCCTGCGCCTGGTCGATGCCGAGTGCCTCGAGGCCCAGCTCGAGCGCCACCGGATCCGCGTGCGGCCGGAGCAGCCGCCGCTGTCGCGGGCCGTGGAGCTGCTGCGGGTGGGGCGCGAGCGGATCCGCGACCTGGCACGCTACGGCCTGGCGCCGCGGGCGGCGTTCGCCGACCTGGAGGCGAGCGAGCTGCATGCGCGCCTGAGCCTGGCCCTGGCCGACGCCGCCGAGCAGCGCCGGGCGGGCCTCTCCCGAACCCCATAACGAGTCGACGACCATGCCAGAGACCCTTGCCGAGACCCGGGAAGCGCCCGGCGCCGATGCGCTGCTGCCCGCCGGGTTGCTCGACTTCCTCGCCTGCCGCACCCCCGATGCCTGGGTGGCCTGGGCGCTGGAGAACCCCGAGCTGCTGCTGATCGACCATGCCCAGTGCGAGAAGAAGGCGGCCTCCACGGCGATGAGCCTGCTCTACCGCTACGTGGACCAGCCGCTGCTGTTGACCAAGATGTCGCAGCTCGCCCGCGAGGAGCTGCTGCACTTCGAGCAGGTGGTGGGCCTGATGGAGGAGCGCGGCATCGTCTATCGCCATCTCAGGGCGTCGCGCTATGCCGAGGGGCTGCGCCGTCATGTGCGGGCTCAAGATCCCGAGCGTCTGGCCGATGTCCTGATCATCGGCGCCTTCATCGAGGCGCGCAGTTGCGAGCGCTTCGCGCGGCTGATTCCGCATCTCGATGACAAGCTTGCCAAGTTCTATCGCAGTCTGGTTAAGTCGGAAGGACGCCACTACGAGGATTATCTGATGCTGGCCCGGCATCTTTCCCAGGCGCCCATCGAGTCACGCGTCGCTTTCTTCGCCGAACGCGAGAGAGAGCTGATCGCCTCGCCCGATACGGTGTTTCGTTTTCACAGCGGCGTGCCGGCCTGAGGCATCCGCTTTCGCCATGCAGGATCGACCATGATGCGGGATTCCTCCGACGTCGTTGACACCCCGGGACCGGACAAGCTGGCGCTGTTCGGCCACTTCACGCTGACCCTGGGCGAGGATGCGATCTCCCAGTTCAGCTACGACAAGGTCAAGGCGCTGCTGGTCTACCTGCTGCTCCACGATCAGCCCGTCAACCGTGCCACCCTGGCCGAGCTGCTGTGGCCCGACCAGGGGCTGTCGTCGGGGCGCACCAACCTGCGTCACGCCCTGCACTGCCTGCGCCAGTCGCTGGGCGAGGTGGCCGAGCAGGTGCTGGTGGTGTCGCGCCAGACCATCGCCTTCCGCCTGCCGAAGCGCTGGCATTTCGACCTCCACGCGGTGCAGGCCCGGCTCGAGGGGCCGCGGGACGTGGCCACCCTGGAGGCGCTGCTCACCGACTACCAGGGCGACCTGGTGGAGGAGCTGCAGCTGTCGACCTGTGCCGAGTTCCAGCGCTGGCTGGTGCAGGTACGCAACGAGTGGCGTCAGCGGGTGATCCGCTTCGCCGAGGCGGTGCTCGAGCGGCACGACCCGATACCCGATCAGCTGCTGCAGGCCCTGGTCAGCCGCTTTCCCGGCTACGGGCCCTTCCACGAGCGCCTGGTGCGTCAGCTCGCCGAGCAGGGGCAACTGGCCGCCGCCCACGAGCAGTACAACGCCTACCTGCAGCTGCTGGCGCTCTCCGGGCAGCAGCCCGAGCCGGGCTTCCTGCAACTGGCCCGCTACTGGTCCGATGGCCAGCATGACGGCCACGGCCTCGGCTCCCCCAACGGCTTCTCGCGCACCCTGGCGGCGGACAGCGCGCCGCTGCGCGAGGACGAGATCGAGCAGCGCCAGCTCTCGGTGATGGCGATTCGCCTGCGCCTGTCGGGCGACCTCTCCTCGCGGGCCGGGACCCGTGCCTGCCTGGCGCTGCAGTTCGAGCTGATGCGCTGGCTGGAGCAGCAGTGCCATCACCTGGGGGGCTTCTGGCTGCCCGGCGCCTCCGGGGGCCTGGGGCTGGCCTGCTTCGGCACCCACGGCCCGGCCCACCAGCTCGCCGAGCTGGTGGCGCTCTTCGAGCACTGCCGGCGGATGCTGCCCGAGGAGTCGGTCCGTCACTGGACCGGGGAGGGCGAGCCGCCGCGCGTCGAACTCACCGCCGGCCTCAACAGCGGGCGGGTGGTCTACCTGCCCGAGCGCCATATGGTCGACCCCCTGGGCCAGGTGAGCCAGGGCTCGCTGGACCTGATGAGCGCCGCCGAGAGCAGCGAGCTGGTGATCTCCCAGGAGGCCAGCCAGCACATGCCGCCGGCGCTCGACCTGCAGCCGCGGCTCAGCTCGCGGCTGGTGGCCAGTGACGGCCGGGTGCGCCTGCGCGCGCTTGTCCTCGGTGCGAACGAAGGCGGTCGCGAGGCGCTGCCCCCCAGCCTGATCGGCCGTGAGTCGGCGCTGCGGACCCTGCGTGACGCCCTGGCCCGGGCCGGTATCGGCCTGCGCCAGAGCGTGCTGGTGCGCGGTCCCTCGGGCATGGGCAAGTCGGCGCTGATGGTGGGCTTCCGCCAGCTCGAACAGAGCCGCGATGCGGCGATCTGCTGGCAGCCGACGACGCGGCTCTCGGTCCAGGAGCCCTACGGCGTGGCGCGGTTGCTGCTGCGCTGGCGCCTGGGCGGCGAGATCGACGCCCAGGCGCTGTCGCGGCTGCTGGCGGCCATCGGGGCCCCCGCCCTCGACGAGCGGCGCCGGCAGCTGCTCGAGGAGGCGCTCGGCGTGCGCGAGCCCGACGAGGTGGCGGTGCTGACCCAGAGCGGCGAGGCCGTGGAACTGGTGGTGGGGCTGATGCACCAGCTGGTCACCACCCTGACCCGCGAGCGCGCCCTGGTGGTGATGATCGACGACCTGCAGTGGCTCGACGAGCCCTCCTTCAAGGTGCTGGCCGGCCTGCAGGCCCGGCTGCCGATCAACTGCGCCTTCCTGCTGGTGGCCAGCCACCATGGCCGCGAGTCGCTGCCGGCCCGGCTGCACTGGGACCAGCAGATCACCCTCGGTCGGCTGGACGCCATGCAGTCCTCGCGGCTGCTCTCGCAGCTGGCCCGGCGCTACCGCCTGCACCTCAGCCCGCGGCTGCGCGGCCAGATCATCGAGCGCTGCGACGGCGTGCCGCTCTACCTGCAGGAGATCTGCCGGCGGGTCGACATGGATCGCCGCGAAGGGCGCAGCGTGCAGTTCGACGAGTTGCCCCGCGGGCTGCTGGGGCTGCTCGCCAGCCGCATCGACCAGCTCGACGGCGACCGCGAGGTGGCCCACGTGGCGGCGGTGCTGGGGCGGCGCTTCCGCCTCGACTTCCTCGCCGAGTGCAGCGGCTGGGAGATGCCGCGGCTGACCCAGGCGCTGGAGCAGATGAGTCGGCTGGAGATCATCGAGCCGGCCGAAGGCGAGGAGGGCGGCCGCGAGTTCCAGTTCACCCACCAGCTGTTGCAGGAGGCCGCCTACCTTTCCTGTCCCCGCGACGTGCGGGTGGCGATCCACCGCCAGGTCGTCGAGCTGATCGAAGAGCGTTTCCCGGTGTGGATCAGCCGCCACCCGGGCGATTTCGCCATCCACCTGCGTCGCAGCGGCCACTATGCCCGCGGGGCCCGCTACTTCGAGCTGGCCGCCCGCGAGGCGCTCAAGGTCAGCGCCAACCGCACGGCGCTGAAGATGGCCGATTTCGGCCTGGCCAGCCTGCGCCACGTGGACGACCAGGCCGAGCGCGAGATCAGCCTGCTCACCGTGCGCGGCCAGGCCGCCTTCGCCCTGGAGGGGCACGGTTCGCCGACCGCCCACGAGAGTTTCGCCAAGGCGCGGGAGCTGCTCGCCGGCAGCGGCGAGGCGGCCGATGTCGAGCAGGCCTTCCTGGTCAACTGGGGGCTCTGGGTGGGCTGCAGCCAGCGCCACTCCCATGCCGACGCCTTCTCGCTGGCCTCGCGGCTGGCCGACCTGGCCGCCCAGCTCGACGATCCGCGCTACCGGCGCCTGGCCGATTACGCCCGGGCCAGTTGCGAGTACTGGGCCGGGCGCATCGGCCAGGCCTATGACCATCTCGAGGAGATCGATCCGCTCAACGCCTCGATGATGATCGAGTGGCTGCCGTTCTCCGACCATCCCCAGGTGGCGGCGGCCTGCTTCCAGGGCTGGGCGCTCTGCCTGCGCAGCGACTACCGCCGCGCCGAGCAGCAGGTCGAGTCGGCCATCCGCCTCGCCGAGCAGATCAACCACCCCGGCAGCCTGGCCATGGCGCTGCTCTACGCCTCCGCCCTCTACCGCCAGCTGGGCCATGTGCACCTGGCGGCGAGCCGCGCCGAGCGCGCCTTCGAGCTGACCAGCACGCCTGACCTGCACCTGTGGCAGATCTCCGCCCGTGCGGTGCTCGGCTGGCAGCGGGCGCTGTCGGGGGATCGCGAGGGGCTGGCCCGGGTCGATGCCGCCCTGGAGGAGCTCTCCGAGGTCACCGGTCGCGATCGCTACCAGCGTCCGGCGCTGTGGTACGTGGACGCCTGCATCGCCCTGGGCGAGCTGGCCCGGGCCGAGGACTACCTCGACCAGACCCTGCTGATCGCCCGCGAGCGCACCACCCTATTCGTGCCGGAGCTGGCCCTGCACCTGGTGCTGGTTCGCCACCGGCTGGGGCACTCCCGCGAGGAGGTGCGGGCGCTGGCCGAGCAGGCCCTGGTGCAGGCCCGCGAGGACGGCAACCTGCACCAGCAGCTGTGCGCCCTGGAGCTGTGGCTGACCCTGATCGACCCCGATGACCAGGCGGCCCGCGAGGAACTGCGCGGCCTGCTGGGCGCGGTGAGCCACAGCGATGCGCCGGTGCTGGTGCGCTGGCGTACCCTGCTGGACCGCCGCCTGCCGCTGGTCGTCGATGCCGAGGGGTAGGCGTGGCTTCTGGGGACCTTCTCCGACGCTGGCGGCCGCTTCGTGTGGGGTCTGTCCCTGAGGCCTCCCCAGAAATATTTCAGCATTATCAATGTGTTGGACATGGGTGGGTAGCAGGCTGCCAGCGCTGCCGGTCCCTATGGGGTCAGACCCCGGCGGCGTCGAATCCGCTCGCAAGACGCACCATGACGGGCTTCGCGACTTGGCTGGGGTCTGACCCCATAGGGGCAGTCTCGGCGCCTTTTTCGGCGAACAAGCTATCAACGTCGAGAAAAATGTGGGGATTCGGCAGGTCAGACCCCCGTGGGGGAATGGCGCCGACCCCGGCGGTCGTCGCCTGGGGGGAAGCGCGGCGTCCCGGGGCTAGGTCGCCAGCTCCAGGGCGGCGATGCGCTCCAGCGCCTGGTCGCGATGCTCGCCGCACAGCTCCCGGTCGAAGGTGAAGCGGGCGCAGACCGCGGGGCGGCGGGGGTCGCCGAACAGCCGGCAGAGGTTGTCGGCATCGAGCTGGACGCAGCGGGCTGCGGCCGGCTTGCCGTCGGGCATGCCGGGAATCGCCGAGCTGATCGAGGGGGCGATGCAGCAGGCGCCGCAGCCGGGGCGGCACTCGCCCTCGGTGCCTCGTGCGCTTGCCCCCTTCATGCCCTCTCCTCCCCGTTCATGGCGGTGCCCGTCCCGGTCATGCCTGGGCGATGGCCCCCTTGTCGATGCCCTCGAAGGCCTGGACCCGGGTGGCGTGCCCGGTCTCGCGGGCGATCTCGGTGGCGAGCCAGGCGGCGATATGCTCCACGGTGGTGGGGGGGTGGAGGATGGCGCAGCGCTCCTGGGGCAGGCGCAGGCAGAAGCTGCCCTGGTCGGAGCGGTAGCGGGTGGTCAGCTGGCCCCGGTACTCCGATTCGCCGCCGTCGACGATATCCTCCTCGCTGACCAGGTAGCGGTCGGCCAGCCAGTCGGCCCAGCGCTGCTCGAGGGCCGGGGCGCGCTTGCCGCCCTGCCAGATGTGCAGCCGCGAGCGGTGCCCGTGGGCAATGCGCTGGCAGTTGCCGGCGTGGCGCCGCAGGCCATGGCTGTAGCAGTAGGCGGGGCCGTCGATGGCCTCCTCGCGCAGCGCCAGCCGGATGGCGGTGACCTGGTCGGGGGGGCGGCGCATCAGGTCCTCGGCGAGGCGGTCGCCCAGCCGCTCGAGGGTGATCTCGCTCCACGGCAGCAGGGTGAGGGCCTGGCGCGGGGCGCGGATCTCCATGGGATAGGGCAGGGAGGTGCGCACGCAGAGCCCCTCGCGGCACTCCTGGACCTCTACGCCGGGGGCCCGGGTCGGCACCAGCAGGGTATGGTCCGGCCCGGCGTCGAGCCGCGACTTGATCCACGGCTTGACCTCGCCGAAGTCGAACAGCATGCCGTCCTCGCCGAGCTCGCCGTCGAGTTCGGCGTCCACGTGCCAGCTGGCGGCGGTGAGGCCGCGGCGCGGGCACCAGAGCGATACGTCCAGTTGAGTCAGGCGGTTGACGAAGAGCGTCATCAGTCGATCCCCGCGATCTTGTGGGTCTGCAACGACAGGCGCCACTGGGGGTGGGCCAGGCAGTAGGCCACGGTCTCGGCCATGGGGCTGTCGGTCCGGCCCAGGGGGGCGGTGTCCATCGGTTGCAGGAAGAAGTGGCGAAAGTCGAGCCCGGCGAAACGCTCGGGCGGGGCCTCGACCTGGGGGTGGACCAGCTTGAGCTCGTCGCCCTCGGTCAGCGCCAGCGAGGTGGCGCCCTTGGGGCTGACGCAGAGCCAGTCGATACCGGCCGGGGTGGGCAGGGTGCCGTTGGTCTCCACCGCCACCTCGAAGCCCCGTTCGTGCATGGCGCGAATCAGCGCCTCGTCGAGCTGCAGCAGCGGCTCGCCGCCGGTGAACACCACATAGGGCGTGGCCACGCCGTCCTGGTCCGGCCATAGCGCCGCCAGGTGGACGGCCAGGGCCTCGGCATCCGCGAAGCGACCGCCGTGCTGGCCGTCGGTGCCGACGAAGTCGGTATCGCAGAAGCGGCAGGCGGCGCCGGCACGGTCCCGCTCGCGCCCCGACCAGAGGTTGCAGCCGGCGAAGCGGCAGAAGACGCTGGCGCGTCCGGCCCGGGCGCCCTCGCCCTGCAGCGAGTAGAAGGCCTCCTTGACGCTATACATCGGGCGACCCCCCTGGTGGTGTTGCGGCGGCGGCGGGGCGCTGTGAGACGTCAGCGGCGTCGTCGGGCCGCTGTGAGACATCTGCGGCGGCGTCGGGCCGCTGTGAATAGCCCAGTGGATCCGTGGCACCGTTGGCGGCGAAGGCCGCCAGGCGCTCCCGGCAGCTGCCGCAGCGCCCGCAGGCGAGCGCCTCGCCGCGATAGCAGGTCCAGGTGTCGGCATAGTCGAGCCCCATGGCCAGGCCTTCGGCGAGGATCTCGGCCTTGCTGGCGCGCAGGTAGGGGGCGTGGATCTCGACGGGGGCGAAGTTGGCGATGCCGGCCACGGCCTTCATGGCCTCGACGAACTCGGGGCGGCAGTCGGGGTAGAGCACGTGGTCGCCGCCGTGGGCGCCATAGTCGACGCGGCCGGCGCCGATGTTCACCGCCTTGGCGATGGCCAGCGCAAGCAGGATCATGTTGCGGTTGGGCACCACCGTATCGGCCAGGTTCTCCCGGCGGTAGTCGCCCTCGGGCATCTCGCGGCTGGCGTCGGTGAGCGCCGAGTTGTCGATCAGGCCGTGGATGGCGCGGATGTCGACCACCTGGTGCGGTACGCCAAGTTCGCGGCAGACCTTGGCCGCCACCTGCAGCTCGCGGGAATGCCGCTGGCCGTAGTCGAAGGAGAGGGCGTGCACCTCGAGGCCTTCGCGCAGGGCGCGGTGGAGGACCGTGAAGGAGTCCATGCCGCCGGAGTAGATCACGACCGTGGCAGGCGTGCTTGAGTGGGTCATATCGGGACTCTTGTCGGAGAATTTGTTGCGCCGCGCTACCGTGAAGCGGCGGCGTTCCGGGGTCCGGTCCGGAGGGCCATCATTCTACTTGACCGGAAAGACAAGTGCACGGGCAGCTCCACCGAAAGAGAGGGTAAGTGCCGGTATCGCTCGGGGCTGATCCGGGGGCCTCCCCAGAAACATTTCAGCATTATCAATGTGTTGGGCATGGGTGGGAGGCAGGCTGCCAGCGCTGCCGGTCCCTATGGGGTCAGACCCCGGCGGCGTCGAATCCGCTCGCAAGACGCACCATGACGGGCTTCGTGACTTGGCTGGGGTCTGACCCCATAGGGGCGGTCTCGGCGCCTTTTTCGGCGAACGTGCCGCCATCGCCGGGATATTCGTGGGGATTCGTCAGTGGCTGATTGGTCGGCAGGCCTGTGGGGAGGCGCTGTGGATCCCTCCCTGGACGCTACCTTTGCCAGCCCTGGCAAATAACCTCCCCTTCGGCCTGTCCCCGGCGCCTCTCGCTATAGAGGCGCTTCCCCCTCGGCCCTCGGCGCTCGCGCTGTTATAATGTTGCCCCTTATGCCTGCGCCTCCGGCGCCATCGTCCTGACAACGGTGACCCCCATGAAAGCCCCCGAACTGCTCTCCCCCGCGGGAACGTTCAAGAACATGCGCTATGCCTTCGCCTATGGCGCGGACGCCGTCTATGCCGGCCAGCCGCGCTACTCGCTGCGCGTGCGCAACAACGATTTCAAGGTCGACAACCTGCACCGCGGCATCGCCTATGCCCACGAGCGGGGCAAGCAGTTCTACGTGGCGTCGAACATCGCCCCGCACAACAGCAAGTTGAAGACCTACCTGCGCGACATGGAGCCGGTGATCGAGGCCGGCCCCGATGCGCTCATCATGTCCGACCCCGGGCTGATCATGATGATCCGCGAGCGCTGGCCCGAGCAGGTGATCCACCTCTCGGTGCAGTCCAACGTGGTCAACTGGGCGGCGGCGAGGTTCTGGCAGCGGCAGGGCATCAGCCGCATCATCCTGTCACGGGAGCTGTCGCTGGCCGAGATCGCCGAGATCCGCGCCGAGTGCCCCGATCTCGAGATCGAGACCTTCGTCCACGGCGCCCTGTGCATCGCCTATTCGGGCCGCTGCCTGCTCTCCGGCTACTTCAACCACCGCGACCCCAACCAGGGCACCTGCACCAACGCCTGCCGCTGGAAGTACAACACCGTGGCCGCCTCCCACGACGAGACCGGCGACCTGGTGCCGGCCAACTCGGCGCGGGCCCATGCCGCCAGCGGCGTGTGGACGCCCGACCAGGGGCAGGGCGGGCTGATCGCCTCCGGCGGCGGCAGCACGGCTGAGGCCACCACGGCGACGGCCGGCGGCGTGGAGGGGCAGGACGAGCTGTCGGCGCTGATCGAGGACCGGACCCGCCCCGGCGAGCTGATGCCGGTGTTCGAGGACGAGCACGGCACCTACATCATGAACTCCAAGGACCTGCGCGCCGTGCAGCACGTCCCAAGGCTCACCGAGATGGGCGTGACCTCGCTGAAGATCGAGGGGCGCACCAAGTCGCACTACTACGTGGCGCGCACCGCCCAGGTCTATCGTCGTGCCATCGACGACGCCGTGGCCGGCCGGCCCTTCGACATGCGCCTGATGGACGAGCTCGACAACCTGGCCAACCGCGGCTACACGGAAGGTTTCTACCGCCGGCACGTCCACGACGAGTACCAGAACTACGAGCAGGGCAACTCGGTGGGCGTTCACCAGCAGTTCGTCGGCGAGGTGATCGGCTATGACCCGGACCGCGGCGTGATGGAAGTGGACGTCAAGAACCGTTTCGAGGTCGGCGATGGCATGGAGCTGATGCTGCCGGGCGGCAACCGCCGCTTCGTGCTCGAGCATATCGAGAACCGGCGTGGCGAATCGGTCGGCGCCGCACCGGGCTCCGGCCACAGGGTGCGCATCCCGGTGCCGGGCGAGGCGATCGACCCCGCGCGCGTCGAGTTCGCGCTGCTGATGCGGGACCTGTAGTCCTGGGCGATTGGCCCCGCAGGCGCCCCGGGCGGTAAGCTCCAGGCTGGCGTATAGCGCACGACCCCTCCTTCGTTCTCAGGGAAGCCGCATGGCCACCATCGAACACAGCGCGATCCTCAAGGCACCGCCGGAGCGGGTCTTCGCCCTGCTCGAGCGGGTCGAGGACTTCGTCGATTACTCCGACCTGATCCAGGCGATCGAGCCGCTGGGCGACAACCGCTACCGCTGGCACGTGCATGCGGTGGGTCGTGACTGGACCTTCGATGTGGCGATCACCGAGTCGCGGGCCCCGGAGGTGCTGGCCTGGGAGTCGCTGGAGGGGGTGGAGAACCAGGGCTGCTACCGCCTGACGCCGGTCGCCGGGGGCACCGAGGTGGCGCTGACCCTGACCTATGCCTTGCGCAATCGGCTGGTGGAGAAGGCCGTCAACCGGGCGGCGAAGCCCTTGGTGGGCCGGGTGAGCCGGCAGATTCTCGAGCGGGTGGAGGCCCGGTTGTGAGGCGCTTCCCGTGGGGCCGCTATCTTTCCCGCGGTGGTGAAGCGAGCTAGGATGATGGCGACGAAGCCACCGGCTTCTCTCGAGGACTCCCCCATGATCAAGGGACTTTTCTGGTGCCTGGTCGTGCTGTTCGCGCAATTGGCGCTGCTGCGCTATGTCGATCGGCGGGTGGCCGCCATGCCGCGGCTGGCCGACGCGCCGCCCGTCGAGGAGGAGGCCTCGCCGCCTCCCGCCGGCAGACTGGATGCCTGAGACGAGCGTCCGCGCTCCGTGACCCGGCACCGGGGGCGTGGCAACATGGCGACTGCGTCCTGCCGCCGAGAGGGAACCGATGCCCAAGGAGAATTCGCTGAGCCGGCCCTGGTGCTGGGTGGCCATCGGGGCCGGCCTGTTGATGGCGGCTTACCTGTGGGTCTGGCACTCACCCGACCTCGCCGCCGTTCAGCGCTGGGCCGAGGAGGCGTCTCACCACCCCCTGACGGTGATCGTCGTCATCCTGGTCATGGCGGTGACCCTGGCCATCGGCCTGCCCGGCAGCATCGGCCTGTGGTTGATCGCCCCCTTCTATACGCCGCTTGCGGCGACCCCCATGCTGATCGTCGGCAGCGTGGGCGGTGCCCTGGGCGCCTACTCGCTCGCCGCCCGCGTCGGTGGGCGCTTCTCGCCCGGGGCCCTGACCCGCAGGATCATGCGCATGCTGGCAGGGCGCAGCGACTTCCTCACCCAGTGCGCCCTGCGCGTCATGCCGGGCTTCCCCCATTCGGTGGTCAACTATGCCGCCGGCCTGTGTCGCTTGCCGCTTGCCACCTTCATCGCCGCCGCCGTGGTCGGCCTGGGCATCAAGTGGGCGGTCTATGCCAGCGCCATCCACAGCACCCTGGCGGCGGTGGAGCGGGAGGAGGCCCTGGGGGTGGACGTGATGCTGCCGCTGCTGGCGCTGACCCTGCTGCTGCTGATCGGCGCCTGGATGCGGCGCCGCCTCGACCAGGTGCGCAACGGCCTGGCCGACTGAGCGGCGGGCTCAGGGCGGCGGGATGAAGTGGTGGGCGCTGCCGCGGCCGTTGCGCTTGGCCTGGTACATGCCCTGGTCGGCGGCATCGATCAATTCCCGGGCGTCGCGGAAGTCGGCGTCATCCAGGCAGGCGATGCCGATGGAGACCGACACGTGCAAGGACTCGCCGTCGACCCGGGCCACGGGGTGGATGGCGAGCCGTTCCGATAGCCGTGTCGCCATGGCCTCGGCCCCGGTCACCCCCTCGTCGGGGAGGATGACAAGGAATTCCTCGCCCCCGTAACGCGCGGCCAGATCGCCTTCGCGGATCATCTCCTGCAGGTTGGTGGCGAAGTTGGCCAGGACGCGGTCGCCCAGCTGATGGCCGTGCCGGTCGTTGAGTCGCTTGAAGTGGTCCAGGTCGATGAACACCACCGCCAGGTTCTTGCCCTGCGCCCGGGAGCGGTGAAAGCGTTCCTCGAGTTGCTGCTCCAGCCAGGCCCGGTTGGCGAGGCCGGTGAGCGGGTCGAGGCGACTGCTGTGCTCCAGTTCGGCGTGTTGCTCGCGGAGTGACTCGAGTTCGGCCTGCTGGGCATCGAGGCGGGCACCGAGGGCCAGGGATTGCATGAAGAGGTGTCGCTTGGCTTCGGCCAGCAGTTCGTGACCGTCCCGCTGGGGTGGCCGGGTGATCTCCAGCAGCTCGGCCATGCTCGGCAGCTGCGCCTGCAGCTCGTCGAGAATCTCCTCCAGCGAGTCCGCCGGCAGCGCCTCCAGGGCGTCGAGACGCCGGATCAGGCGGGCAAAGGCCCTCCCGGGCGTCTGTGTCAGCCAGCCGTCGGCGATCCGGCCGGAGAGGCGCAGGCAGAGCGTGGCGGGCGAGGCCGCCGCCAGTTCGCCGTGGCTCTCGGCGATGCCGCGGGCCAGGTGTGGCGGTATCCCCCAACTGGCAGCGAGCCAGGCACCCAGGTCGGCGTGGTCACAGCCGTAGCGCTCGCGCTCGGCCTGGCACAGGGCGTCGTGGTCGGCGGCGGCCCGGGTCAGGGCGGCGTAGTCGTCGCCGTCGAGGGCCCCGGCGGCGAGGATGCCGATGTCCTGTATCAGGGCGATGGTGAAGAGGGTGCCGGCGCGCTCGGGGCAGAGCCTGGCGGCCAGATGGCGCGCGGCGAGGGCGGCGATGATCGCCCGCTGCCACAGGGCGTCGAGGTCGAGTCCTTCCGCCGTGGCCGGGCGCGCCAGTCCGAAACTCATCACCGCCGCCAGGGTGGCGTCCAGTCCGATGCGCGAGACGGCGTCGCGGCAGGTGCTGGCTTCGCGGCGATGGCGGGCATAGAAGGCACTGTTGGCCAGTGCCAGCAGGCGCAGGGTGAGGGCGGGATCTTCCTCGATGGCCGCGGCGTAGTCGAACAGGCTGGCGTCGGGGCGCCGCGCCACCATCAGTACCTTGGCGACGGCGGCGGGCAGTGAGGGCAGGGTGTGGCAGTCGGCGAGTCGTGCCAGCAGCGGGGCCGGCAGTGGGGGGAGTGCATGGGGATCGAGGGGCTCCCGACCGGCTTCACACGCTGCTGTGTCGACAGGCGTCATCCGTTGTTCCCTGCGTGATCGGTGGTGGGGCCGCCGCTGGAGCGAACCCGCACAGCGTCAAAGTGCGAGTGGACATGGCGTCCTGTCTGTACACGTTTTTTTACATTGACCGGCACGGGGGGTCAAGGCAGCCGGGGGCGGGTTCGAGGAGTCAACGCTTGCGCAGGGAGGTGTTGAGGTGGTCGACCACCTCGGCCCAGTCGGCATCCTCTTCGATGGCTTCGCGCAGGAACTCGGCCTGGCCTTCGTTCCAGCAGGGGGCATCGGGCAGGGGGATCTCCTCGGGGATCGGGCCGTTGCGCTCGATGAAACGCTTGATCGCTGCCGGGTCCGAGGCGAGGCCCAGTTGCTCGAACAGTTCGGTGAAGGGGTGATCGGGATGTTCCATGGCGGCGCTCCTGGCGGGGACGGCATCACTTCCACCATAGCCATTTCCACCGTGCCCTGCCTGGCCGGTGTCAACGCTCGCCCACCAGCGGGGTGAGAAAGCGCCGGCGCCGTTCGGCGTCGTCCAGCGGCTGGGCCAGCAGGTGGACCAGCTTGGTCAGCGCCGCCTCCGGGGTCATCGACTCGCCGGAGAGGACGCCGGCATCGGCCAGCCCCTGGCCGGCGGCGTAGTGGCCGATGGCGATGCTGCCGCGAGGGCACTGGCTGATGGCGGCCAGCAGCTTGCCTTCGCCGCTGGCCCGGGCCAGCGCGCCGAGCAGTGCCGGGTCGTCCGGCACGTTGCCGCCGCCCCAGGTCTCGAGCAGGACCCCCCGCAGGCGGTCGTCGTCGAGCCAGGCGGCGACCTGGCGGGCGGTGATGCCCGGCCACAGCACCAGGCGGGCCACGCCACCCTCCGCCAGGGGGGCGTAGTCGGGCAGCTCGAAGCGGGGCGCCCCGCGCTGCTGGACCTCCAGGCCGCGGCCGGGGTAGAGCACCGCATCGTCGTCGACGCGCTCGCCGAGCGGCGGGTAGTTGGGGCTCTCGAAGGCGTCCGGGGCACTGGTATGCCACTTTCGGGTGCTGACGCCGCGCAGCAGCTTGCCGGCGAAGGCGACCGCCACCTCCTGCAGGGCGGGGATGGCGGCAAAGCGCAGCGCCGTCTCCACATTGGCCAGGGCGTCGCTGTTCTCGGCTTCCAGCGGGCGCATGGCGCCGGTCACCACCAGCGGTCGATCGAGCCCCTGCAGCTGGAAGGCCAGGCTCGAGGCGGTCCAGGCCAGGGTGTCGGTGCCGTGGAGCACCACGATGCCGGCGTGGTCGCGGTAGCGGGCGGCGACCTCCCGAGCCAGGCGCTGCCAGTCGAGGGGCGTGGCGGTGCTGGAGTCGATGGGCACCGGCGATTCGGCGAGGGTGAAGGCGGGCAGCGTGGCACGGCGGGCAGGGGGCAGGGTGTCCAGCGCACGGCGCAGGCGCGCCTCGAAGTCGCCGCCCGGGGCCAGGCCGCGGGGGGTCTCCACCATGCCCAGGGTGCCGCCGGTGTAGAGTACCAGCAGGGGAAGGTCGGCCGCCGTCATCGTCGCTCCTGTCGGGTGAGTGTGGCGCGCATGATATCACCCCTCACTCGCGTACTCTCGCCCCTGTGGGAGCCACGCTTTGCGGGGCGATGCGCCGCGAAGCGGTGCCGGCGGTTGTCTGCGGTGTTGGTGGTTACCGCCGAGTCACCAGTTGCCCGTGCTCGTCGATCTCCAGGCGGCGATTGCGCCCGGCCAGGCAGGCGATGCCGGCGGCGAAGGCCGTCACCAGCAGCAGCACCAGGGTCATGACGGGCAGGCCGACGTCGAACTGCAGCATCACGCCGACGCCCAGGGGGCCGAGGGCCGCCAGGGTGTAGCCGCCGCCCTGGGCGAGGCCGGAGAGCTTGCCGGCCAGCCGCGAGTTGCCGGTACGCAGCACGATCAGCGTCAGCGCCAGGCTGAAGCTGCCGCCCTGGCCGAGACCCAGCAGCACCACCCCGGCCCAGCGCCAGCCGGCCGGCCCCAGCAGCAGCAGCCACAGGCCCGTCGCCACGCAGCCGAGCACCAGCAGCAGGGCCGGGCGTTGGTCCCGGCCCAGCCGGGCCAGCCAGGGGGCGCCCAGGGCGGCGACCAGCTGCACCATCACCGAGGCCCCCATCATCCAGCCGGCCTCGGCCTCGCCGTAGCCGCGGGCCACCAGCAGGGTCGGCAGCCAGCCGAAGACGATATAGGCCAGCGACGACTGGGAGCCCATCAGCAGCATCACCTGCCAGGCCAGCGGCTGTCCCAGCAGGTCGCGGGTCGAGCCGGCGGCTGCCGGTAACGTCATCCCGACCCGGCGACGCGGCATCAGCGCCAGCCAGGCCACCAGGGCCAGGGCAGCCAGCGCCGACCAGCTGGCCAGGCCGGCATGCCAGCCACCCAGGGCGTTCGCCAGGGGGATGCTGAGGCCGGCGCCGAGTGCCCCGCCGAGGCAGAGTGCCATGGTATAGACGCCGGTCATCAGGTCGGCGCCGGCGGGCAGCTCGCGCTTGACCAGCGCCGGCAGCAGGGTGCCGGCCACGCCGATGGCCGCTCCCACCAGCAGGGTGCCGGTGAACAGCAGCGAGGCGGAGGGGGCGCCGCGGACCAGCAGGCCGCCGGCCAGCAGCAGCAGGGCGCCGGCGAGGGTGCGTTCGGCCCCCAGGCGTTTCGACAGCCAGGGCGCCAGGGGAGCGAAGAGGCCGAGGCAGAGCACGGGCAGGGTGGTCAGGGCGCCGATGGCGAACGGCGACAGGCCGGTATCCTGCTGGATGCGGTTGAGCAGCGGCGCCAGCGACGAGAGGGCGGGGCGCAGGTTGAGCCCCACCAGCACCATCAGCATGACGAAGACCACCAGCGTCCGACGCTGGTCGGTCACGGTGGGGTGTCGCTCAGTGGTCGTCGTCACTTCGCCACTCCCGTGCCTGGCGTGGCGATCGCCGCGTGCCCGTGTCGGGCTCGCCCGGCTTGGGGGCGATCCGCGGGTCGTCCTCCAGGGCGTCGGCGGGGCGGAAGTCGACCGCCTTGGCGAGCCCGGGGGCCTCCCGATCGACCCGCTGGCGGATGCCCGAGACATCCTCGCTGCTGACCAGCCCGGTGGTGCCGCCATAGGGGCTGGCCTGGGCGATCAGGTGCCCCTCATGGGGCCAGCAGCGCTGGGGCACCTTGGCCACCCGCCAGTCCCGCCCCTGCCAGCGGGCATGCCCGTCCGGCAGCAGCCGGAGTGACTCGAGAGGCACCAGGGCCGCGAACAGCCGGGCATTGAGCACCACCCCGCTGCCGGCCATGGCCACCGCCCCCTGGAAGGTCCCGACGGCCAGCGCTGCCAGTACCTCCCTGCGTTTCCGCGGGGTTACCAGGGTGGCCCGACCACAGAGGTGAAGGAGATCGCGATCGATCTGCTTGATCGCCCAGACCTCGACGGGTGCCTTGCCCAGCAGTCGCTTGAGCATGGGCGCGTCACCCCTGTCGGCGGCCGGCCTTGCCGCCGGCGTGGCGGTGAAGGCGTGAATCCATGGTCACTCCTGATGCTTTCCCGGTATGATGGTGGGTTAAATTCGCATATTGCGATACAGCTCGCCAGTGCTCGGATCAGGCCTGGCGGGAGCCCTGGCCGCGACTGCGACGCCGCCGCGGGGCGTGTGCCTCGTCGCCGCTGCGGTTGCCGTCGTTGCGCTGGCCACCCCCGCGTGCGGCATTGCCGCCGTTGCCTCGACGCGCCTGGTCGGTGGAGCGGCCGTTGCGCCCGCCGCGACCGCCACGCCCGTTCTCGATGGGCTCCGGCTTGGCGTTGGGGTCGGGCTCGAAGCCCGGCTCGATGCGCTTCACCAGGTCGCGCTTGATCAGCCGCTCGATGCCGCGGAGCAACCCGTGCTCGTCGACGCAGACCAGCGAGACCGCCTGGCCCTCGCTGCCGGCCCGGCCGGTGCGGCCGATGCGATGGACATAGTCCTCGGCGACATTGGGCAGTTCGAAGTTGACCACATGGGGCAGTTCGCTGATGTCGAGGCCGCGGGCGGCGATATCGGTGGCCACCAGCACCTGCAGGTCGCCGGTCTTGAAGGCCGCCAGCGCCTTGGTGCGTGCCGACTGGCTCTTGTTGCCGTGGATCGCCATGGCCGGGATGTCCTGCTTGGACAGCTGTTCGGCCAGGCGGTTTGCACCGTGCTTGGTGCGGGTGAAGACCAGCACCTGGTGCCAGCGGTGCTCGGTGATCAGGTGGGCGAGCAGGTCGCGCTTCTTCTCGCGGTCGACACGATAGATGGCCTGGTCGACGAGTTCGGCGGTGGTGTTGCGCCGCGCCACCTCGATCATCGCCGGCTTGTCGAGCAGCTTGCCGGCGAGTTGCTGGATCTCGTCGGAGAAGGTCGCCGAGAACAGCAGGTTCTGGCGCTTGGCGGGCAGCGCGCGCAGCACCTTCTTGATGTCGTGGATGAAGCCCATGTCGAGCATGCGGTCGGCTTCGTCGAGCACCAGGATCTCGACCTTCGAGAGATCCACGTGCTTCTGCTGGTGCAGGTCGAGCAGTCGGCCGGGGGTGGCGATCAGGACATCGAGGCCGGGGCGGATGGCATCGACCTGGGGTTGCTGGCCGACGCCGCCGAAGATCACGTGGGAGCGCATCTTCAGGTGGCGGCCGTAGTCGGCCACGCTCTCGCCGACCTGGGCGGCGAGTTCGCGGGTCGGGGTCAGCACCAGGGCGCGGACCTGGCGGGCGCCGGGGCGTGCCCCGCCGCCGGCCAGCCGCTGCAGCAGCGGCAGGGTGAAGCCGGCGGTCTTGCCGGTGCCGGTCTGGGCACTGGCCAGCAGGTCGCCACCCGCCAGCACGGCGGGAATCGCCTGGCGCTGGATGGGGGTGGGAACGGTATAGCCCTGCTCTTCGACAGCGCGAAGCAGTTCGGCACGCAGGCCGAGTTCGGAAAATGTCATGCGGTCTCCGCAGAGACGCCCCGGTCGCGCCACGCACGCGAAGCGGCGTGGCCAGTCCCGGGCCGGGGCGTGAAAAAGGAATCTGGCGCGGCAGGAGGGACCAGCGATCGCCGCGTGGGCGCATTATGCCAGAGCCCTGAGCGGAATGCAGCTTTCGTCTGCCGTGCGGCAGGGCAATCGCCGTTACCCAAAGCGAGAGGCGCCGGGGACAGGTCGAAGAGGGGGTCCGATTCCATGGATGGAATCGGTAGCGCCCAGGGAGGGGTTCACAGCGCCCCCTCGCCGACCTGTCGCCGGAACAGCCTCGAGCGTTACCGCCATCTGCGATTGCCCTGTGCCGTGCGCTTCTCCGGTTACTCAGAGGTTGGCCTTGATGCGCGCCAGGATGGCGCTACCCAGGCCCTCGACCTCGTCGAGCGCCGCGGGGTCCAGGGCCCGCAGCTGCTCGAGGTTGCTGATGCCGTGGACGAACAGCCGGCGGGCGGTGGCCGTGCCGATGCCCTCCAGGGCAGTGAGCCCCCGGGCGTGGCGGTCGATGAAGGCGGTGCGCGCCTTCTCGTCCAGGCCGTCGCAGGCCCCCTGGTGATAGAGCTCACAGGCCAGGCGGTCGACGCTGCCCCGGACATCGCCGAGCATCGGCAGGTCGACGAAGTCGTGCTGGCTGGCGAGATCGTCGATGCGCGCCAGCGCCGCGACGGCGCGGTCGAGCTCGGCGAGCGCCGTGGACGGGCTCTCGGTGGCAAGCACGGTCAGCAGCGCCTCGCGGGCCTGCCGCGCCAGGGCCTGGAGCTCGAGGGCGACGGTGTGGCGAGAGGATGGCTCCCGAACGGTCTCGTGCATGGTGACATCCCTGTGGGCGGTTGGGTCGCAGGTGTCTTCCCAGCATAGTGCATGGCGCCGGGAGGTCAGTGCTGACGGCGTACCGCGGCGGCAATCTGGTCGGCGACCTCGTCCCAGCTGCGGCCGAGGGCGCGGACCAGGGCCGGGTAGCCGTCGGCGTCGAGCTCGGTTTCGGCGTGGAAGCCGTCCATGGCGAGCAGGCGGCCGTCGGCGCCGCGCAGTTGCCACTGGCCGCCGGCCACCGCCAGGCCGTCATGGCGGCCCTGGAAGCGGTCGACCTCGAGGCGCAGGCGGATCGCGTCAACCCCGCGGTCGCTGCCATCGTCGAGCAGCACCCGGGTGCCCGGCAGGCGTGCGGCCAGCCGGGCCCGCAGCCCGCGCTCGAGCTGGCGGCCCAGGGCCTCGGCCCACAGGTGCTCCCGGGCCTGGTTGAGGGTGATGTCGTCGAGCTGCAGCACGATGCCCTCCACGTCCAGGTAGTGGGCGAGTCGTGGCGGTCGCACCAGCAGCAGATGCTCGGCCGTAGCATCGACCGGGGCCGTGGCCACGCTGCCCTCGGGGAGGGTGTAGCGGGTCGAGGGCGAGCTGGCGCTGGCACAACCGCCGAGCGAAAGGAGCGCGACGGCGGCGATCAACCAGGCTCCGGTGGTCTTGGGTCCGGGTCTCATGGGCATCCTTCCTCAGGGATCTCGTCTCGGGGCTCGCGGCTGCGGGTCTTCCGTGTCCAGGCTGTCGAACAGCAGCGCACGGGGGTTCTCGCTCAGGGTGCGCGCCACCGGCTGCAGGTCGCGCATCAGCCGATCCAGGCGCTCCACGGCACCGGTCAGCTCCTGGTAGGCGGTGGACTCCGGCGACAGCCCCTGCAGGGTCTGGCGCAGCTCCTCCAGGGTGGCGTTGAAGTTGCCCGGTATCCCGCGGGTGTCCGGGTCGTCGAGTACTCCCTGCAGCGAGGCGGTGAGCTCGCGCACCTCGCCGAGCATCGCCTCGGAGGCGGCGAGGTTGCGGTCCAGGCCGGCCAGCAGCGGCTCGATGTCGAGCGCGTTGAGCTTGTCGAGCAGGTCGGTGACCTGGGCCTCGATCCGGGCGAAACCACCGGAGGTGGTGGGGAAGACGCTGCGCTCGGCGAAGGTCTCGGGCGCGAACTCGTCGGCCAGGTCGCGATGGAAGTTGAGGTCGACGAACATCGCGCCGGTGAGCAGGCTGCCGCTCTTCAGCGAGGCGCGCAGGCCGAAGTCGAACAGGCGGTCGAAGCGCTCGCGCCACTCGTCGAGGTCGAGTTCCTCGCCGGTGATGCCGAGCCGCTGGGGTTCGATGCGGATCAGCACCGGGATGGCGAAGCGCGAGCGCGAGCGGGAGTCGGGCTGGGGCGCGGAAAAGTTCCAGGGCACCGCCGCCACGGTACCGATACGCACGCCGCGGAACTCCACCGGCGCACCGCGGGAGAGCCCGCGCACCGTGTCGTCGACCAGCAGCACGTACTCGAGGTAGCGGTTGAAGGTCCCCTGGCGGGCGGCATCCTCATCGGCATAGAGGTTGAAGGTGGCGTCGGGCTGGACCGGCCTGCCCACCGGCAGCTCCTCGGGGACCCCGAAGGCGACGCCGCCGCCGAGCAGCGCCTCCAGCGACTCGACGTTGACCCGAAAGCCCTCGGTGTCGAGGCGCAGGTCGATGCCGCTGGCCGACCAGAAACGCGTGGCGTCGGTGACCAGGGTGTCGTAGGGCGCCTCGATGAACAGCCGGTGCTGCATGCGACGGGTCTGGGGGTCGAACTGGGCGTCCTCGATCCGCCCCACGGTATAGCCCTGGTAGGTCACCGGATCGCCGACCCGCAGCGAATGGCCCAGGCGGCTGACCAGGTTGATGCGCAGGCCGTCGGCCCCGGCGGGGGCCACCGGTGGCTGGTCGCTGACCTCGAACTCCCGGATGTTGCGTGTGCTGGTGCCCGGCTCGAGCTGGATGAAGGCCCCGGAGAGCACCGTGCCCAGGCCGCTGATGCCTTCGCGGCCGATGCGCGGCTTGACCACCCAGAAGCGGCTGTCCTCGACCAGCATGTCCTCGGTGTCGGGGCTCATGCGGGCGGTGATCACCGCGGTGGAGAGGTCCTCGGAGAGGCCCACGCGCTCGACCCGGCCGACCTCCACGTTGCGGGTCTTGATCAAGGTGCTGCCGGCCTCGATGCCCTCGGCGTTGCTCATCACCAGGGTGATCTGCGGGCCGCGGCTGCGATAGTTGTCGTAGACCAGCCAGGCCCCGATCAGGATCGCCACGATCGGCACGATCCAGATCGGCGAGAGACGTGCCTGGGGCGTGGCCCTGGCGCGCTGCATGTCCCGTTCGGGGGCGTCGTCGGGGCGCGGGGAATCGCTCATCCGGGGGATCCTTGTCGAGTGCTGCCGGGGGCCGGCCGGGACTCGCGTGGCAGGGGCGTGTCCCAGATCAGCCGGGGATCGAAGGTCATGGCGGAGAGCATGGTGATCACCACCACGGCGCCGAAGGCCAGGGCGGCGGGCCCGGGGGTGATCGACATCAGCGAGCCGGCCCGGATCAGCGCCACCAGGATGGCCACCACGAAGACGTCCACCATCGACCAGCGGCCGATGAACTCGGTGATCCGGTAGAGCCGCGTGCGGGTGGCGGCATTGAGCTCGTGGCTGCGCTTCACGACCAGGCAGAGCCAGCCCAGGGCGACCACCTTGCCGACCGGGACGATCACGCTGGCGACGAAGATCACCACGGCCACCGGCCAGGACCCCATCTGGATCAGCTCGACCACGCCGCCGATGATCGTGGAGGGGGAGCTGTGGCCCAGGCTGGTGGTGGTCATGATCGGGTAGACATTGGCGGGAATGTACATCACCGCGGCCGCAATCAGCAGGGCCCAGGTGCGCTGCAGGCTGTGCGGCAGGCGGGCATGCAGCCGTTCGCCACAGCGCCGGCAGTGGCTGTGGCGACCAGGCTCCAGGCGGTTGACCAGCCCGCAGGTGGCACAGCCGGCGAGCCCCTGGGCAGCGGCGGTTTCGCCGGTGCGCGCGCCTGCCGGTGCCCGGGGTTCCCCGGCGAGCGAGAACCACATCCAGTCCGAGTCGATGGACTGGGTGGTGAGCAGCAGCAGCAGGGCGAAGGCGCAGAAGGCCCAGAACGCCATGCCGAGTTCGATCTGTGCCATGCCGGCGATCTTGATCAGGCTCACCAGGGCCCCGATGATGAACACATCGGCCATCATCCAGGGGTGCAGGTGGGCCAGCGACCTGGCGATGCTGCGACTGGCCGGCAGCGGGTCGTTCCTCAGCAGCCCGAGCTGCAGCCATATCACGCCCAGCAGATAGACCGCCGGCAACACGATGATGGTGAGGATCACCGCGATGGCGACGATGGGCTGATGGAAGCCGACCAGGGTGGTGGCGGTCTGGGACAGCTCGATGCGGTTGCCGATGCCGCCGATGCTGAAGCTGACGAAGGGCAAGGTGACCGCCATGGCCAGGGCCAGCAGGGCCGAGAGCGCCAGTGCCATGCTGCGCTGCGCCGGACGGAAGTGGCGCGTGACCAGGGTGTGGCCACAGCGCGGGCAGTCGGCCTTCTCGCCGGGGCGCAGCGGCGGCAGGGCCACCAGCCAGTCGCACTCGTGGCAGGCGCGCAGGCGTCGACGCGAGGTGTGCACCTCCGGCGGGGAGCGATCCACCAGGGGGTCGCCCCGAGGCAGGGCCGGGACTCGAAAATAGCGCTTGGGCACCGCGGCAGTCACTCTCCCTGAAATGGTCGATCCGGGGGCGGCCGGACCCTCGTAAGAAAGTGTGACACGTTGACCCGGACGACACCATAGTCAAACATGCACCCCTGAATGTTCCCGAGATACTCTCATGATGCTTCCTGCAATTGCGTTGGTGGCGGGCCTGGTCCTGCTGGTGTGGAGCGCCGAACGCTTCGTGGACGGGGCGGCGGCGACCTCCCGACGACTGGGGCTCTCGCCGCTGCTGATCGGCATGCTGGTGATCGGCTTCGGTACTTCGGCGCCCGAATTGATGGTCTCGGCGCTGGCGGCGGGGCAGGGCAATCCCGGCCTGGCGCTGGGCAATGCCTACGGCTCCAACATCGCCAACATCGGCCTGATCCTGGGGCTGGTGGCGCTGATCTCGCCGTTGGCGGTGCACTCGGGGGTGATTCGCCGCGAGCTGCCGGTGCTGGGGGGGGTGACCCTGCTCTCGGCGCTGCTGATGTGGGGCGGGGTGATCGGTCGCTGGGAGGGGGGGCTGCTGCTGGTCCTGCTGGCCGGCTTCATCGGCGCCAGCATCGTTCAGGCCCGGCGTGACCGGGCCGATCCCTTGGCGGCGGAGACGGAGGAGAGCCTGGCGGTGCACCCCATGTCGCTGGGCGCCGGGATCGCCTGGACCGGCATCGGCCTGGTGCTGCTGGTGGTCAGCTCGCGGATCCTGGTGTGGGGGGCGGTGGCCATCGCCCAGGGGTTCGGCGTCAGCGACCTGATCATCGGCCTGACCGTGGTGGCGGTGGGCACCTCGCTGCCCGAGCTGGCCTCGTCGATCAGTGCCTTGCGCCGGCGCGAGCACGACCTGGTGCTGGGCAACGTGGTGGGGTCGAACCTCTTCAATACCCTGGGCGTGGTGGGCCTGGCGGCGGTGATCACCCCGATCCAGGTGGGCACCGAGGTGCTGTTGCGCGACTGGAGCCTGATGACCACCATGACCGCGATGATGGCGGTGTTCGCCCTGGGCTGGCGGGGGCGTCAGGGGCGCATCAACCGCCTCGAGGGCGCCGTGCTGCTGACGATGTTCGTTGCCTATACCAGCTGGCTGGTGCACCTGGTGCTGCAGGGCGGCAATGTCTGACCGACCGGGCTGCGACAAAGCGACACAGCGGCAAGGGACGCCTCGTTCGGCATCATGATCCCGGGGCGACGTCGCAAACTGCCAAAAGTTCCATCAGGCGGATCATCGGCGGGATGCGTCATGGTCTCCCCGTCCCTGAACTAGGCTTGACGGGACGAGCTGTCGAGGTGGAATGCGTCACGGCGGGCCAGCACCAGGCCGGAGGCACAACGGCACCGGAGAGTGCCGCCGCATCCCTTGCGACCCTTTGAACCCATCGCAGTGACGAGGCATGCGCCATGGAACTGGATCCCCTGTTGTTGTCGCGATTGCAATTCGCCTTCGTGGTCTCCTTCCACGCCATCTTTCCGGTGTTCACCATCGGCCTGGCGTCCTATATCGCCGTGCTCAACGGCCTCTTCTACAAGACCGGCAACCTGGCCTGGGATCGCCTGGCGATGTTCTGGACCCGGGTCTTCGCCGTGGTGTTCGGCATGGGGGTGGTCTCGGGCATCGTCATGTCCTTCCAGTTCGGCACCAACTGGAGCAACTTCTCGCTGGCGGCCTCCAACTTCCTGGGGCCGATGCTCAGCTACGAGGTGGTCACCGCCTTCTTCCTCGAGGCTGCTTTCCTCGGCGTGCTGCTCTTCGGCCGCGGCAAGGTGCCCCAGGGCGTGCACCTCTTCGCCTCGATCATGGTGGCCATCGGGACCTTCATCTCGTCGTTCTGGATTCTCTCCGCCAACAGCTGGATGCAGACGCCGGCCGGTGCGGAGCTGATCGACGGCCGTTTCCGGATCACCGACTGGAGCACGGCGATCTTCAACCCCTCCTTCAGGTACCGTTTCACGCACATGGTGATGGCGTCGTTCCTCACCGGGGGCTTCGTGGTGGCCGGCGTCAGCGCCTGGTACCTGCTGCTCGGCCGCGACGTCGAGGCCAATCGCAAGGCCTTCTCCATGTGTCTGTGGCTGCTGCTGGTGCTGGCGCCGGCCCAGGCGGTGGTGGGCGATTTCCATGGCCTCAATACCCTGGAGCACCAGCCCACCAAGGTGGCCGCCATGGAGGGCAACTGGGATACACAGCAGGGCGCCCCCCTGCTGTTGTTTGCCCTGCCGGATCAGGACGCCCAGGAAAATCGCTTCGAGCTCGGCATCCCGGGGCTGGCCAGCCTGATCCTGACCCATCACCTGGACGGCGAGTTGCCGGGGATCACTGAGCTGCCCCCGGAGGAACAGCCGCCGGTGTGGATCGTGTTCTGGTCGTTCCGGATCATGGTGGCGATGGGCTTTTTGATGATCGCCGTGGCTGTCGCCGGGCTCTGGCTGAGGGTCAGGGGTCGGCTCTATGCGCATCGCGGGTACCTTCAGCTGATGCGGGTGATGACGGTGACGCCCTTCCTGGCCGTGCTCGCCGGCTGGTTCGTCACCGAGACGGGCCGGGCCCCCTGGCTGGTCTACGGCATGATGACCCATGCCGAGGGCCTGACGCCGTCGCTGACCGGCGGCATGGCGCTGTTCACCCTGGTGGGCTACGTGGCGGTCTATGCCGTGGTGTTCTGGGCCGGGGTCTACTACCTCACCCGGGTGGTGCGCCAGGGCATGCTGCCCGAGGACGAACACGCTGCCGTGGAAGGCGAGGTCGAGCGGCCCATGCGCCCGCTCTCGGCCGCCCACACCCCCTTCGAGCAAGACGCCGCCCCGACCTGGAGGAGATAAGCCATGGAGATGTTCGATCTTTCGTTGATCTGGGCCGTCATCATCGGCTTCGGCGTGATCATGTACGTGCTGATGGACGGCTTCGACCTGGGGGTGGGGATCCTTTTCCCCTTCGCCCCGGACGAGGCGGCCCGGGACGTGATGATGAACTCGGTGGCGCCGGTATGGGACGGCAACGAGACCTGGCTGGTGCTGGGCGGGGCCGGGCTGCTGGGGGCCTTCCCGCTGGTCTACTCGGTGTTCCTGCCGGCGCTCTACATCGGCGTCTTCCTGATGCTCGCGGGGCTGATCTTCCGCGGCATCGCCTTCGAGTTCCGCTTCAAGTCCCACCGCAACCGCCGCTGGTGGAACCGCGCCTTCTGCTGGGGCTCGGCGGTGGCCGCCTTCGCCCAGGGCGCGGTCGTGGGCACCTATATCCAGGGCTTCGCGGTGGAGGACTTCGTCTACGTGGGTGGAGCGCTGGACTGGCTGACGCCCTTCACCGTGCTCACCGGCCTGGGGCTGATGGCCGGCTACGCGCTGCTCGGCGCCACCTGGCTGATCATGAAGTCCGAGGGCTATGTGCAGGCGTGGGCCTATCGCATCACGCCGCCACTGCTGGCCGCGGTGCTCGCGGTGTTCCTGATCATCAGCCTCTGGACGCCCTTCGTGAACCCGGCCGTCTGGGCACGCTGGTTCGACCATATCCAGCTGATCTGGATCCTGCCCGCCCTGGCGCTGTTCTGCGCCTTCGTGGTGTTCCGTTCGGTCCGCCGCCGCAGCGAGGGGCTGCCCTTCGTGGCGACCCTGGGGGTCTATATCTTCACCTACCTGGGGCTGGTGGCGAGCAAGTGGCCGGTGATCGTGCCGCCGAACTACACCATCTGGGACGCCGCCTCGGCGCCGGAGTCCCAGCTCTTCCTGCTGCTCGGTGTGCTGTTCGTGATTCCCATCGTGCTGGCCTATACCGCCTGGACCTACTGGGTATTCCGCGGCAAGGTCAAGGTGGGCGAGGGGTATCACTGAGCCCATGAGCGAGCCGGAAACGCCGGGCGAGGCCCTGACCCCGCGGCGCTGGCTCAATGAGCTGGCCGCCCCCGAGCGCCGCCTGCTGGGGCTGGCGACCCTGGCCGGGGTGGTCGCCGGGGCCCTGACCCTGGGGCAGATGGGCGCGCTGGCCTGGCTGGTATCCGAGCTGGTGGTGGCGACGCGGGCCCCGGGCGAACTCTGGCCGGGCTTTCTCGCCCTGGGCGTGATCCTGCCGCTGCGCGCCCTGGCCCAGTGGGCGCAGGAGGCGGCCGGTCTCGAGGCCAGCCTGCGCATCCGCCGCCGGGCGCGAGCGGCGCTGCTCGACCACCTGGCGCGGCTGGGGCCGGTGCGCCTGGCCTCGCGCCACTCGGCCTCGCTGGCCAACCAACTGGTGGAGCAGGTGGAGGCCCTGGACGGTTACTTCGCCCGCTTCCTGCCGCAGTTGCGCCTGGCGGTCGTGCTGCCGCTGCTGGTCCTCGTCGTGGTGGTCTGGCTCGACTGGCTGGCGGCGCTCTTCCTGTTGCTCTCGGCGCCCCTGATCCCGCTGTTCATGGCGCTGGTCGGCATGGGCGCCGAACGGCTCAATCGCCAGCAGTTCGCCGCCGTGGCCCGGCTCTCCGGCCACTTCATCGACCGGGTGCGGGGGATCACCACCCTGCAGCTGTTCGGCCGTACCCGGGAGGCCACCGCCGAGGTACACGCCGCCGCCGACGACTATCGGCGCCTGAGCATGCGCACCCTGCGCCTGGCCTTCCTCTCCTCGGCGGTGCTGGAGTTCTTCGCCTCGGTGGCCATCGCCGTGGTGGCGATCTATGTGGGCTTCGGCCTGCTGGGCTATATCGACTACGGCCCTTCGCCCGGGCTGACGCTCTTCTCCGGCCTGCTGGTGCTGCTGCTGGCGCCGGAATTCTTCCAGCCCCTGCGCACCCTGTCGCAGCACTACCACGACCGGGCCGCGGCGCTGGGGGCCGCCGATGGCCTGGTGGCGCTGCTCGATGAGGCGCCCGCTCCCGGGCGTGACGGGGACCGGGGGCCGGTGCCGACCGCCTCGGGCGAGCTGGCGACCCTGCACGCCGTCACGGTGGAATACCCCGGCCGGGGGCGCGTGCTGGGGCCGCTGGACCTGGCGGTGCGGCCGGGCGAGGTACTGGCGATCACCGGGCCGTCGGGGGCGGGCAAGTCGACCCTGCTGCAGCTGCTCGCCGGCTTCGTCGGCCCCGGGCAGGGCGAGCGGCGGCTGGCCGCCGGCCTCGCCTTCGCCTGGATGGACCAGCGTCCGCTGCTGATCCAGGGCAGCCTCGCCGACAACCTGCGCCTGGCCGCACCCGAGGCCGATGAGCCCGCCATGCGGGCGGCGCTAGGGAGGGCCGGCCTCGGCGAGCTGGTGGCCGGCCTGCCCCAGGGGCTGGCGACGCCGCTGGGCGAGCGGGGCGTCGGCCTCTCCGGCGGCCAGGCCCAGCGCCTGGCGCTGGCGCGGGTGTTCCTCTCGCCGGCCCCGCTGGTGCTGCTCGACGAACCCACCGCCAGCCTCGATGCCGACACCGAGGCCCGGGTGGTCGCGGCCCTGGGTGAGCTGGCCGGGGCGGGGCGCAGCCTGGTGATCGCCACCCATCACCCGGCGCTGATGGCGCTGGCGGATCGCCGGCTCGAGCTGGTCGGGGGGCGCGCGGTCGCACGAGCGGCGCAGGAGGCCCGGCATGACTGACCCCCGGCGCGGGGACACCCTGCGCACCACCTTCGCCCCCTGGCTGCGCCTGCTCGACCGGCGGCGGGGGCGGCTGGTCGCGGGCGCGGCCCTGATGGCCCTGACGCTGCTCTCCGCCGTGGGCCTGCTGGCACTCTCCGGCTGGTTCATCACCGCGAGTGCCCTGGCCGGCCTGGCGATGGTGGCCGGGCTGGCGGCGAGCCTGGACGTCTACGTGCCCGGCGGCGGCATTCGCGCCTTCGCCGTGACCCGCACGGTGTCACGCTATCTCGAACGTCTCTACAACCACGATACCGTGCTGAGGCTGCTGGCCGACCTGCGCGGCCGGCTGTTCGGCGTGCTGGCGGCGCTGGACGACCGGGCGCTGTCGCGGCGCCGGGCGAGCGACTGGCTGCACCGCCTGACTGCCGATATCGACACCCTCGACGGCCTCTACCTGCGGCTGCTGGCGCCGCCGGCCGTGGCGGCCCTGGCGCTGCTCGGGCTGGGGGGCTTCCTCGCCCTGTGGTCGCCGGCGGCGGGGGCCGCCGTGGTCGTGCTGCTGGGCCTGGCCCTCGCCTGGATCACGCTGGGGCAGGCACGCCTCGGCATGGCCACGAGCCACCGCCAGGTCGCCGACCTGGAGCGGTTGCGGGGGCGGTTGATCGAGCAGCTGCAGGGCCTCGCCGAACTGGAGGCCTACGGCAGCCTGGCGGAGCATCGCCGTCGCCTGGACACCCTCGAGGCGCGCATCGAGGCCGACCAGCGCCGGCTCGGGCAGCGGGCGGCGCTGGGCAATGCCCTGGTCGGCGTGGCGGTGGGCGTGACCCTGGCGGCGGTGCTGTGGCTGGCGGCCCTGGCCCATGACGCCGGTACCCTGCCGGGGCCGCTGGTGGTGATGATGGTCCTGGCGGTGCTGGCGATGAACGAGGCCCTGGCCGGCCTGCCCCTGGCCTTCACGCGGCTGGGGGCCACCCGGGCCGCCGCCGAGCGTCTCAACGCCCTGGAGGCGGCTCGACCGCCCGACGTGGAGGCGGGCGAGGGGCTGCCGCCGGGCCCGCCGGCGCTGAGCCTGGAGGGGGTGACGCTGCACTACCCCGGGGCCCTGGTGCCGGCGCTGGACGATGTCTCGTTCTCCCTGGCCCCCGGCGAGCGACTGGCGATCACCGGCGGCTCCGGGGCCGGCAAGTCCAGCGTCGCCGCCCTGCTCGCCGGTCGGCTCGGCGCGACCGAGGGGCGGGTCCGGCTGGGCGGTCTCGAGGTCGGACGACTGTCACCGTCGCGGCTCGCCGAACGGGTGGCGATGCTGACCCAGCGGGTCGACCTGTTCGACGACAGCCTGGCCGCCAACCTGCGTATCGCCGACCCTGCGGCGAGCGTGGCCGACCTGTGGCGGGCGCTGGCGGCGGTGGAGCTGGCCGACTGGGCCGAGGCGTTGCCCCGGGGGCTCGAGACCCGGGTCGGGGAGGGGGGCCGCCGGCTCTCGGGCGGGCAGGCCCGCCGTCTGGCGCTGGCCCGGCTGGTGCTGCGCGACCCGGTCCTGGTGATCCTCGACGAGCCCTTCGCCGGCCTGGATGCCGGGACCGCCTCGCGCATCGCTCGCTGGCTCGATGAGTGGCTGGCCGGGCGCACGGTGGTCTACCTCGTGCATCAACTCGGCGGCGAGGCCGATCCTCCCGGCGTGCAGCACACCCTGCAACTGGTTGACGGCCGGTTGAACGGCTATACCTGATAGCCTGTCGGGGGGACGTCGAGGGGAAGATCGCTATGGGACAGTGCCGGAGGGCGAGAGCGTCGTCGTGGCGGGGCGTGCGGCCGGGTGCCGTGGCCTTGCTGTTGTGGTTCGGTGGCGGCCTCGCCGGCCCGTTGGCGGCGGAGCAGCGGGTGGCGGCGGTCACGCTCTCCTCGGGAGGCCTGGCGGAGATACACCGGACCGCGCCGCTGGAGGGGGGCGGCATCCTGCACCTCGATGTGCCCCTGGCGCAGGTCGACGACATCCTCAAGAGCCTGGTGGTGCGCGACCCCGAGGGTCGACTGGTCTCCCTGACGCTGGATGGCCTCGCCGCCGTGGAGGAAACCTTTCGCCGGCTGCCCTTCGGGCCCGAGGACCTGGGCTCGGTGGTGCGTCTGGCCGGTGCCCTGCAGGGGGTACCCGTGAGGGCCACCTCGGGGGGCCGCAGCGTCGAGGGGCTGCTGCTCGGCGTCGACGTCCGGCCGCCCCGGGGCGAGGGGCAGGAGGAAACCCGGACCCTGTCGGTGCTCGATGACGAGGGCAGCGTGGTGACCCTGAGGCTGGCCAGCGGGGCGCGGCTCGAGATCCTCGACGCGGCCCTGCGCGAGCGACTGCGCCAGGCGGCCCGGATCAGCGGGCGGGGGCGCACCGACGAGATGCGCCGTATCGACATCGCCCTCGAAGGGCAGGGCGAACGCGAGGTGGGCCTCTCCTACGTGGTGGCCGCGCCGGTGTGGAAGACCGCCTACCGGCTGCTGCTCGATGGTGAGCGGGAGGCGCGCCTGCAGGCCTGGGCGGTGATCGAGAATGCCAGCGGCGCCGACTGGGACGCGGTGACCCTGACGCTCTCCAGCGGGGCCCCGGTGACGCTGTCCCAGCGCCTGCTCCAGCGCTACTGGCACACGCGTCCCGAGGTGCCGGTCAGCGCCGACACGGCGGCCCCGCCGCGGCCCGACGGGGGCGCCGTGCAGGCCCCCGCGATGGAGTCCGCCCTGGCGCGAGGCAGGGCGGCGAGCGACATGGCCGCCGTTGCCGAGCCGGCGCAGCCGGCCCTGGCCACGCAGGGCGCTACGGCCGCCACCTGGCGGCTGCCCCAGCCGGTGGATCTGGCGGCGGGGCGGACCCTGTCGGTCCCCTATATCGATGCCCGGGTGCCCGCCGAGCGGCTCTCGGTCTTCCAGCCGGAACGCGGCGAGGATCATCCCGTGGCCGCGGTGCGCCTGGAGAATCGCACCGAGAGCTTCCTGCCGACGGGGCTGGTCACTGTCTACGAGGAGGGCGTCGGCCATGTGGGGGACATCAACCTGCCGGGCATCCCGGCCGGCGATGCTCGCCTGGCCAGCTTCGCCGCCGACCGCCAGGTGCGCATCAGCAGCGAGTCCCGGCCCGAGGAGAGCCTGGCGCGGGTCACCATCGTCGATGGCACCCTGAGGGCCACGCGGCTCTCGCGGGTCACCACACGCTATGCCCTCGACAGCGAGGCTCGCGCTCCCCGCCGCGTGATGATCGAGCATCCGGCGCGGGCGGGCTGGCGTTTCTCTTCCGACGCCCTGGTCGAGTCCACCCCCACCCATCGGCGGCTGGGGGTGGCGCTCGACCCCGGTGGCAGTGCCGTGGTCGAGGCCCGGGAAGAGGTGACCCGCAGCCAGACCGTCGCCCTGGTGGATGCCGACACCGAGCTGCTGGCGCAGTGGACCGATGCCGCCGATGACGACACCGCCGAGGCCCTGGCTGCCCTGCTCGAGCATCGGCGCGGGGTCGCCGAGGTGGAGGACGAGCTGAGGGGCCTGGCGCGCGACCTGCAGCGGGCCGCCGACAGCCAGGCCAGGATCCGCGACAATCTCGCCGCTGTGGGCATCGACACCGAGCCGGGCCAGCGCTACGTGGCCGAGCTGGAGGCACAGGATGCACGCATCGCGTCGCTGGCGCAGCGCCGGGAACAGGCCGAGGAGCGGCTCGCGATGCGGCGTGCCGGGCTGGCGGCGCTGCTGCGCGAGCTATGACGGTGGGGCGTCCGACGCCCCTCGCTAATTTCCAACGGCGCTTGCCCCGATTTCCGGCCGAGGGGCTTTGCGCAAACGGTCAGTTTATTTCAGGATACGGTAAATGACCGTGAGCGAGGTGAGTCGTGCGTGAATTCCTGAAACGCCTGCCCAAGGCCGAGCTGCATCTGCATATCGAGGGGACGCTGGAGCCCGAGCTGATGTTCGCGCTGGCCGAGCGCAACCGCATTCAACTGCCCTATGCCTCGGTGGAGCGGGTGCGGGAAGCCTATGACTTCACCGACCTGCAGTCCTTTCTCGACCTCTATTACCGGGGCATGAGCGTGCTGCGCACCGCCGAGGATTTCCATGACCTGGCCATGGACTACTTTCGTCGTGCCAGTGCCGAGGGCGTGGTGCATGTCGAGATGCACTTCGACCCCCAGGCGCACCTGGTGCGGGGCATTCCGCTTCCGGTGGTGATGGAGGGCCTGAGCCTGGCCCGGCGCGTGGCCGAGCGAGAACTGGGGCTCTCCACGGCGCTGATCATGGCCTTCCTGCGCGACCGTCCCGCCGAGGAGGCGATGCAGATGCTGGAGCGCGCCGCCCCCTACTGGGAGATGCTCGACGCCGTGGGGCTGGACAGCGCCGAGCGCGGCAATCCGCCGGCGAAGTTCGTCGAGGTGTTCGAGCGGGCCCGGGCGCTGGGCATCCCGCGGGTGGCCCATGCCGGCGAGGAGGGGCCGCCGGAGTACATCCGCGAGGCGCTGGACCGGCTCGACGTCTGCCGCATCGACCATGGCGTGCGCTGCCTGGAGGATCCGGCGCTGGTGGCGCGGCTGCGCGACCAGGGCACCGTGCTGACCGTCTGCCCGCTCTCCAACGTGCGCCTCAGGGTGGTCGAGCGCATCGAGGATCACCCGCTGCCGCGACTGCTCGAGGCCGGCCTGCGGCTGACGATCAACTCCGACGATCCGGCCTACTTCGGCGGTGGCATGCTCGACAACTACCTGGCCTGTCACCGGGCCTTCGGCTGGTCGAGGGAAGTCTTCATCGAACTGGCCGGCACCGCCATCGAGGCCGCCTTCCTCGGCGACGAGCGCCGCCGGGCGCTGCACCGCCAGCTGGCGGCGAGCGCCTGAGGATGGCGGCCGGTTCGCCGTCCTCCTCGGTGCTGGCTACCAGCCGGCAGTGATCGCGTTATTGTGCCCGGATTTCTCAGGGTTCGCGGCGGTGCTGGCGGCGACCGTCGGCCCAGGTCTCCAGCACCGTGCGGTCGTCGCCGAGCATCATCATCGCGAAGAGGCGCTCGGCGAGGGTCTGGCAGCGGGCGTGTCGCCTGGCCAGCAGCGGCGTGGCGGCCGGGTCCAGGACCACGAAGTCGGCCTCCAGGCCCGGTGCCAGGCGCCCGATACGGTCGTCCAGCGACAGCGCCCGGGCGTTGCCCAGGGTCAACCCGAAGAAGCCCTGCCAGGCGGTGAGCGGCTGGCCGCGCAGCTGGCCCACCTGATAGGCGGCCTTGAGCGTCGCCAGGCCCGACAGGTCGGTGCCGCCGCCCACGTCGCTGGCGTAAGTGATGGCGAGGCCGGCCTCGCGGGCCGCCAGCCGGTCGAACAGCCCGCTGCCGAGGAACATGTTGGAACTGGGGCAGAAGGCGAGGTTGGCGCCGCGCTCGGCGAGGCGGCCGCGCATCTCCTGGTCCAGATGGATGCCGTGGGCGAAGGTGCTGCGCGGCCCGACCAGGCCGGATTGCTCGTAGACCGCGAGGTAGTCGCGGCTGCCGGGGAAGAGCTCGGCCACCCAGTCGAGCTCGCCGGTGTTCTCGGCGAGATGCGTCTGCAGCCAGAGGCTTGAATCGTTGCGCATCAGGCCGCCGGTGGCATCGAGCTGGGCCCGGGTCGAGGTGGGGGCGAAGCGCGGGGTCAGGCTGTAGCCGAGCCGGCCCTTGCCGTGCCAGTCGCCGATCAGCCGCTCGGTGTCGCGGATGCCCCCCTCGGTAGCGTCGCACAGCGCCTCGGGGGCATGGCGGTCCATCAACACCTTGCCGGCGAGCATGCGCAGCCCGCGCCGCTGGCTGGCACCGAAGAAGGCGTCCACCGACACCGGATGGCTCGAGCAGAACACCTGGGCGGTGGTGGTGCCCGCCCGCAGCAGCTCGTCGAGGAAGGCGTCGGAGAGCGCCTCGGCATGCTCGCGCCGGGCGAAGCGGCACTCCTCGGGGAAGGTGTAGTCGTTCAGCCAGTCGAGCAGCTGGCGGCCGTAGGAGGCCATGATCTCCAGCTGGACATAGTGCACATGGCTGTCGATGAAACCGGGCATCACCAGCTTGCCGCGGTGATCGATGACCTCGATGCCGTCGGGCAGCTCGGGGGCCAGCCGGGCGTAGTCGTCCATGGCCCGGATGCGGCCGTTCTCCAGCCATAGGGCGCCGTCCGGGATATGCCGTATGCTGCCGGCCGCCGGGGTGTCGCCCTCGCCGGGGTCGGCCTCGAAGCTCAGCAATTCGGCGCGCAGCAGGCGCGAGTCGATGGTTGTCATGTCGTCAGGGCTCATCATCGTTTGGGGTCAGACCCCTCAGCGGACTTTGGGGTCTGACCCCACAGGGGGCTTAGGAAAAGACCCGGCGCAGCTCGTCGGGGTCGAGGCCGCGCTGGTCGCCGCGCTCGGGCGTCTCGACCAGCGGCAGCAGCTCGGCGAGGGCGGCCAGGGCGATGGCGTAGGGGGTCTTGTCGCCCCCCGAGTGTCCGATGGGGCAGCGTACCCCGGACAGGGTCTCGTCCGAATGACCGGCGGCCCTGAGCCGGGTGCGGAAGCTGGCCCACTTGCTCTTCGAGCCGATCAGGCCCAGCGAGGCCGTGTCGGCTCGCCTGAGCAGCGCGTCGACCAGGGCGCGGTCCTCGGCGTGGTCGTGGGTCAACACCAGGGCGTGGACGCCGGCGGGGAGGGCCGCCACCGCGGCCTGCGGGTCCGGGGCGTGACGGCACTCGAGCCCCGGCTGGCCGGCGGCCCAGTCGGGAAAGGCGTCGTCACGGCTGTCGTGCCACAGCACCCGCCAGGGCAGCGGGGCGGCCAGGCGCACGAGTTCCTGGCCGACGTGACCGGCACCGAAGATGGCCAGGGTCGTCCGGCTGCCCGGGAACACCTCGATCAGCACGTTGACGAAGCCGCCGCAGCACTGGCCGCTGCGCCCGCCCAGCGAGAATGCCTCGAGGGTCATGCCCGGCTCGCCCGAGGCGAGGCGCTCCCTGGCCGCCGCGATGGTCTGCCATTCGAAGGTGCCGCCGCCGAGGGTGTCGAACACCGTGTCGGCGGTGATCACCATCCGCGCCCCGGGCTCCCGGGGCGTGGAGCCGGCGCTGGTGACCTGGGTCGCCAGGGCGTGGGGCAGGCCGTCGCGCTGCAGGCGGTGCAGGGCGGCGTGCCAGCTCTCGGGACGCCGCTCCCGTTCAGGACGCCGGGCCATCATGCGTCCCCCTGCGCCGGCGGCCAGGGATGGTGCCGCGAGCGCAGCGCCTCGGCGGCGAGCAGTACCCGTTCCGGCGTGGCCGGGGTGTCGAGCCGCGGCGCTTCACCGTAGTCGGCGAGGCTGGCGAGCGCGTCGCGCAGCGCCGACCACACCGACATGCCGAGCATGAAGGGCGGCTCGCCCACCGCCTTGGAGCGGTAGATGCTGGCCATGGAGTTGGGGTGGCCCTCCAGCAGGGTGACGTTGAACACCGGCGGCAGGTCGCCGTAGGTGGGGATCTTGTAGGTGGCCGGGCCGTCGGAGATCAGCCGGCCGGCCTCGTTCCACTTCAGCTCCTCGCTGGTCAGCCAGCCCACGCCCTGGATGAAGCCGCCCTCGACCTGGCCGAGGTCGATGGCCGGGTTCAGGGAGTCGCCCACGTCGTGGAGGATATCGACCCGGTCGACCTGGTACTCGCCGGTGAGGGTGTCGACGCTGACTTCGGCCACGGCGGCGCCATGGGCGTAGTAGTAGAAGGGCCGGCCCTTGCCGGTCGCGCGGTCGTAGTGGATCAGCGGGGTGGCGTAGAAGCCCTTCTCGGAGAGCGAGATGCGGGCGAGATACGCCGCCTGGACGAGCTCGCCCCAGCCGATGCGCCGCTCGCTCTCGCCCTCGCCCGCCACCAGGTGGCCGGCCTCCAGGCGCATGCCCTCGCGGTCCAGCCCGCCGAGCTCGGCGAAGAAGTGCTCGCTGGCGAAGTCGAACAGCCGTTCCTTGAGCTTCAGGCAGGCGTCGCGGGCGGCCTGGCCGTTGAGGTCGGCGCCGCTGGAGGCGGCGGTGGGCGAGGTATTGGGCACCTTGTCGGTGCGGGTGGCGGTGATGCGCACCGTGTCGAGGTCGAGGGCGAGCTCCCGGGCCACTACCTGGCAGATCTTGGTGTGCAGCCCCTGGCCCATCTCGGTGCCGCCGTGGTTGATCATCACGCTGCCGTCGGTATAGACGTGAAGCAGGGCGCCGGCCTGGTTGAGGTGCTTGGCGGTGAAGGAGATGCCGAACTTCACCGGGGTTAGCGCCAGGCCCTTGCGGATGACCGGGCTCTCGGCATTGAACTCGGTGATCGCCCGGCGGCGGGCCCAGTAGTCGCTGCTGGCCTCGAGCTGTCTCACCAGGTCGTGGAGCAGGGCGAGCTGGTCCACCGTCTGGCCGTAGTGGGTGACGTTGCGGCCTTCGCGGTAGAGGTTGCGCTTGCGCACGGTCAGCGGATCCTCGCCGATCCGGCGGGCGATGTCGTCCATGGCCGCCTCGATCACCATCATGCCCTGGGGACCGCCGAAGCCGCGGAAGGCGGTGTTGGAGGCGGTGTGGGTGCGGGCGCGATGGCCGGTGACCCGGGCCTCGCCCAGGGAGTAGGCGTTGTCCGAGTGGAACATGGCGCGGTCGACGATCGCCTCGGAGAGGTCCGGCGAGTAGCCGCAGTCGCCGATCACGGTGATCTCGCCCCCCTGGATCACCCCCTGGTCATCGACGCCGAGCCGGTAGCGGTTGTGGAAGGGGTGGCGCTTGCCGGTGACGCGCATGTCCTCGGCCCGGGGCAGGCGGACGCGGGTGGTGCGCCCGGTGCGACGGGCGATCAGCGCGGCGATGCAGGCCCAGGGGGAGGCCTGGGTCTCCTTGCCGCCGAAGCCGCCGCCCATGCGGCGCATCTCCACGGTGACGGCATGGAAGGGGATGCCCAGCACCTCGGCGACCAGTTTCTGGGTCTCGCTGGGGTGCTGGTTGGAGGTATAGACGACCACGCCCTCGTCCTCGGTGGGCTGCACCAGGCAGGCCTGCCCCTCCAGGTAGAAGTGCTCCTGGCCGCCGACGAACTGCTCGCCCTCGACCACATGGGCGGCCTCGGCCAGCGCCCGCTGCCAGTCGCCGCTCTGCTGGACATGGGTGGGGCGCACGACCTCGCCGCGCTCGGCGGCCGCCACCGGGTCGAGGCTGGCCGGCTGCTCGTCGATCTCCACCACCGCGGCGCGCACCGCCTCGCGGGCGGCGCGGTGGCTCTCGGCGGCCACCGCGAAGAGCACCTGGCCGACGTAGCTGGTCTCCTCCTCGACGAAGATGGGGTCGCCGGGGAACACCGGGCCGATATCGGTGTGGCCGGGCACGTCGCCGATGGCGATGACGTCCACCACGCCGGGCATCTCCCGCACCTTGTCCAGGTCGAGGCGGGTCAGCCGGCCGTGGGCCACCGGCGAGAGGCCCAGCGCCACGTGCAGGCAGTCGGCCGGGGCGCGGATGTCGTCGATATAGGCGGCGCGCCCGGTGACATGCTTGACCGCGCTCTCGTGGGCGCTGGCGCTGCCGGCCGCTCCTCGGCTGGTGGCGGGGCGGTCATCGCGGTTGGTGGTCTCCCGGGCCTGGGGGCCATCGCCCTTGATCCGACCCCGCTGCGTTTCGCGAGCCCTGGCGGAGTCGTCCGAGACGTCGGGTGCGGCGCCGGGCGCCTGAACGAACTTAGTGAGCGTACGCATGGAGCATCACCTCCTGGTCGGTGTGGGACGACGGCTGCATCTGGTGGTCACGAAGCAGGACCAGGCGCAGGCGCTCGAGCAGGTTGGCGGCGGAGAGCTGGCGGTAGTGGGCGCTGCCACGCACGTCGCTCATGGGCTGGAAGTCTCGCGTAAGCGCCAGCCGGGCGGCCTGGAAGGCGGCGGTCGAGGGGGCCTGCCCCTCCAGGGCGGCCTCGGCGGCGGCGGCGCGCTTGGGCGTCGCCGCCATGCCGCCGAAGGCCAGGCGCACCTCGCGCAGGATGCCGTCCTCGAGCTTCCAGCTGAAGGCGCCGAGCACTGCGGAAATGTCGTCCTCCCGACGCTTGGACAGCTTCCATACCTTGAGGGTCCGGCCCGCTTCGGGGCGGGGCAGGAAGATGGCACGGATCGACTCGCCCTCGCCCAGCGCGGTCTTCTTGTAGTCGAGGAAGAAGTCGTCCAGCGGCAGCTCGCGCTCGCCCTCGGGGCCGGTGAGCCAGAGCCGCGAGCCCAGGGCCAGCAGCACCGGCGGAGTGTCGCCGATGGGTGAGGCGTTGGCGACGTTGCCGCCCAGGGTGCCGCGGTTGCGGATCTGGGCCGACCCCAGCCGATGCAGCAGGTGGGCGAAGGGCTCGAAATGCTCCTCGAGCAGCGGCTCCAGGCGCGAATAGGTGACGGCGGCGCCGATCCACCAGCCGGGACGGCCGTCGTCGAGGGTGGTCTCCTCGATGGCGTTGAGCTCCCTGACCCGGGTCACGTCGATCAGCCGCTCGAAGCGCTCGAGGCGCTGGGTGGTCTCGAGCCAGAGGTCGGTGGCCCCGGCCACCAGCCGGGCGTCGGGGTGGCGGCGGCGCAGCTCGACCAGTTCTGCCAGGGTGGCCGGCTGGGCGAAGCGGGCATCGGTCTCCGGGGCGGCGGGTGGCGGCGCCGCCGCATCGAGCCACAACGGACGCTGCTCGGGATGCTCGCCCATGGTCAGGGCGGCGTCGCGGATCGGCCGATAGCCGGTGCAGCGACAGAGGTTGCCGCCGAGCGCGGCCTCCAGCCGCTGCGGGGTCAGCGGCGCCGGGGTGTGGTGCTGTTGCTCGTGCAGGGTGAACAGCGACATGACGATGCCCGGGGTGCAGAAGCCGCACTGGCTGCCGTGGCACTCGACCATGGCCGCCTGGGCGGGATGCAGGGTGTCGCCTTGGGCCAGGCCTTCCACGGTGACCAGGTGGCGACCGTGGAGCTGGTGGGCGGGCGTGATGCAGGCATTGGCGCTGTGGTAGCGGACGCTCCCGTCGGGCCCGGCCTCGCCGATGGCCACGGTGCAGGCGCCGCAGTCGCCCGAGGCGCACCCCTCCTTGGTGCCGGTCTGGCCGAGCGTCTCGCGCAGCAGCTCGAGCACGCTGGTCTCGGGGGAGGCCTCGCAGCGGCGAGGCTGCCCGTTGAGCAGGAAATCGATCATCGCCTTGTCTCTTGTTGAGTGTCTCTTGTTGATGTGGGTGGCTGATGCCGCGCAACTGTTGACCATATGGTCAGGATGTTTCCAGCATGGTTCAGAATCGATCGGTTTGCAAGCCCGTTTGCACCCTTCACAGGGCTGGTGCACTATCCCGAACACTTGATCGCCTGGGCGAGGGCCCGGACACGACATGGGGCAGTGAGGTTGCCGATGACGCAGTGGAAGACGCCTCCCGAGAGGAGCGTGCGTGAGAAGGGGGAAACCAACGGCATGACGCGCGAGCGTAACGAGCGCGCGATCCTGGCGGCGGCCGAACGGGTCTTCGCCCGGCACGGCTATCGCGGCGCCAGCCTCCAGGACATCGCCGAGCAGGCCGGGCTGCCCAAGTCCAATGTGCTCTATTACATGGGCAGCAAGCGGGGGCTCTACGTGCGCCTGCTGGAGCGGATGATGGAGCGCTGGAATGCGCTGCTCGATGATATCTCGGTGGAGGACGATCCTGCGGAAGTCCTCGAGGCCTTTATCCGCAGCAAGATGCAGCTGTCGCGTCGCCACCCGGAGGGGTCCCGGCTGTTCGCCGCCGAGATCCTCGGCGGGGCGCCCTTCCTGCAGGAGTACCTGAGCGGCGGGCTGCGCGACTGGGTGCAGGCCCGGGCGCGGGTCTTCGAGCAGTGGGCGGAGCGCGGCCTGATGGACCCGGTCGACCCGGTGTGGCTGATCTTCCTGATCTGGTCGGCCACCCAGCACTACGCCGACTTCGAGACCCAGGTGCTCGGCATCACCGGCAAGGAGGAGCTCTCCGATGCCGACGTGGAGCAGATCACCGCCTTCCTGACCCGGGTGATCCTCAAGGGGTGCGGGGTCAGGCCGCGCGAGGCCCGATGACCTCGCCGTCGACGCTGCCCATCGAGGCGCGGCTGGACGCCATCCGCGAGGCACTGGCGGCCCACAACCGCGCAGTGCTGGTGGCCGAGCCCGGCGCCGGCAAGACCACCCGGGTGCCGCTGGCGCTGCTCGACGAGCCCTGGTGCCGGGATGAGCGCCGGGGTGGCAGGCTGCTGCTGCTGGAGCCGCGGCGGGTGGCGGCGCGGCTGGCGGCGGGCTTCATGGCGGAAACCCTGGGCGAACCGGTCGGCGAGACGGTGGGCTATCGGATGCGCGGCGAGAGTCGCGTGGGGCCGGCCACCCGGCTCGAGGTGGTCACCCAGGGGGTGCTGACCCGCATGCTCCAGGACGACCCCATGCTCGAGGGCGTGGCGGGCATCCTCTTCGACGAGTTCCACGAGCGCAGCCTCGAGGCCGACCTCGGCCTGGCACTGGCCCTGGATGCCCAGGAGGGCCTGCGTGACGACCTGCGCCTGCTGGTGATGTCGGCGACCCTGGACGTGGACTCGCTGCTCGAGACGCTGGGCGAGGCGACCCCTGTGATCGACTGCCCGGGCCGGACCTTTCCCGTGGAGACTCGCTATCGCTCCCTGACCAGCCGCGATGAGGCCGCTTCCCAGCAGGCCCGAGCGGTGATCGGGGCACTGGAGGCGGGCGAGGGCGATGCCCTGGTGATCCTGCCCGGCGTCGGCGAGATTCGCCGCCTGGCGCGGGAGCTGGCCGGCCGGCGCCCGGACCTGGCCATCATGGAACTGCACGGCCGGTTGCCGCTGGAAACCCAGCGCCGTGCCCTGCGCCCCGACCCGGCGGGCAGGCGCCGGGTGGTGCTGGCCACCGCCATCGCCGAGTCGAGCGTGACCGTGGACGGCGTGCGCATCGTCGTCGATGCCGGCCAGGAGCGGGTGCCGGTCTTCCAGCCGCGCAGCGGCCTCACCCGCCTGGAGACGCGGCGGGTCAATCGCGCCAGTGCCGACCAGCGCCGCGGCCGCGCCGGGCGCCAGGGTCCCGGGGTCTGCGTGCGCCTGTGGGCCGAGGAGCAGCCGCTGATGCCCCACGGCGAGCCGGAGATCCGCCAGGCCGACCTGGCGCCGCTGGCCTTCGAACTGGCCCGCTGGGGCATCACCGACCCGAACCAGCTGGCCTGGGTGACCCCGCCGCCCGCCGCGGCCCTGGCCGCGGGGCGCGACCTGCTGCGGCGACTCGGGGTGCTGGACGAGGCCTTCCATCTCACCGCGCTGGGGCGCGCCTGCAGCCGCTGGCCGACCCATCCGCGGCTGGCGGTGATGCTCGAGCGTGCCGTCGCCCTCGACGCGCAGCCCCTGGCCTGCGCCCTGGTGGCGCTGCTGGAGGGGCGCGACCTCGAGGGCGAGAAGGACCTGGAACGGGCGCTCGAGGCACGCCTGGCGGATGGCCGGGCCCATCGCCAGTGGCAGCAGGACGCCCGCCGGCTGGCGCAGGTCGGCGGTTGCCGGCTGGCGGTGGCGAACCTGGCGCCCCTCGGCGCACTGCTGGCGCTGGCCTATCCGGAGCGGGTGGCTCAACGGACGGCACACCAGGTCGGGCCGGGCCGCTTTCGCCTGGCCGGCGGGGGCCTGGCGACGCTGCCCGAGGATCACCCCCTGGCCCATGCCGAGCTGCTGGTGGCGGCCGAACTCGACGGCCAGGCCAGCGGGGCGCGGATCTTTCGCGCCGTGGCGCTCGCCCCCGACCGGCTGGAGGCGCTCTACCCCGAGACACGCGAATGGCGGGCGAGCCTGGAGTGGTCCGAGGAGCAGGGCCGCCTGATCGGCGAGCAGGTCCGCGGCCTGGGCGCGGTGGTGCTGGAACGCCGGCCCCTGCAGGCGCTGCCGCCGGAGGCCGTGCGCCAGGCGCTGTTGGCCGCCCTTCGCCGCCGCGGGCGGCTGGCCTTCGACGAGGCGGCCGAGCAGCTGCTCGGCCGGGTGACGCTGCTGCGTCGCGAGCTCGGCGACGACTGGCCCGACTGGTCCCTCGAGGCGCTGCTCGCCAGCCTCGATGACTGGCTCGGCCCGCACCTCGACGGCATCACCCGCCTCGAGGCGGTCGACAAGCTGCCCCTGGGGCGGATCCTGCTCGACGGCCTCGACTGGTCGCTGCGCGCGCGGCTCGACGAGCTCGCCCCCGAGCGGCTGGCGGTGCCCAGCGGCTCCCATATCCGGCTCGACTACGGGCCCTGCCGGCACGGCGGCGAGCCGGTGCTGGCGGTGAAGCTGCAGGAAGTGTTCGGCTGGCGGGCGACGCCGCGCATCGCCGGCGGGCGCGTGCCGGTGCTGCTGCACCTGCTCTCGCCGGCGCGGCGCCCGCTGCAGGTCACCCGGGACCTCGAGAGCTTCTGGGCCAACGGCTACCCGGAGGTGCGCAAGGACCTGCGCGGGCGCTACCCCAAGCACCCCTGGCCCGAGGATCCCCTGACCGCCGAGGCCACCGCCCGCACCAAGCCGCGTTTCTAGGCGTGATCTCTCGTTAGGTGGTGCATCCAGCTTCTAGCGGGAAGGCCGGGGATGTGGCCCAAGTCCACTTCCCGTCAGCCGAGTAGAATACTCCATGACGAACTGGGTGGGATTACACCGTTAGCCCAAGTGGACGGCACCACAGCCTAAGGCCTTGATGATCATGTCCACCTGATTCCGGCTATCGAATTTGCGTAACAGACTGCGGATATGAAAGCGAATGGTGGTCTGGGAGACGAAGAGCCGATCGGCAAGCTCGGCGGCGGTATTTCCTTCCAGCAGCCCCATGAGCACCCGGTTCTCTGCCTTGCTCAGCTGATAGGCCCGTTCCAGGTGAATGGTGGACGGCTGTGAAGCCCCCGGCGTGAGGATGAATATGATGCTGCCAGTGGCTCTCCCTAGCCAGTCGACTTGCTCCGGACTCGAGCGCCAGGGAAAGCACAACGCAACCTTCTTGACGTTCTCATCGGTGAACGGGATGAAGGCCTGAGCATCGGGGAGGCGTGTCGCGAATTGTCGAGTGATGGTGTCGTATAATATCCGATTGGCAGCAGCATCGGGCAACCTAAGGTCATGGTAGTCGGTGAGCTTGCGGGTCGGGCAAAGATATCTCTCGGCCAACACATTGTGTTGCAAGACCCGTCCCCTTGTCGACAGCAGGATGACAGCGGCCGATACTCGCTCCAAGGCGTCGAGAGCCAACCGTGATACACGAGTTGCCTCCACCAACTGCAGGTTCAGCAGGAAGGCCCGGTTGAGGTGCGGCATCAGGGCTTTCATCAGCAAATGCTCATCCCGGCTAAACGGCGTGTCTTGCAGGCTTCTCACCACCGACACCCAGCCGCGATAGGCCGCATCCCTGTAGAAGAGTCCAGAATTGAAGTAGGTGTATCCCAGGGGTTTATAGAAATCCTCGTAGGGGTAGATCTCGGCAAGCTCGCGTTCTCCCCATAAGTCTTGGGACAGAAGAGAAGTCCCAGCCTCTTGCCTTTCCAAGACAGCCCCAAACTCATCATGCTCAATGATATTGCTTTCGTAATGCGCAATCGATGACGCATTAGCTCCATCGGTAAAAAAGAAACTAAAGCGGTGGTCGTGCCTGTCCTCAAGCGCCAGGTTGACACTGTGCCCACCGATCGTGCGCTTGATGTGCTGTGCCACTTCTGGCCACCGAGTTGCATCCGCCGCAGCGGAATAGATGTCATCGACCCGCCTCTTTCATCAGGCCCTTTGCTGAGCGGCACTTCCGGCATCTCAGCAACGCTCAGCCAGTTCCTCCACCATCTCGCTACCGAGCAGCGAGATTCTGATAGTGCGAGGCTTTTGAATCCCTG